>NZ_JBKFGF010000009.1:0-298385 GCF_051233485.1 Massilia sp. LXY-6
GGCGAAGTGCGGCGCATCGGCGACCAGCACTTTCGAGACGCCGGCAATCTTCGCGGCCTGCTCGGCGACGGCGCCGCAGCCGCTGCCGGCGACCAGGATGTGGACTTCGCCACCGCACTGGGCGGCCGCGGTCACGGTGTTCAGGGTGACGCCCTTGAGCGTGGCGTTGTCGTGTTCTGCAATGACGAGTGCGACCATGATGTTCTCTTTATCCTTAGTTGAGCCGAACAGTTAGATGACTTTGGCTTCGGTGCGCAGCTTGGCCACCAGGGTCGCCACGTCCGGTACCGTGATGCCGGCCGAACGCTTGGCCGGCTCCGACACTTTCAGGGTCTTCAGGCGCGGGGTCACGTCGACGCCCAGGTCTTCCGGCTTGATGGTCTCGAGCGGCTTCTTCTTGGCCTTCATGATGTTCGGCAGCGTCACATAGCGCGGTTCGTTCAGGCGCAGGTCGGTGGTGACGATCGCCGGCAGGGTCAAGGAAACGGTTTCCAGGCCGCCGTCCACTTCGCGGGTCACGGTCACTTTGCCGTCTTCCAGCACGACCTTCGAGGCGAAGGTCGCCTGCGGCCAGCCCAGCAGCGACGCCAGCATCTGGCCGGTCTGGTTCGAATCATCGTCGATCGCCTGCTTGCCCAGGATGATCAGCTGCGGCTGCTCCTTATCCGCCAGGGCCTTCAGCACCTTGGCCACGCCCAGCGGCTCGATCTCAGCGCCAGTCTCGACCAGGATGCCGCGATCGGCGCCGATTGCCATGCCGGTACGCAGGGTTTCCTGGGCCTGGGTCACGCCGCAGGTCACCGCCACGACCTCGGTCACCTTGCCGGCTTCCTTCAGGCGCGTCGCTTCTTCAAGCGCGATCTCATCGAAAGGGTTCATCGACATTTTGACGTTGGCGATATCGACACCGCTGCCGTCGGATTTGACGCGGACCTTGACGTTGTAGTCGACCACGCGTTTGACGGGTACCAGGACTTTCATAGTGGGCCTTTGAAATGGAGTGAGACTGACTAAAAATGATTCGAATTATAAGAGCAAAACTGCTTCAACACAGAATTAAAGCACGATCGTGCGTTTTTCGACTAGAAGAAAGCCCCTAATTCTGCGGGAAGCTTGATTTGTCAGTTTGCGAAAGACACGGGGCTGCTGCCGTCCTGCCCCGTTGGGTAAAACGTGTCGGTGTTACTTACGGCGCAGCCAGAAGGTAAATTCGCCGTTGATCTGGGTATGCGCCAGCAGCGCGTTGCCGGTCTGCTTGGCGAAGGCCTGGAAGTCGCGCACCGAGCCGGTGTCGGTCGCAACGATGCGCAGCACTTCGCCGCTCGCCAGTTCAGCGAGGGCCTTCTTGGCCTTCAGAATCGGCAGCGGGCAGTTCAAGCCACGTGCATCGAGATCCTTCTGAATCTCGATGGTGCCGGTGTCGAGTATGGTTTCGCTCATCATTTGCCTGCGGATTTGGGGGCATATGCCCGCATGGTACTCCAATTACAGGATTATGACGCGCCGCACCAAAATATGGTATCCACGTTGCGCTGTGACAACAGCAATATGTTGACAGGCAAGGAAATCTAGCTCGGCATTACATGCGCTCGCCAGCCCGCTTCCTAGTGGACACCCGTGCCCACCCTACGTCTTACACGCGCTCGCCGACCCAGCCGGCCACGCCGGCCAGTGCCTGCGGCAGCGCCGCCGGATCGGTACCGCCGGCCTGGGCCATGTCCGGACGGCCGCCACCCTTGCCGCCGACCTGCTGGGCGACAAAGTTGACCAGTTCGCCGGCCTTGACCTTGCCGGTGGCGTCCTTGGTGACGCCGGCGATCAGGCTGACCTTGCCCTCTAGCACCGAGGCCAGCACGATGGCGGCGGTCCCGAGCTTGTCCTTCAGCTTGTCCATGGTCTCGCGCAGGGCGGCAACGTCGGCGCCGTCCATGGTCGCGGCCAGCACTTTGAGGCCGCCGACATCGACCGCCTTGCCGGCCAGCTCATCGCCCTGGCCCGCCGCCAGCTTCGACTTCAGCGCGTTGACTTCCTTCTCCAGCGATTTCACCTGGTCCTGCACCTGGGCGATGCGCGACGGCAGCTCGTCCGGGCCGGTCTTCAGGCTTGCTGCTGCGTCCTGCAGGCGGCGAGCGGTCGCCTGCACCCATGCCAGCGCGCCCTCGCCCGTCACCGCCTCGACGCGGCGGATGCCGGCAGCGACGCCGCCCTCCGAGACGATCTTGAACAGGCCGATGTCACCGGTACGGGTGACGTGCACGCCGCCGCACAGCTCTTTCGAGGAGCCGATGTCGAGCACGCGCACGGTGTCGCCGTACTTCTCGCCGAACAGGGCCATGGCGCCGTGCTTGACCGCGTCATCCATCGACATGTGCTGGGCCTGAGTCGGATGGTTCTGCAGGATCTCGGCGTTGACGATCTGCTCGACGCGCGCGATTTCCTCAGCCGTGAGCGGTGCGTTGTGCGCGAAGTCGAAGCGGGTCTTGTCCGGATCGACCAGCGAGCCTTTCTGCTGGACGTGGGAACCGAGCACTTCGCGCAGGGCCTTGTGCATCAGGTGGGTTGCCGAGTGGTTGCGGATGGTGCGCGCGCGCTTGAGCTCATCGACCTGCGCATCGACCGTGTCGCCTACTTTCAGCGAGCCCGACTGCAGCACGCCGTGGTGGCCAAACACCTCGGCCTGGATCTTGAGAGTGTCTTCGACGTCGAACAGGCCGTTCGACGCTTTGATGACACCCTTATCGCCCACCTGGCCGCCGGATTCGGCGTAGAACGGGGTGGTGTCCAGCACCACGATGCCGTCCTGGCCGGCCTTCAGTTCCTGAACCGAGACCCCGCCCGAGTACAGGGCCAGCACGTGGGTGTTGTGGACCAGCGAATCGTAGCCGACGAACTTGGTCTTCTCGCCAGCGTACTCGACGTTGGCGGCCATCTTGAACTTGCCGGCGGCGCGCGCCAGCTTCTTCTGCTGCTCCATGGCGGCGGCAAAGCCTGCCTCGTCCAGCGTGACGTTACGCTCGCGGCAGATATCCGCGGTCAGGTCCAGCGGGAAGCCGTAGGTGTCGTACAGGGTGAAGGCGGTGGCGCCGTCCAGGTTTTTCGGGTCCTTGGCCAGTTGCGCTTCCAGGATCTTCATGCCGTTTTCCAGGGTCTCGCCGAAACGCTCTTCCTCGGCCTTCAGCACCTGCATCACGCGCGCTTTGGCTTCGCGCAGTTCCGGATAGGCGCCGCCCATCTCGATGTCGAGGTCTTCGACCAGCTTGTAGAAGAAGGGCTTGGTCTGGCCCAGCTTGTGGCCGTGGCGCAGCGCGCGGCGGATGATGCGGCGCAGGACGTAGCCGTGGCCTTCGCTGCTCGGGATGATGCCGTCGACGATCAGGAAAGAAGCGGCGCGGATGTGGTCCGCGATCACGCGCAGCGACTTCGACTCGAGGTCGGTCGTGCCGGTTTCGCGCGCGGCGGCCTTGATCAGGGCCTGGAACAGGTCGATCTCGTAATTGCTGTGCACGTGCTGCAGCACGGCGGCCAGGCGCTCCAGGCCCATGCCGGTGTCGATCGACGGCTTCGGCAGCGGGGTCAGCACGCCGGCTTCGTCGCGGTTGAACTGCATGAACACCAGGTTCCAGATCTCGATGAAGCGGTCGCCGTCTTCTTCCGGCGAGCCCGGAGGACCGCCCCAGATGTCGGCGCCGTGGTCGTAGAAGATCTCGGTGCAGGGGCCGCAGGGGCCGGTGTCGGCCATCTGCCAGAAGTTGTCGGAGGCGTAGCGCGCACCCTTGTTGTCACCAATGCGGATGATGCGCTCTTTCGGCACGCCGATTTCGTTGGCCCAGATGTCGTAGGCTTCGTCGTCTTCGAAGTAGACGGTGATGGTCAGCTTCTCGGCCGGCAACGCGTACACCTTGGTCAGCAGTTCCCAGGCGAAGTTGATCGCGTCGCGTTTGAAGTAGTCGCCGAAGCTGAAGTTACCCAGCATCTCGAAGAAGGTGTGGTGGCGCGCGGTGTAGCCGACGTTTTCCAGGTCGTTATGCTTGCCGCCGGCGCGCACGCAGCGCTGCACGGTGGTGGCGCGCTTGTACGGGCGCGTATCCAGGCCCAGGAACACGTCCTTGAACTGCACCATGCCGCTGTTGGTCAACAACATCGTCGGGTCGTTGCCCGGCACGAGCGGGCTGGAGCGGACGATCGTGTGGCCTTTGGACTCAAAGAACTTGAGGAACTTTTCGCGTATTTCGGTGGATTTCATGTCGTAGGGGCGTGTAAGGGCAGCATGCTATATAAAGAAAATGATTATAGCGTAGCTGTCGAAAGGAATTGGATTGCTGATTGGAGGTGTTGCACTAATTACAATACGCCTGGAAGTTCGCTGCACTGGCACATCGTTATGGGTCACATCATGTGAATTCGGGGCCGATCAGGTCGATGCGGTCGGTGCAGAACGCGTCCACGCCCCAGCCCAGCAGTTCGCGGGCGCGCGCCAGCTCGTTGACGGTATAGCAGAACAGGCCGAAGCCGGCCGCCTTGACTTCATGCGCCTGCCGCGGCGTCAGGTGGCGGTGGTTGGCATGGATCGCGACGGCGTCCACCGCGCGCGCGCGGCGCTCCCAGTCGGGCGGCAGTTCGCTCATCAGGTATGCACGCGGCAGTTGCGGCGCCGCCTCGCGCGCCGCGGCCAGGGCCGGCTGGCTGAACGAGGACAGCAGCGGCGCCCGCTCCAACTGCCCCGCCGCCAGTTCGTCGGCGAACATCGCGGCGGCGATCCGCGCGACCGTCGTGCCGGTCTCGGTCTCGTAGCCCGGCGCCGGCTTGAGCTCGATGTTCATCCATACGCCATGTGCCTTGCAGAACTGTGCGAACTCGACGAACAGCGGCACCGGCTCGCCCTCGAAAGCGCGGCCGAACCAGCCGCCGGCGTCCATGGCCGCCAGTTCCAGCGCGTCGTAGTCGAACACGTGGCCGGAACCGGGCACGGTGCGGCCCAGGAAGGGATCGTGCATCACGACCGGCACGCCGTCGCGCGCGAGCATGACGTCGTACTCGATGGCGCGGAATCCCGCCTTCATGCCGCGCTCCAAGGCCGCCAGCGTGTTTTCCGGCGCCAGGGTGCCGCCGCCGCGGTGGGCCAGGACTTTCGGGTAGCGCCACATGCTCACTCTCCTATCCGCGCTGGGACAGCCACAGGAAACCTGCCATATTCGCCGCCACATTTGCCGCCACCGTCAGCCAGAACATGCGGCGGAACGGCTGCTTGACGGTCTTGTGGCGCAGCCATTGCTGGGCCAGCACGGCGCCCGGCCAGCCGCCCACCAGGCCCAGCACCAGCAGCCTGCTTTCGGGCGTGCGCCGCTCGCCGCGTCGGGCCGCCGACTTGTCCAGTGCATAGCTGGCGAAGCACAGCACGCTCAGCAGCAGGTAGACCGCTCCGACCGCCGGCGGCAAGTTCCAGGCGAGGGTGGCGCCGGCATACAAGGCGAAAAATAACAGGATCGGCAGGTAAGGCATCATGGCGGCAGCTTACGCCCTGCCGCGATGGGTGTCCACCTGGAAACCCGCCCTGGCGGCATCCTGTCCGCACTGTCCGTTAATGAACGTACGGAGGGATCCGGACAAAGGGTCTACGCTCCCTCCTTTGACTGTCCCAACATCGGAGGAAATCATGGGCTTTGACTTAGGTAACCTGCTGCAGCAATACCTGGGCGGCGGCGCCAATGCCAACCAGGCACAGGCGGCGGAAGACTTCGACCGGGTGGCGCAACAGGCACCGCGCGAGGAAGTGGCACGCGGCGTGACCCAGGCGCTGCGCTCGGACCAGACGCCGCCGTTCCCGCAGATGGTCGGCCATCTGTTCGGCAACAGCAACCCGGACCAGCGCGCCGGCATGCTCAACCAGCTGCTGTCCAGCCTCGGTCCCTCGGTGCTGTCGTCGGTGGCCGGCGGCGCCCTCGGCAACCTCGTGGGCGGCGGCCAGACCCGCGTGACCCCGGAACAGGCGTCCCAGCTCTCGCCCGAGCAGGTGCAGGACATCGCCGCCCATGCGGAACGGCAGAATCCGGGCATCGTCGACCAGATGGGCAATTTCTATTCCGAGCATCCGACCCTGGTAAAAGCCCTCGGCGGCGCCGCGCTGGCGATCGCGCTGGGCCATATGGCGCAGGGCATCCAGAATCGTTGACACAACAAGGCACAACAAGGAGAAACACATGGGCATTCTCGGCGACATCTTCCACAAGATCTTCCCCGGCCATCATCCGGCCAACACGCAAGCGCCAACCGGCGGCGCCCCGGCCGCGTCCGGCAGCGGCCAGCAGAACGTGCCGCCGCCTCCGGCCCAGCAGGCGCCACAGGCACAGGCCCAGCCGCAACAGCAGCCATCGGTGCAGAACACCGGCACCACCACCGCCGCCACCGGCCCGGCCGCCACCCTGAACCAGCAGGTGGACGTCGAAGAGATCCTGACCAACATGCAAAAGCAGTCGGGCCAGCAGCTGAACTGGCGTAGCTCGATCGTCGACCTGCTCAAGCTCCTGAACCTGGACAGCAGCCTGCAGGCACGCAAGGAACTGGCGGCCGAGCTGCACTACACGGGCGACACCAACGATTCGGCCAGCATGAACATCTGGCTGCACAAGCAGGTCATGACGAAACTGGCGCAAAACGGCGGCAAGGTGCCGGCCGATCTGCAGGACTGAACGCGGCCACATGATGCAGGCTGCCGGTGCCGGCAGCCTGCGCGCGCCCCACGGGAGGGTTTTGTTAAGATCGAGAAATCGACTCGCTCCGCTTTCGTGATGATGCTTTCGACAAACCAACAATCCAGCACCCAAGACTTATCCGAACAATCGAGAAAAGTGCTGGCCATCCGCGACGAAGTCTTCGCCGAATGGGAACAGCGCGTGCGCTGCCTGATCCAGGGAGCCGATGAAGTCAGCCATCCCGTGCTGCTGGACACGCTGCCCCTGTTCTACGGGAACATCGCGGAGGCGCTGAGCCCCGGATTCGACCGGGAAAACGCGGCCAGCGATTCGAGCGCCGCCACCGGGCATGGCAGCGAACGCGCACGCACGACCGACTACAAGGCGGTCGAGATCGTCCACGAATACCAGCTGCTGCGCGATGTTCTGCTGCAGGTCGCCCGGCGCCACGGGATCCGCTTCACCGACCAGGAATTCCGCATCATCGGCTCGTCGTTCGACCAGGCGATCCGCGACGCCATCGAAGAATTCACGGCCCTGCAGCGGGCCTTCCGCGAACGGGTCGCCGCTTCCCTCACGCACGACATGCGTAGCCCGCTGTCGGTCATCGTGTCGGGTGCGGAGCTGCTGCTGGCGTCGCAGCCGGGCAAAGCGGACAAGATCCTCCAGAAGATCCTGGAAAACGGCCTGCGCCTGGAGCAGATGATCCAGGAGCAGCTCGACGCCATCCGGCAGCCGGCGGCGCAGTCCGCGCCCTTGTCCCTGGCGCAGCTGGATGCGCTGCGGCTGGCCCGGGAAGTCGCCGAACACGTGAACGACACGACGCCGGCGCATTGCCGGGCGAGCGGCGAATCCGTGATCGGCTGGTGGGACGAGCGTGCGCTGCGGCGCGCCCTCGAAAACCTGGCCTCGAACGCGGCCAAGTACGGCGACGGACAGGAAGTCAGCCTGAACGTCGCCCAGACCCATGGCCGCGTGATCATGTCGGTCCACAACTACGGCCATCCGATCCCCGACGAACGGCGCAAGGATATCTTCGAATACCTGAACCGCGGCGAACAGTCTGGCAAGATCGGCTGGGGCATCGGCCTGCCCTTCGTTCAGGAAGTCGCGCAGCGCCACGGCGGCACCGTGGTGCTCGACAGCTCGGCCCAGTCCGGCACTACCTTCACCCTCGACATCCCGATCGACGCCCGCGAATTCAACGGCCCGGGCGTCAATCCGCCAGGCTGAGCTTGGCCGGCGTGCCGCAGGAAAAGCAGTAGCGTCCGAAGGCATTCTTGCGCGTCCGGCACGCCTGGCAGCGGTCGAACAGGCCGATCCCGCAGTGCGGACAGTGGGCCAGGGTCTTGTCGCGGAAGTTGGTGGGCCGCTCGCAGGACGGGCACAGGCTCTTGCCGATCCTTTCCATGGCGAGCTCGTAGCGCATGGTGGTGCGCCGTTCCTGCTCCGGCAGCGCTTCGGCGGCCTTCTGGCGCTCCAGCCAGGCCTGCAGCCAGCGGATCGCGTAGCGCCCGATGACTACCGTCAACACGATGCCGACCCCGTAGCGCACGTAAGCGCCATAGCCATAGCTGGGCAGGTAAGGCACCAATTCGACGAAAAAGGCAAACAGGGAGAAGAGGATGAAGCCCCAGGTAAACGGCCAGTAGGTGCCGTTGCGCTTGTGCCTGAACAGCCAGCCCGCCAGCACAAGAAGCGGCAGCGTCACGCCGATACGCAGCAGGAACACTTTGCGCGCTTCGCGCTCGGCTTGTTCATAGACCAGCTTGCGCGACGGCACCAGCAAGGCATCGTAAGCATCCCCGGCCCGGGTCTCGGCCTGCTTTGCGTCGAGCAGGATCTGCTGCTGCGCTTCGACCGCCTCCAGCGCGGAGTGCTCTGCTGCAACTAGTTTGTCGAGCTCGCGAGTGCGTGCGATCAATTCGTCGTCCTGGTCCGGCCGAGCCGTGGTCTGGCGGGTCGCGATCCAGTTGTCGAAGGCCTGGCGCGCACTGCGCGTCTTTGCTTCGGCAGCCTCGTGCTTGTGCTCGGCCTGAGCCAGGGCCTCGCCGGCGGCCTCGCGCGTCTGCCCGGCCTGCGCGATCGCCTCCTTGAGCGGGGCGGCCTTGACCGGATCGACGAACGCATCTTCCGGCGGCACCGGTCCGAGATAGGCCAGGTTGTCGATCACCTGGCTGCCCAGGCCAATCAGGAAAGCTGCAAATACGAACGCGACAAGCCACAAGGCCCGCCGCATCCACGTTTCGGTCAAGCGCAAACCCTTGTTCATCGAAGCCTCCGTCGGTTGGAAAACCGCAGCTTGCCATCGACGGAATCACGGAGCTACCGGAAAGCGCAAACCATTCACTTTGCGCTACCGCAGGTTCCGTGTCGCGCTACCCTCTAAACATTAGAAGTAGGACAGCCCCAGCGCCTTGCGCACCTCGTCCATGGTCTGCGCCGCCACTTCGCGCGCCGTGGCTGTGCCCTGTTTCAGGATCTGCATGACCTGGCCCTTGTCCTTGGCGAATTCCTCGCGGCGTGCGCGGATCGGCGCCAGCATCTCCTGCAGGATGCCTTCCAGGCGCTTCTTGACGACCGAGTCGCCCAGGCCGCCGCGCACGTAGTGGGCCTTCATCTCGGCCAGTCCTTCCTTGTCCGGGTCGAAGGCGTCGAGGTAGAGGAAGGCGACGTTGCCTTCCAGGTGGCCCGGGTCGGACACCTTCAGGTGCAGCGGGTCGGTGTAGACCTGCTTGACGGCGGCGCGGATCTCGTCGGCGGAGGCGCCCAGGTTGATGGTGTTGCCCAGCGACTTGCTCATCTTGGCGCGGCCGTCGATGCCCGGCAGGCGGCCGACTTCCGGCACGATCGCCTTGCACTCGACCAGGATGTCCTTGTCCTGGGCGTAGGTGCGGTTGAACTTGCGCACGATCTCGTTGCACTGCTCGATCATCGGAATCTGGTCGTCGCCGACCGGCACGATGCCGGCCTTGAAGGCGGTGATGTCGGCGGCCTGGCTGGCCGGGTAGACCAGGAAGCCGGCCGGGATGTCGCGCTCGAAGCCGCGCTGGACGATCTCGGCCTTGACGGTCGGGTTGCGCTCCAGGCGGGCGACCGTCACCAGGTTCAGGTAATAGAAGGTCAGCTCGGCCAGTTCCGGGATCTGCGACTGGATCAGGATGGTGGACTTGGCCGGGTCGATCCCTACGGCAAGGTAATCGAGCGCCACCTCAATGACGTTCCGGTGTACCTTACCTATGTCATCCATGTTGTCCGTGAGCGCCTGGGCGTCCGCGAGCATGATGAACTGGCGATATTGATCCTGGTAATTTACCCGGTTGCGCAGGCTACCGACGAAGTGGCCGAGATGCAGTGGCCCGGTGGGACGGTCGCCAGTCAGGATGACGGCGCCGGCAGGCGAAGCAGTATTGACAGGGGTTTGCAGGCTCATGGGATTCCTTTTTTCCTTGCCCCGATCCTGCCGCGCCAACAAAAACGCCACCTTGAATCGAGGCGGCGTTTAGTGATTCACATTCAACTCTCCGGCCGCGCGCTGCTAGCGGCGCCACCAGGAAACGAGGATGAAATGTGTATTCGAAAAATTCATGGATTGCATGGTTGCAGGTTGCCGCATCGCTGTCAACCGCCGACACACGCCGATGCTCCCCGATATATGGACTGGCAGAGACCGCCATGACTTTTTTGTTGCAATAAAACTAATAGATTGGTGATTTATGGATTCTACGAAGAGCACGAACAGCCAAAACCGACCGCTAGAACTCTGGGGCGGCCTCGAATGCACCGTCAATCGCGTCCGCGATGACTATTTCCACCAGCTCGACCGCAACGGCCACGCCACCCGCCCGGCCGACATCGAGCGTTTCGCCTCGCTCGGCATCCGCGCGATCCGCTACCCGGTCATCTGGGAGCGCACTGCCCCCGACGGCATCGAGCGGGCCGACTGGCGCTGGCCGGACGAGCGCCTGAACGCCCTGCGCGACGCCGGCGTGACCCCGATCGCCGGCCTGATCCACCACGGCAGCGGCCCGCGCCACACCAGCCTGGTCGATCCATCCTTCGCCGAACAGCTGGCCGACTATGCAGGCGCCGTCGCCGCGCGCTACCCCTGGCTGGAGTACTACACCCCGGTCAACGAACCCTGCACCACGGCCCGCTTCGCCGGCTTGTACGGCGTCTGGTACCCGCACGGGCGCGACGACCGCAGCTTCATCCAGGCCCTGCTGAACCAGTGCCGCGCGGTGGTGCTGTCGATGCGCGCGATCCGCGCCGTCAACCCGAACGCCAAGCTGGTGCAGACGGATGATCTCGGCAAGACCTACAGCACACCGGAGCTGGCCCACGTGGCCGAGTTCTACAACGAGCGCCGCTGGCTGGCCTGGGACCTGCTGTGCGGCATGGTCGGTCCCGAGCATCCGCTGTGGACCTACCTGACCAACACCGGCATCGACCAGGCCGAATTCCTGTGGTTCCGCGAGAACCCCTGCCCGCCCGACATCATCGGCGTCAACTACTACGTGACCAGCGAGCGCTGGCTGGATCACCGCCCGGACCGCTACCCGCCGCACCACCGCGGCACGGCCGACGGCATGCCCTGCGCCGACATCGAAGCCTCGCGCGCGCTGGCGACTCCGAGCGCCGGCATCGCGCCGCTGCTGTCCGAAATCTGGGAACGCTACCGGATTCCGCTGGCCATCACCGAAGCCCACATCGACGCCAACCGCGAAGACCAGCTGCGCTGGCTGCTGGAGATCTGGGAAGCGGCCAAGGAAGTGCGCAGCAACGGCGTCGACCTGCGGGCCGTCACGGTCTGGTCGCTGCTCGGTTCCTTCGACTGGAACAGCCTGGTGACCCAGAACCGCGGCTACTACGAGCCCGGTCCCTTCGACGTGCGGGCGCCCGAGCCGCGCCCGACCGCGCTGGCGCGCATGATGCGCGAGCTCTCCTCCGGCACCCCGCTGTCGCATCCGGTGCTGCGCGGCCAGGGCTGGTGGCGCCGTCCGGGCCGCTTCCTGTGCCCGCCGGTGGCGACGCCCGCGGCCGTCACCTCGATCACGGCCGACGGCCACACCCTGGTCGGCACCGGCAGCCGTCCGATCCTGATCACCGGCGCCAGCGGCACCCTGGGCCGCGCCTTCGCACACATCTGCCGCAAGCGCAACCTGGCCTACCGCCTGCTGTCGCGCAAGGACATGGACATCACCGATGCCGACTCGGTCGAGCGCGCGCTGGCACTCCATCGTCCGTGGGCGGTGATCAATACCGCCGGCTACGTGCGCGTGGACGAGGCCGAGCACGAGGTCGAGCGCTGCATGCGCGAAAACGCGATCGGCCCGGCGATCCTGGCCGCCGCCTGCGCCCGCCACGGCGTGCACCTGACGACCTTCTCGAGCGACCTGGTGTTCGACGGCCGGCGGGACGCGCCCTACCTCGAGAGCAGCGCCCCGTCGCCGCTGAACGTGTACGGCCGCAGCAAGATGGAAGCCGAGCAGCGCACGCTGGACAAGCACCCCGGCGCATTGGTGGTGCGCACCAGCGCCTTCTTCGGCCCCTGGGACAAGCACAACTTCGTCACCCTCGCCCTGCAGGCCCTGGAACGGGGTGAGCCGTTCAGGGCCGCCAGCGACCTGACGGTGTCGCCGACCTATGTGCCGGACCTGGTGCATGCCTGCCTCGACCTCGCCATCGACTTTGAGGCCGGCATCTGGCACCTGGCCAACGCCGGCGGCGTGACCTGGGCCGAGCTGGCCCGCAAGGCGGCCGAGGCAGCAGGGATCGATGCCAGCCGCCTCGACGCCCGGCCGGCCGCCGCCTGCGGCTTTACCGCGGAGCGGCCGGCCTACGCGGCGATGAGCAGCGAGCGCGGCATCCTGCTGCCCGCGCTGGACAATGCCCTGGCCCGCTACCTCGAGCTGCGCAAGCAGGACGATCCGGAAATGGAAGAGCTGATCAAGTCGATGGAGACGCGCCAGCCGCTGGCCGGCGAGCACCGCCAGCAGGAGGAGACGCCGCTGGAGGCGTTCCAGGTGCAGAGCTCCTGATCAGCGCGAGGCCAGGTGGCGGTCGATGAGCGGCGCCACCTGGCTCGCGAAGGCGCAGGCGAGATCGTGGCCGCCGCCCGGAATCACGTGCAGCTCCGCCCGGGGCAGCACGGATGCCAGACGCTGGCCGGCCTTCACGGGACTGATCGGGTCCGCGTCTCCCCACAGCAGCAGGGTCGGGATGCGCAGCGTGGCTAACTTGGGCGCCAAGTCTTCCTGATGGCTGATGAACCAGTCGGGCAAGCCGGGATGTTCCGCCTGGACTGCCGGACGCCAGTCCTGCGCATCGACGTCGTCCATGCGCATCCCGCCCGACGTTACCGACAGCACGAGGTGCGTCACCAGCGCCGGTTTGCGCAGCGCGGCGAGCATGGCGACCACGCCTCCCATCGATTGGGCGATCAGGGCGCTCGGTGCCTCGATATGGGCAAGAACCCTTGTGGCAAGGTCGTCGACGTTGCGGATTGCCGGATCCGGCGGGATGCCGCTGAAGCCGGGCCAGGTCATGTGGACTTTCTGTGCCGGGTAAGCCAGCAGCTCGGCTGCCGGGTGCCAGAATTCGGTGCGGCCCAAGGCGCCGGGAAGGAACAGCAGCTTCGATGGTTTCTCGGGTATCGGTTCGACGGTGTCTCCGGGCCCGGCGAACTCATGAAAAATATCGTCAAGGTAAGTGGCGATTTCCTGTGCGGCCAGGTCGGGCGGAACTGGCACATCGTTCAACCGGGTGCGCTTGCCGAGTTCGGACCGGTACACGACCCACGCGCCGTTTTCACGACGTACTTCGATCTGGAAGCGGCCGTAGATGTTGAACTTCATCGTCTGATTTGTCTTTTCGATTGCGCAGTCATTCAAAAACAAGTGGCTGTTGGCCGAACGCAGGCCTGCCTTTGCGGCCACTTGCTGCCACTAGTGTACGGCAGAGTGTAGAAGCATTTGCATTGCAAGCTTAGCATTGAAGCTCGGCATCGGACATGCTGCTCCTGGCCGACTACACACCTTTGCCTAGTGCTCAAAGAGCGTTATCAGCATGACAATCCGCCTTTGTCAGACAAGCCGATACCCGTTATACAATGCCCCGCACCGCCCCCATGAAAGGCCCACCTCCGTGCAAGAGCAACACCCCTTCCCCTTTCTGCGGGAAATCCTGCTGTTCCTCAGCCTCGCTGGCATCCTGATCCCGACCTTGCAGCGCCTGCGCATCAACCAGGTGCTGGGTTTCCTGGCGGTCGGCACCCTATTCGGGCCGTTCGGCCTGGG
Source organism: Massilia sp. LXY-6 (assembly GCF_051233485.1). Lineage (NCBI taxonomy): Bacteria > Pseudomonadati > Pseudomonadota > Betaproteobacteria > Burkholderiales > Oxalobacteraceae > Massilia > Massilia sp. LXY-6. The sequence continues at coordinate 13,988 of NZ_JBKFGF010000009.1, forward strand.
TCGCCTGGCCCAGGACCAGCCCTGGCTGGCGTGGTTCACCTTCCCCAACAACGAGAACGTCGCCATGCTGGCCGAACTCGGGGTGCTGTTCCTGATGTTCATGATCGGCCTGGAGCTGTCGGCGGCGCGCTTGTGGGCGATGCGGCGCTGGGTGTTCGGGGCCGGCTCGGCCCAGGTGGTGCTGTGCGCCCTGCTGATCGGCGGCGCCGTGTACCTCATGCTGGGCCAATCGATGGCGGCGTCGCTGGTGCTGGGCCTGGTGCTGTCGCTGTCCTCCACCGCGGTGGTGATGCAGCTGCTGGGCGAGCGCCACACCACCGGCACGCCGCTGGGCCAGGCCGCGTTCGCGGTGCTGATGCTGCAGGACCTGGCGGTGGTGCCGATCCTGATCCTGATCGGCGCGCTTGGCGGCGGCGGCGGCAATGTGGCCGTGCTGGCGCTGCTGGCGATGGGCAAGGCGGCGCTGGCGATCGCCCTGATCTACCTGGTCGGCGGGCGCGTCATTCACCCGCTGTTCCGCGCCTTCGCCCGCCAGCGCCAGCCGGACGTGTTCATGGCCCTGATCCTGCTGTCGACCTTCGGCATCGCCGCGCTGTCCGCCATGGCCGGGCTGTCGATGGCGCTGGGCGCCCTGATCGCCGGCCTGCTGTTGGCCGAGACCGAATTCAAGCACGAGGTCGAACTGATGGTCGAGCCCTTCAAGGGCCTGCTGATGGGCCTGTTCTTCATGACGGTCGGGATGGGCATGGACCCGCTGCAGATCGTCCATGCCCCGCTGTGGCTGGCCTGCGCCGTCGTCCTGCTGGTGCTGCTCAAGGCGGTCGTGATCGCGCCGGTGCTGCGCCTGGGCGGCCTGCCCTGGGGCCGTTCGGTGGAAGGCGCGCTGCTGCTGGGCCAGGGCGGCGAATTCGCCTTCATCGTGATCGGTGTCCCGATCAGCTCGAAGCTGCTGGAGCCAGGCCTGGGCGGGCGCGTCATGCTGGCGGTCGGCCTGTCGCTGTTCCTGACCCCGCTGCTGGCGCGGATCGGGCGCACGCTCGGCGAGCGCGCCGAAGGCCAGGCGCGCGAACAGGAGACCGAGCAGGCGCGCGCTGAACTCGACGACGCGCGCGGACGCGTGGTCATCGCCGGCTTCGGCCGCGTCGGCCAGCAGCTGGCCAAGCTGCTGGCGGCGCAGGACATTCCCTATGTCGCCTTCGAGAACGACGCCAGGCTGGTGTCGAAACTGCATGCCCAGGGCCTGCCGGTGTACTTCGGGAATGCCTCCCGTCCCGAGCTGCTGCGCCGCGTGCATGCCGACGAGGCCCCCGCGATCGTGCTGACCATGGACCACCCGTCCTCGGCGCTGCATGCGGTGCGCGGGATCCGGCGCGAATTCCCGCATGCGCGCCTGTTCGCGCGCTCGCGCGACGAAAAGCATGCGCGCGCCCTGAAGCTGGCCGGCGCCAGCGTGGTGGTGCCGGAGACGCTGGAAGCCAGCCTGCAGCTGTCGGCCTTCGTGCTGGAAGCGATGGGCCTGGACGAGCGCCTGGTCGACGGCATCGTCGACCGCGAGCGCGACCAGTTCGCCCAGGCGCTGACGGCGGCAAGTACGGCCCAGCCGATATAATTGGCCGACAACAACTCATCCATGGGGACAGAATGGCATCGAACCTGAACGGCCTGCCCGGCGCCGGCGCGCTGGGCCACATCCGCGTGCTCGACCTTTCGCGCGTGCTGGCCGGGCCGTGGTGCTCACAAAACCTGGCCGACCTCGGCGCCGACGTGATCAAGATCGAGCGCCCCGACAGCGGCGACGATACGCGCGCCTGGGGTCCGCCCTATGCGCCCGATGCCGAAGGCCGCGCCACCGGCGAAGCCGCTTATTACCTGTCGGCGAACCGCGGCAAGCGCTCGGTCACGGTCGATATCGCCAACCCGGACGGCCAGGCGCTGCTGCGCGAGCTGGTGCGCCACTGCGACGTCGTGCTGGAGAACTTCAAGGTCGGCCAGCTGAAACGCTACGGCCTCGACTACGAGTCGCTGAAGGCGATCAAGCCGGACCTGGTGTACTGCTCGATCACCGGCTTCGGCCAGGACGGCCCCTACGCGCACCGCGCCGGCTACGACTTCCTGATCCAGGGCATGGGCGGCCTGATGTCGGTGACGGGCGAGCGCGACGAGCTGCCGGGCGGCGGCCCGCAGAAGGCCGGCGTGGCCCTGACCGACCTGATGACCGGCATGTACGCGACCATCGCCGTGCTGGCGGCGCTGACCCACCGCGACCGCAGCGGCGAAGGCCAGTTCATCGACATGTCCCTGCTCGACACCCAGGTGGCGATGCTGGCCAACGTCGGCAGCAACTACCTGAACAGCGGCAAGCGTCCCAAGCGCTGGGGCAATGCGCACGCCAACATCGTGCCCTACCAGACCTTCGCCTGCGCGGACGGCCATATCATCGTCGCCGCCGGCAATGACGGCCAGTACCAGAAGTTCGTGCAGGCCGGCGGCCGGCCGGAACTGGCGTTCGACGAGCGCTTCGCCACCAATCCGCTGCGTGTGAAAAACCGCGACGTGCTGGTGCCGCTGCTGGCGGACATGGTGGCCGGACACGGGCGCGACGAGTGGATTGCGATGCTGGAAGAAGTGGGCGTGCCCTGCGGCCCGATCAACAACCTGGACGAGGTGTTCGCCAACGAGCAGGTGAAGGCGCGCGGCATCGAGTTTACCCTGCCTCACCCGAGCGCCGGCCAGGTCAGGCTGGTGCGCAGCCCGATGCGGATGTCGGCCACGCCGGCCACCAGCGGCAAGGCGCCGCCGCTGCTCGGCCAGCATACCGGAGAGGTGCTGGCCGAGATCCTGGGCAAGAGCAGCGAGCAAATCGCCGCTCTCAAGGAGAAGAAGGTTCTTTAATGTAGTTGATGCTTCAGGTTGGATAGTTCGGCGTGCACTTTGGTGACCGCCGTTTCCAGCTCCGGCGCCATGGTCGATGCCGAGCGGCTGAGGCGCTTGGCTTCGTCGCCCATCGATTCGAGGTTATCGACGCATTCGACCATGCGCTGCTGGTCGCTCGACTGCATCACCTGCTGGGCTTGCTGGGATTCGCGCGCCATCTTCTCGATGCAGTTCTTCAGCTCGTCCGGCGCGTCGTGCGAACGGCAGGCCTGTTCGGCCTCGGTGATGGTTTGCTGGATGTGGGAAAAGCGCTGCTGGATTTCGCGTGCTTGCAACATGACGTACTCCTTGCAGTTGTTGGAACAGGAGCTGCATGGTAGCCCCGATGACGGGGCCATGGCGCACGAACGGTACGGCCGAGCTCACAAACTCATCGACAAAAAATGCCGGATTTGAGCGCGCAACAAGGGTAATCCACTCTTTTTGAAGCGATATTTGCCGAATTCTGGCGTCTGTTTTGACGACCAAGGGTGGTCCCGTTCGATCACTTGCGGCAGCTTTCCACCCAGGCCTTGCCTCCTCCCCTCGCGCCGTCGCGCCTAGCGCCTACCGTCCGGTGGTATTGGCACTGCTACAACTCGGCCTGGCGGCATTCTGTTGTTTCTACGAAAAGTCGTTGCGGCACTGTGACCACAAAGCGTAACATCGCCCAAGCAGGCACAACACTTTGGTCGGTACGGTCGAGCGTTAGAACGGCCGGCAACTGGCTGAAGTGACTGGCGCCATGTTTGTCAGATCTTGATTGGAGGAACACTCATGACCAAGAGAAGAGATTTCCTTCGGATTGCCTCCAGTGTGGGCGTCTCCGCGTGCGCGGAGACGGTGCTTCCGAGGTTCGCACTGGCCCAAACCGCAAGCACCCTCAATGTGCATTACATCGATCCGACTGCCCCCGGCCCGGGTAACGGAACGCTTGCCAGCCCTTTCCGCTCATGGACCAGCGTTTCCTGGATGCCCGGCCATACCTACCTGCAGAAACGGGGCACGACGTATTCGGGTGTCTTCCAGGTGTCGGCGAGCGGCACTGCGTCCCAGCGCATCACGATTGGCGCTTATTATCGATCCAACGGCAGCGACGATACTTCACAACCAAAACCGGTCATTATCTTGCCGGGGGCGCCCACCACCCCGGCCAACGGCGCCTCGATCGCGGTGCTCAAGCAGGAGCGCGATTTCGTCACCTACCGCAATCTGGACATCCGGAATAGCGCCTTGCCGGAAGGGAGCGACGTGGCGATCATTTGGCTGGGCAATAACTGCGTTTTCGAAAACAATAACGTGACGTCGAATTGTGCCGGCGTGTATATCTTCGCAAAAAACCACGTGACCGTCTCCGGCTGCGTGCTCGACGTCATCAGCAACAGCCCCACGTATGGCAACCAAGGGATTCTGGTCGCCGCGAACGTCAGTATCGACGACATCCGCCTGCTCAATAACACCGTCCGCCACCACGGCGGCGGCACGCCGGCATCGCATGGCATCCGCTGTGAAACGTACAACAGCGCCGCTTTCCTCACCCATCTTGTGATTCGCGGGAACCGTGTTTCTCCGCCATCCGGCGTCGATTACAACCCGAACCGCAGAGCGATCGGCATCTACCTCGTCCAGGGGGATGCCGCCACGCTGGACAGGAATACCGTGACCGGTATGCTGGCCGGCATCTCCATCAACAGTGGCGATCGCAGCTACGTGGGCAACAATAACTGCAGCAACAATATGAACTTCGGAATTCATATCAGCGGCCTTGCCAGGTCTTACACCATCGAGAACAACGTCTGCAATACGAATGGCGGGAACTTTGCCCCGAACTGGTACGGACGGGGTATCGAGCTGAGTTCGGAGGCGGGACCGGATGCCGTATCGGGGCATACGATCCGCAACAACACCTGCAAATTCAACCGCAACTACGGCGGCCCGCTGGACAATGGCTCGGAAGGCGTCGGCATCGGCCTGGATGACGGCGTCAGCAAGTGCTCGGTCTACGGAAACATTGTCTCGAACAATGAAGGGAACGGTATCCAGGTATACGGCGGTGGCGATCGGGCCAAGTGGCCTGACACAGGCGGCCACACGATCAGTTCCAACAAGATGGATTCAAACTGCAGCTTTTCCGTCCTGAACCGGCGCAGCGGAGGGACGACACCCAGTCCATTCCAAGCGCATATCGCGCTGGCTTACGTTTACGGCAGCCTCACCACCGTTTCTAACAACAGCTTCTCGGGAAGTACCCGCATGGGGATCTACACCGACGGCACGGACTCGAACATCACGATCGCCGGCAATACCTAGCCGGGCTCCAGCGGCGCCAGCAGCACGGCGCCGAGCATGCTCACGAAGCCCGGCCAGCCAGCTCACCACGCTCGCGCCGAGGTAGATGAACAGCTAGATGGCCGAGGCCAGCTCCCTCCCCGTCATGCAGGGCTGCCGGCGGAGATCGGCATTACGGATACTCGGCGTCGATTTCGGACCCGGCAAAGTTTTCCAACTCGACAAACAACTGCTTGAGCGGCATGGTCCCGCCGATGTGCTCCAGCAGCATGCTGTTGCGGTAGAGCGCGATGCGCTCGGCGATGATGGCGTGGTGCGGCGCCGGGATGTTCTCCAGCAGCTGGGCCCAGCCGGTCTCGTAGTCCGGCTTATTCTTGCGCACCGCCTTGACGAAGCGTTCGAACTCCTTCTGGCCGGTGCGCGCCACGATCCGCCCTCCCCCTTCGATCGCGAACACGATCGCCAGCGCGATCACGCCCTCGGCGTTCAGGTCCGGATCCTGGACCGGTCCCTCGACGTGGTGGCGGCGCAGCCACTGGGCCGCGCGCACGATCGCCTGCACATCCTTGCGCTGCTTGAGCTGGCTCTGGTAGCGCTCGTAGCCCGACCAGGTTTCGCCCGGATCGGCGGTGCAGATGTCGACGAACAATTCCTTCAGGCGGCGCTGGGCGTAGACCGGGTCGGTGTCGTATTCGCCGACCAGGCTGTCCTCCGGCAGCGCGGCCAGTTCGCGGATCAGGCGGAAGCCCTGCTGGAACACGAGCTCCGGACCTTCCGAGACCAGGATCCCGGCCGCGGCCTTGTCGCCGACCTCGTCGTCCGTCTCGTCCTCGAGCAGGTATTCCAGACCCAGCGACACGCCGCCTACGCTCAAGAGCAAGGCGCGCTGGATGCCTTCGGCGGTACGGTCGTTGGTGAACTTCTCGGCCACCATCGCGGTGATGCCGGCCAGTTCGTCGGCCAGGCCCGCGGCGTCCTCCGGCCTCGCGGTTTCCGGCAGGTGCCTGATCGCGCGGATCAGGCGCGGCAGCTTCTCGATGACGATCGCAGGCAGCATTGCTGGGGTGCCCTCGCTCACGAGAAGATGTCCGTGCCCATGCTGCGGCGGGTGCTGCGCTTGGGTGTGCCGCGTACCGACGGCACCTGCTTGCGCAGGCGGTACAGCAGTTCGCGGGTCGTCCGGTGCGGGAACTCGGACTCGTCGTCCTCGTCTTCCGGCAGCTCGACGTCGGCCAGGTCGGCGGCATTGCGGAATTCCGGGAACAGCTCCAGCAGCGAGCGTTCCCAGCCGTCCTCGCTGGCCTTGGCCAGGTCGATCGCCAGCGGCACGATGTCGCTGTCGGACGTGGTCTGGCCGGTCACGTAGCGGCCGCGGCTAGCGATCTCGCCCGCCACTTCGAGGATTTCCTTCGGCGCCAGCGACCAGACGATCGCGAACGCGGTCGCGCCCCAGTCGGAGGACGAGGCTTCGCTCAGCAGCTCGTGGCGGCGCTCTTCGTCGTCGGTGGCGTAGACCACGCCGTGGATGTGGTTGAACAGGTTCTCGGCGATGCGCTCGGGATCGTCCTCGATCATGTCGTCCGGCCAGGTGGCGGCCAGGTAGGCCAGGCTCTCGGCCCAGGCCTTGGGCGGCACCAGCAGCGTCGCGACCGAGGTCTTGGCGCCGTCGAAGCCGGCCAGGTGCAGCGCCGTGACCTGCGGCGGCAGGGTCGAGAGCACCTCGGCCACGGCATAGTCGCCGTGCTCGTCGGCGGCCTTCGACAGGGCTTCCTCGGCGTGCTGCAGCGAGCCCGCCAGCACCAGTTCATTGACCTGCCGGGTCAGCGCGGGCAGGTTGGATTTGGTTTCGTCGCTCATTCGCGGTCACCTCCGTCCGAATCGAAGATCTGCGTGAAATCGTCGCCCGCCGCGGTTTCGTCCAGCTCGTCGTCGTCGCCCTCGTCGTCGCGGGCCAGCTGGTCGAGCGACTGGTCGTCGTCTTCCCAGCGCGCCTGGTTCTTGTACAGGAAGGCGGTGACGATGGCCTGGCGCGCCAGTTCCGGGTGGTTCTCGCAGATCGCGGCGTACATGGCCTTGCCTTCCTCATCTTGACCATCGGCGCCGTCGCAGTTCGCCATCGCGAACACTTTCGCCGGGTCGTCGCCCTCGTAGTCCATGGCTTCGCGGATCAGGCCTTTCGGGTCGCTGAAGCGGATGCGGTCGACCAGGGCGAAGGCCATCATGTTGACGTCGTCCAGGCCGTCGCCGTTGGCGTACTCCGACACCAGCGCCTGCACCATCATGTCGTAATTCTTGCGGTTGGGGGGATCGCCCAGCGTGCCTTCGATCTGCCCTTCCAGTTCGCGCGACTGGAAGGCGAATTCCGGATGTACTTTTTTCATGGTTGCTTCATTCTGTAGAGTAGTGCCGCAGTTTAGTGAGGCAAGTTCACGCCGTTCAGCGCAAAGATCGAGCGCCACAGCTCGAAGGCCTCGCCTTCGGCATCGAGCACGATGCGGTGGTTGACGCTCTGGTTGTATTCGGCGCGCTTGGCCGGGTCCGACAGGACCTCATAGGCCTTGGTGACGGCCTTGAAGCGCGCTTCGGCACCCGGCGCTTGGTTGCGGTCCGGGTGGTAGCGCATCGCGAGCGAGCGATAGACTTTCTTGATGTCGTCGTCCGTCGCATTCGGCGCGACGCCGAGGATCGCGTATAAATTTTCCACGTTGGAACTCTCCGGCTGGTGCCCGAAAAAAATGCAAACCGAGATTATCCTATAGAAAACGCTATCTTGACAGGCAGGCTGGTGCAGGCAGGCGGGCGGTGGCGAGGTCGCGGTAGGAAGCTGGCGTCTGCATGACTGGCCTTGTGGTGGGAGACAATATCCCCAAGTATGCCCAGGGCTGCCCCCGCGAACCGTGCGCTTTACCACATAGCTACGGTAAAATGCCTGCAATCTTACCCATCCAAAACATATCTTCATGAGCAACGAAAAGAACTCTGCGGCGGCAGCAGCGCCTGCGCCGTCGTCGAATTTTGTGCGCGCGATCGTCGAATCCGACCTTGCGGCAGGCACCCATCAGCGCGAAGGCATGCCTTCGGTGATCACCCGTTTCCCGCCGGAGCCGAACGGCTACCTGCACGTGGGCCATGCCAAATCGATTTGCCTGAACTTCGGCCTGGCGCGCGACTACCAGGGCCGTTGCAACCTGCGCTTCGACGACACGAATCCGGAAAAGGAAGACCAGGAATACGTCGACACCATCATGGACAGCGTGAAGTGGCTGGGCTTCTCCTGGGAGCAAGGCGGCCAGGAGCACCTGCACTATGCCAGCGACTACTTCGACAAGCTGTACGAGATGGCCGAGTACCTGATCAAGGAGGGTAAGGCCTACGTCGACAGCCAGAGCGCCGAAGACATGTCGCGCAACCGCGGCAACTTCGGTACGCCGGGCACCAACTCGCCGTTCCGCAACCGTCCGGTCGAGGAATCGCTGCAGATCTTCCGCGACATGAAGGCCGGCAAGTACAAGGATGGCGAACACATCCTGCGCGCCAAGATGAGCGAGGATGCGATGTCTTCGCCGATCATGACCAACCGCGACCCGGCCCTGTACCGTATCCGCCACGCGCATCACCACCGTACCGGCGACAAGTGGTGCATCTATCCGATGTACGACTACACGCACCCGATCTCGGATGCGCTGGAAAACATCACCCATTCGCTGTGCACGCTGGAATTCCAGGACCACCGCCCGTTCTACGACTGGCTGGTCGACACGCTGGCCGCCGGCGGCTTCTTCCAGCGCCCGGTGCCGCGCCAGTACGAATTCTCGCGCCTGAACCTGACCTATGTGGTGATGTCGAAGCGTAAGCTGCGCCAACTGGTGGACGACGGCGTCGTCACCGGCTGGGACGATCCGCGCATGCCCACCATCGTCGGCCTGCGCCGCCGCGGCTACACGCCATCTTCGATCCAGCTGTTCTGCGAGCGCATCGGCGTCAGCAAGGCCGACGGCTGGATCGACATGAGCACGCTGGAAGGCGCGCTGCGCGACGACCTGGATCCGAAGGCGCCGCGCGCGATCGCCGTGCTGCGTCCGCTGAAGCTGGTCGTCGACAACTTCCCGGAAGGCGAGTCGGTCGAGTGCAGTGCCCCGGTCCACCCGCACCATCCGGAGATGGGGTCCCGTTCCTTCCCGTTCACGAAGGAGCTGTGGATCGAGCAGGAAGACTTCATGGAGAACCCGACCAAGGGTTACCACCGGTTTACGCCGCCTAGCGACGGCAAGCCGGGCGCGCGCGTGCGCCTGAAGTACGGCTTCGTGGTCGAGTGCACGGGCTACGACAAGGATGAAAACGGCAAGGTGACCGCGGTGCACGTGAACTATTTCGAGGACTCGAAATCGGGCACCCCGGGCGCCGACAACTACAAGGTCAAGGGCAACATCACCTGGGTCAGCGCCGCGCAGGCACTCGAAGCCGAGGTGCGCCTGTACGACCGCCTGTTCAGCGACCCGAACCCGGACGCCGGCGGCAGGGACTTCAAGGAACTGCTGAACCCGAACGCACTGGAAACCGTCACCGCCTACCTCGAGCCGGGCTTGACGTCGGCCCAGCCCGACCAGCGCTTCCAGTTCGAGCGCCACGGCTACTTCGTGGCCGACCGCGTCGACTCCCAGCCGGGCAAGCCGGTATTCAACCGCGTCACCACGCTGAAGGACAGCTGGGGCAAGTAAGCCGCAGCGGCGCCTGAATTACACAAGCCCGGTTCATTCACCGGGCTTGATTATTTGCAACTCCCTGAATTGATAGGTCCGCAAGTACTTTCAAATCAGTAATTTCGAATGAATTGGGTTTGCAAGCGGTGCAAGCGGTGCAAGCGCCGGAACCACGTGGGGAGTTGTCATGCAGTCGGTATTGGGGGATGCGTTTTCGGTCGGCCGGATCTCGTTCTGGACCGGCCTGCTGCTGTCGTCGACGGTGGGCGGCGTATTGTATGTATCCATGTCCCGTTCGATCGAAAGCGATGCCCACGAGCGTTTCTACAACCATGTGAAGTACGCCCAGAGCATGATCGGCGTGCGCGCCAAGGCGCACACCGGGCTGTTACGCGGTGCGGCCAGCCTGATCCAGAGCTCGGGCAGCCTTACCCATGATCAATTCCATGAATATGTGCGCGGGCTGCAGCTGGCGAAGCATTTTCCTGCTGTCGACCTCATCAACTACGCTACCTATCTGACCAAGGACCAACGCGAACCCTTCCTTGCTGCCTGGCGGGCGGAAATGCAAAGCGGCGTAAAGGCGCGCCTGGACATCACACCGCCAGGCATCCGTCCCGCCTATCTGGTCATTTCCCACATCGAGCCCGATCCGTCCAGCCCCAAGTACTTCGGCGTCGACCTGATGGCCAACCGTTTCTTCGGCCAGCGGCTGGTGCTGGAGCGCGACCAGGGCACGGTGCAGGCGTCGGGCACGCCGATCCCCATGCTCTCCAAGACCAACGATGCCCACCTGGGCATGCGCATGGCGGTCTATCGCCGTGGCCTGCCCAGCAGCACCGTCGAGGAACGCCGGGCTGCCTACATCGGTTCGGTCGGGATTTCGTTCAGCGTTCCCAAGTTGCTGCACGGCGTGGTCGATGAGATCCCGATCCGCGGGCTGCGCATGATCGTGTACGATACCGGACCCTACATCGACCGGGACGGACAGGAGCGCACGGACTGGCCATTCACGCTATACGACAGCCGGGGCACCAGCGCGAACCCCAGGCCCCCGATCGACACCGGCAGCGATATCTTCAGCGCCGAACTGCCGCTGGATTTCAATGCGCGCCCCTGGAAGATCGTCTACAGCGTGCCCAAGTCCGCGCTGTACACCGAGTTCGACATTTATTACGCGAAGATGATGGCCGCGTTCGGCTTTTTCGGCTCGATGCTGCTGTACGCGCTGCTGCGCATGCTGACCTCCTCGCGCCGCGCCGCGCTCGCACTCGCGCAGGAGATGACCAGCGAGCTGCGCGACAGCCAGAGGAAGCTGCAACTGTCGCACCAGAAGCTGCGCCGGCTGGCCGACCATGCCTACCAGATCAAGGAACTGGAACGCAAACGCATCGCGCGCGAGATCCACGACGACCTCGGCCAGAACCTGCTGGCGCTGCGCATCGATGCCGAGATGCTGGCCGCGCGCACCAGGGACCGGCATAGCCAGCTGCACCAGCGTGCGCGTAAGACGCTGATGCAGATCGACGCCACCATCAAGAGCGTACGCCAGATCATCAACGACCTGCGGCCGAACGTCCTCGACCTCGGCCTGTCCGCCGCCGTCGAATGGCAGCTGAACGAGTTCCAGCGGCGCACCGGCATCAATTGCGAACTGCACGATCTGCATGGGGAAATCTCGCCGTGCGACGCCTGCGCGACGGCGTTTTTCCGTATCCTGCAGGAATCGCTCACCAACATCCAGCGCCATGCGAATGCCCACAAGGTCGTGGTCGAACTGCGCCTCGATGGGAACTGGCTGTCGATGAGCGTCAAGGACAACGGCTGCGGGCTCGCTCCCGGCGGTCGCAACAAGCAAGGCTCGTTCGGCCTGGTCGGGATCGAGGAACGGGTCGTCATCCTTGGCGGCAGCTGCCAGGTGTTGAGCGGACCGGACGGCGGAACGACGGTGACCGTATCCGTTCCGATGGTCGACACGCCGCAGATCGTCGCACAGCCGCCGCAGGAACATGAATCCGGCCCGGCCCTGATGTAAATCCCGCAGCAGCCTTCGCGCTGCCTGCTTTCACTCCGCCTGTTTCTTCTCTGCCTGCGCTGGCGTTCGCCTGCGCTTTCTCCGCTTGCGCTGCGTTTGCCGGCAACGCCATTTAATTTCTATTTTGTAATTTTTATTACCACTTTAGCAAAAATATTGATCGGCAGATTTTGTGGCGCTTTTGTCACTTGCTCAAGTTTTTGACAAAACGCAACTACTCTAATATTTAAACAAATTACATTGAATCCATGTAGTGCACGTCAATGACGAAATCTGATTTCGTGGATTGAAAGGAGAAAGTCAATCTTTAAATATTTGTAACACTTTTAGTTTGGCATGTAACTGATGTCGGTACACGGTTCGCCAGATGTCCGCAACGCTGTAACTAGGGAAGCAGTTAAATAACTACTATATTGATGAGGACTACCATGAACATGAACGACCTGTTTAAAGCCGTAATGGAACTCGACCTGGAACCCATCAAGGTCAAGCTGATGCACGTGGAATCCGGCGAAAGCTGGAGTCAGGCCAAGGCAAACACGGCCGAAAAAGAATATCGGCGCTTCCTGTGCCTGATGAAGCTGTATCCGAACGAGAGCATCGCACCGCTGGTCGACGTGGATACCTTCTGGCACTACCACATCCTCGATACGATGAAATACGCCAGCGATTGCGAACAGGTCTTCGGCTACTTCCTGCACCACTATCCGTACGTCGGCATGCGCGGCCGACAGGATGAGCAGTTCCGCCTCGACAGCGGCGAACGCATGCGGACCCTGTATGAAGCTACCTTCGGCGACTCCTTTGCCGAACGGGCGGCGCAGCTGGCGCAGGCGACGGTCGTACGCACCGTCCCGGTCCCGGGCAAGCCGGGTACCCGCTCCATCGACCTGAGCGGCATGGGTGCCAAGGCTTCGTTCCGTCCGCAGGGCGCCGCAGCCACCGCGTTTTGCGCGGGTCCGGCCCCGACCGTCGCGTTCTGCGCCGGACCGGTTCCGAGCGTGGCGTTCTGTGCCGGCCCGGTCCCGCGCCAGCCGACCCGGCACTGAGCGCAGCGAGCCTGGGCGCCGGCTAGCGTGCCGTGGCGCTCAGGTCAACAAGCCGCCGGAATCGCCCGGCGCATCGAAGCGCACCATCAGCGTCCGCAGTTCGCGGATGCTGAAATCCGATACCTCATGCATGCGCAGCAGGATGGTGGCGCCGATCGGCAGCGTGTTGTGGCGGATCTTGCTGATCACCGGCGGCGCGACTTCGAGCACGCGCGACAGGGCCGCGTCGTTCTTCAGCTTGAGTTTGTTGATGATGGCGTCGAGAACCGGGTTGGGGTCATACACGCCACCCTCCGGAATCCTTCTGATAGGCATGGTCTTCCTTCGAAAATAACGATCCGTTGCTTATTCTTCACATTCCTATCGGAGTCGTGAAAAATAAGCTAGTTTTGGGGTATTTGTAATATTTATATTGCTGCAGAGCAGCAACCCCAAATGATACACGGGCCAATTATCTTTTGCTTAAGGTGGCCTTATTCCGCCAGCGCCCTCACTGTCTCCTCGACCCGCGGATGGCGCAGGCGGGCCCGCAGCTCGTGCCTGATGCGGCGGTTGCCGAGCCGGCGCGATTCCGACATGAACGACAGCAGCATCGGCGAGACAGCCTGCTCCAGCCCGGCACGCGGCAGGCGCGGCGCGCGCGGCAATCCGAAGGCGTCGGCCACCAGGTCGAAGTAGTCCCCCATTTTCATGTGCGTATCGTCGCTGGCGTTGTAGGCGCGGCCCGGCCGGGCCCGGAACAGGGCCAGCAGCGCCAGGTAGGCCAGGTCGTCGGCGTGGATGTGGTTGGTGTAGACGTCGTCCTGCGCCGCCAGCGCGGGCGTGCCCTGGCGCAGGCGCTCGAGCGGCAGGCGCTCCGCCGCGTAGATGCCGGGAGCGCGCAGGATCGCCACCCGTCCGGATGCGGCAACGGCCCAGGCGCGCAGCACCTGCTCGGCGTCGACGCGGCGCTGCGCACGGGCGTTGCGCGGCGCGCGCGGCGCGGTTTCGTCGATCAGCGCGCCCTGCCTGTCGCCGTAGACCCCCGAGGTGCTGATATAAACCACCCGCGTCCCCTCGGGTAGAATGGCGGTCAAATTGCGCGTGCGCAAATCCAGCGCACCCTGCTTCGGCGGCGGCGCCAGGTGCACCACCCACGGCGCGAGCCGTCCCAGCCTTTTCAGGGTTTCCGGCCGGTCGAGATCGGCCACGATGGGGACGGCGCCCGCGGCCCGCAGCTGCGCGCAGCGCGCCGGCTGGCTGGTGACGGCGAACACGCGAAAGCGCTCCCGCACCAATTGCAGCAGGCGCATGCCGACATCGCCGCAGCCCACGATCAGGAGGCGCGGTCGCTTGAACCTGACATTATTGAACCTGACATTATTTTGAGTATTCATTCCGAGGATTGTATGACGTTCCAGATCACTGTCCAGCCCAGCGGCCACCATTACGAATGCGAGCAGGACGAAACCGTGCTCGCGGCGGCGATCCGCTCCGGCATCGGACTGCCGTATGGCTGCAAGAACGGCGCCTGCGGCTCCTGCAAGGGCAAGGTCGTCGAAGGCACGATCCATCACAAGCCGCACCAGCCGCGCGCCCTGTCCGAGCAGGAAAAGCTGCAGGGCTATGCGCTGATGTGCTGCGCCGTGCCCGAGGGCGACCTGACGATCGAGGCGCGCGAAGTCGGCGGCAGCACCGACTACCCGGTGCGCAAGATGCCGACCCGCGTGACCGCGATCCGCCGCGCCGCGCCGGACGTGGCGATCCTGACGCTGCAGCTGCCGGCCAACGAGGCGCTGGCCTACCGCGCCGGCCAGTACGTCGAATTCATGCTGAAGGACGGCAAGCGCCGCGCCTACAGCATCGCCACCGCGCCCTCGTTCAGCGGCCCGCTGGAACTGCACGTCCGCCACCTGCCGGGCGGCCTGTTCACCGACCACGTGTTCTCGACCATGAAGGAGCGCGACATCCTGCGCTTCGAGGGCCCGCTCGGCACCTTCTTCCTGCGCGAGGAGTCGAGCAAGCCGATCGTCCTGCTGGCCTCGGGCACCGGCTTCGCGCCGGTCAAGGCCCTGGTCGAGCACATGATCCACCTGAAGTCGGAGCGCCCGGTCCACCTGTACTGGGGCGGCCGCCGTCCGCAGGACCTGTACATGCACGAGCTGTGCGAACAATGGGCACGCGAACTGCCGCAGCTGCGCTACGTGCCGGTGGTGTCGGATGCGCTTCCCGAGGACAACTGGACGGGCCGCAGCGGCTACGTGCACGCCGCCGTGATGCAGGATCTTCCCGACCTGTCGGGCTACCAGGTGTATGCTTGCGGTGCGCCCGTGATGGTCGATTCGGCGCGCCGCGACTACGTGGCGCAATGCGGCCTGCCGGCCGACGAGTTCTACGCCGACGCATTCACGACCGAGGCCGACCTGGCGCAGTCCTGATGTTTTCCTGGTTTTCTTAACCTCAATGAAGGGTTCAACCATGCGTACTTCGCTTCGCTTTGCCCTCGCCTTTTCCGCCCTCTCCGCCGCCCTGTTGGGTGGCGCTTCCGCCTACGCCGCGGACCAGCCGGCCGGCGCCGGCTACCAGTCCGCGATCGCCAGCCCGATCCGCACCGACGCCGACCGCAAGGAGGACGCCAAGCGCAAGCCGGCCGAATTCCTCGCCTTCGCGCAGGTACGTCCCGGCATGAAGGCCTTCGACATCGCCTCCGGCGGCGGCACCACCGCGGCCCTGCTGACGGCGGCGGTAGGCTCGAAAGGCGAAGTGTGGGCGCAAAACGCAAAACCGAACCCGAAACTACAGGAGCGCGTGGGGAATGCCACCCTGCCCAACCTGCACGCGGTGGTGGCCGATTTCTCCGATCCGGTCCCGAAAGGCACGCCGCCGCTCGACCTCATCACCATCAACATGTCCTACCACGACATCGCCAACACCCCGGCCGACCGCGCGGCGATGAACAAGCACCTGTACGAGGCGCTGAAGCCGGGCGGCACCCTCGTCATCATCGACAACGCGGCCAAGAAGGGCAGCGGCCTGTCCGCCACCAAGACCCTGCACCGCATCGACGAAGACACGGTGGTCGAGGAAGTCACGAAGGCCGGCTTCAAGCTCGACGGCCGCAGCGATTACCTGCACGTGGCCTCGGATCCGCGCGAGCAGCCATTCTTCAAGATGGAGTCGCCGGACGACAAGTTCGCGTTAAGGTTCAAGAAATAACACCACCGTCGTCCCCGCGAAGGCGGGGACCCAGGTTGGCCGCGTGTCCGCAAACTAAACTTGGGTTCCCGTCTGCGCGGGAACGACATATCGAAGGATTCTTTTCCACCTTATGTCATTGATTTCCCCCACAGGCCGCCTCGGCCTCCTGCGCAACCGTAATCTCTCCTTCTATCTTTCCGCCCGCTTCCTGGGCACCCTCGCCGTGCAGATGCAGAGCGTGGCGGTCGGCTGGCAGGTCTACCAGATCACCCACAGCCTGTTCGACCTCGGCCTGATCGGCCTGGCCCAGTTCGCGCCTTTCCTGGTGCTGATCCTGTGGGCCGGCCACGTCGCCGACACCCACAACCGCCGCACCATCGTCCTGCTGTGCATGGCCACCCAGCTCTTGTGCAGCCTGCTGCTGGTCGGCTTCACCCTGTCCGGCAGTACGGTCGTATGGCCAGTGTATGCCATCCTGGTGCTGTACGGCAGCGCGCGCGCCTTCATGATGCCGGCCCAGCAAGCCGTGCTGCGCAACCTGGTGTCGACCCGGGATTTCTCGCAGGCCGTCGCCCTGAGTTCCTCCAACATGCAGGTGGCCATCATCCTCGGCCCGGTGCTGGGCGGCCTGCTGTACGTGCTCGGACCGAACGTCGTGTACGCCGTGTCGAGCACGCTGCTGGCCCTGTCCGTGCTGCTGATGAAAGGAACGACGAGCGCGCCGCAGGCTAGAACCAAGGCGCCGGTCAGCTGGCATACGCTGCTCGAGGGCCTGCGCTTCGTGTGGACCCGCCCGATCGTGCTGGGCGCCATTTCGCTCGACCTGTTCGCCGTGCTGTTCGGCGGCGCCACCGCCCTGCTGCCCGCCTACGCCCACGACGTACTGCAGGCCGGCCCGACCAGCCTCGGCCTGTTGCGCACGGCGCCGGGCGCGGGCGCGGCCCTGTGCTCGATCGCGCTGGCGTTCTGGCCGATCACGCGCAAGGTCGGCGCCTGGATGTTCGGCGGCGTCGCCCTGTTCGGCGCGGCCACCGTCACGCTGGGCCTCTCCCACAGCTTCGGCATCTCCCTGGTCGTCCTGTTCCTGCTCGGCGCCGGCGACATGGTCAGCGTCTACATCCGCCACCTGCTGGTGCAGTACGAGACGCCGGACGAGATCCGCGGCCGCGTCAGCGCCGTCAACTCCGTCTTCATCGGCGCCTCGAACGAACTGGGCGAGTTCGAGTCGGGTCTTACCGCCAGTTGGTTCGGCCTGGTGCGCGCGATCATCTTCGGCGGCGTCGCCACTCTGCTCGTCACCGGCACCTGGATGAAGCTGTTCCCGGTGCTGTCGCGCATGGACCGGTTTCCCCACCACGAAGCGGAAATCGCCGCAAGCAAGGCCGGATCATGAGCAAGATGCCCTTCTGGCAGGACAAGCGCCTGCTGCACCACATCATCCGCAACCGCCCGCACCTGGCCATGGCGATCGCTCTCGGCGCCGCCGTCGGCATCCTGTGGCCGGATTCCCACCCCTGGATGCGGCGCGCCCTGGTCGGCTGGAATGCCGGGGTCTGGGCCTACCTGATCGGCATGGGCTGGATGATGATGCGGGCGGACCACCGCAAGGTGCGCGCCATCGCCGGCAGGGAAGACGAAAATGCCGGCATGGTGCTGTTCATCCTGATCGTCGGCGCAATGCTGAGCCTGTACGCCATCATCTCCGAGCTGGCGCGCATGGGCCATATGCCGGCCAAGCAGGTCGCGCTGCACTATGCCTTCACTGCCCTGACCGTGATCGGCTCCTGGCTGCTGGTCGGCGTGCTGTTCTGCTTCCACTACGCGCACCTGTACTACCGCTCGCCCGACAAGCAAAGACCGCTGCGCTTCCCCGACGAAGGACTCGAACCCGACTACTGGGACTTCCTGTATTTTTCGTTCACGATCGCGGTCGCGGTCCAGACCTCGGACGTGTCGGTGACCTCGCGCGCGATGCGCAAGCTGGTGGTCGGCCATTCGGTACTGGCCTTCTTCTTCAATGTGCTGATCCTCGGACTGTCGGTGAATATCGCGGCCAGTCTCGTTAACTCCTGAGCGCTTTCATCTGAGCGCGGCGAATTCGTGGGAAGGTGTAAGATCGTTTCAACAGTGGCAACTATTTTAAGGATTGGAGCGATTTATGGAAATCAACATCAACACCGACAACACCATCGACCGCCACCAGGGCCTCGACGAGCGGGTGCGCGAAGCGGTCGAATCGAGCATCAGCCGTTTCGAGCAGGTCCGCCGCGTCGACGTCCACCTGAGCAACCAGAACGGCCAGAAGCACGAGGACGGCGACAATTACTGCATGATGGAAGCGCGCGTGGCGGGCTACGAGCCGGTGGTCGTGCACGCCCACGCCGCCGACCTGCACTTGTCGATCTCGGGCGCCGTCAGCAAGCTCAAGCGCGCACTGGACAGCGCCCTGGGCCGCCTGGCCGACAAGAACAAGCGCGAGCCGCTGCCGATGGATGCCGACGTCCCCGCCGAGTCCTACAAGGGCCTGACGGACAACCAGTAAAGCGCCGGTAACTCAGCAGCCCTCCAGCATCGCCCTCAGGCTGCGCAGGTAGCGCAGCCCTTCGAGGGCGCGGCTGCCGTACCACGACATCATCTCGCCGTCGACCAGGAACACGGGAATCCCGATCTGCTTTTCCAGCGCATCGGCATGCTCCTCCGTGAAGCGGTAGGGCTCGGTCGACAGCAACACCGCATCCAGCCCGTCCACCAGCGCCTGCGACCATTCGAAGCGCGGATAGCGCTCCCCTTCGCCCAACAGCGGCACGCGCCAGCCCAGTTCGGCCAGCATGCTGGCGATATAGGTGTCGCTCGACACCGTCATCCACGGATCCTGCCAGATGCAGTACAGCACCGTGCGCTGCGGCCCCGGCGGCGCCGCGCGCAAGGCCGCGTATTCCTCTTCGAAGGCGGCGCACCAGCGTTCGGCAGGGAGCGAAGCGCCGAAGATCCCGCCCATCAGGCGCGCGAGAATCAGGTTGTCGCGCGGCGTGTTCGGGTGCGTGACCACCACGTGCGGCACGAATTCGGCCAGGCGTTCCACGGTCGGCTTCTCGTTCTCGTCGATGTTGACCACCACGTGGGTCGGCGCCAGCTTGCGGATCTTCTCGATGTTGACGTCCTTGGTCCCACCCACCTTGGGGATGGCGGCGACCGTGTCGCGCGGATGGATGCAGAAACCGGTGCGCCCGACCAGCTTGTTAGCCAGGCCCAGTTCGCACAGCAGTTCGGTGATCGAGGGCACCAGGCAGACGATGCGGGCGTCCGGGGCCGGCGCGTGGCGCTGCCCGAGCGCGTCGATCAAGGAGTCGGATAGATGAGGAGTCGATGGGTTCATGCCGCTATTGAAACACTGTTGTTTATGCGGCGCCAGGCCTCGGCGGGGAAGTTGCAATGAGTTATCATTTCGAGCTCATCCATATTGACATCCCGACCATCCGAGGCTGCACTTGAATATCATCGGCGCCTTTGGCGCTTCCCGCCATGCGATCCGCGACCTGCAGCTGTTCCGCGACGCCGACACCCCGGCCGTGGCGGCGCTGCTGGCCGCCTGCCCGGTGATCCGGGTGGCGCAGGACGAGCCGGTCGAGGACGGCCTGCGGGCCCGCCTCTACATCGTACTGTCCGGCTCGCTCGGCGTGCAGCCGGCGACCGCGTCCGGCAGCGGCGAGATCCAGCGCATCCTGCCCGGCGAGAGCGTGGGCGAACAATCGGTGCTGGACGATGCCGCCAACCTCGACGCCATCACGGCGCTGGAAGATTGCGAACTGCTGGTGGTCGAGCCCGACCTGCTGTGGCGCCTGATCGACGAAGCCGACGGCGTCGCCCGCAACCTGCTGCGCCTGCTGTCCTTCCGCATCCGCGCCGCCAACGCCCTGCTGCGGCGGCGCCAGAAGCTGGGCGAGTTCTACCGCCAGCTGTCGATGAACGACGGCCTGACCGGGCTGTACAACCGCGCCTGGCTGAACGACATGCTGCCCGCGATGGTCGCCCGCAGCCGCCAGGACGGCACCCCGCTGTCGCTGGTGATGATCGACCTCGACCACTTCAAGCGCTTCAACGATACCTACGGCCACACCGCCGGCGACACCGCCCTGGCCACCGCCGCCGCCGTGATCCGTAACGCGCTGCGGCCCTCCGATTTCGCGGTGCGCTACGGCGGCGAGGAGCTGATGGCGATCCTGCCGAACACCAACCGCGTGCTGGCCGAGATGGTTGCCGGGCGCCTGTGCGGGCGCCTGCGCGAGACGGTCGTGTTCGACGACATGCGCGTCGCCCTGCCCCACCTCACCGCCTCGTTGGGCGTCGCCAGCCTGGCGCGCGGCCAGGACGAGCGCAGCCTGGTCGAAGCCGCCGACGCGGCCCTGTACCGGGCCAAGGAGGCCGGCCGGGACCGCATCAGCACCTGAAGGTTCCGTGCAAGTTCTTGCGTCCCGGCTGGAGAAGTGAGCTGGAGCTGAGCAGGCCGGCCGGTTAGAATGACCCGTCACAACTTATGAGCAAACCCCAGAGCTCCCAATGAGCAAGCACACCTTTCTCTGGCACGACTACGAAACCTTCGGCGCGGTACCGCGGCGCGACCGCCCGGCCCAGTTCGCGGCCATCCGCACGGATGCCGAGCTGAACGAGATCGGCGAGCCGGTCATGCTGTACTGCCAGCCGGCGCCCGACTACCTGCCGGATCCGCAGGCCTGCCTGATCACCGGCATCACGCCCCAGCACTGCCTGGAGCACGGCGTTCCGGAACACGAGTTCGCCAAGCGCGTCTGCGAAGCCTTCAGCGAGCCGGGCACGGTCGGGGTCGGCTACAACACGATCCGCTTCGACGACGAGGTCACGCGCTTCCTCTTCTGGCGCAACATGATCGACCCGTATGCGCGCGAATGGCAGAACGGCTGCGGCCGCTGGGACTTGCTGGACGTGGTGCGCATGACCTATGCCCTGCGCCCGGACGGCATCCACTGGCCGATGAAGGAAGACGGCAAGCCCAGCTTCCGGCTGGAAGACCTGACCCGCGCCAACGGCCTGGTGCACGAGGCGGCGCACGACGCCTTGTCCGACGTGCGCGCCACGATCGCGATGGCGCGCCTGATCCGCAGCAAGCAGCCGAAGCTGTTCGACTTCTGCCTGGAGCTGCGCCGCAAGGACAAGGTGGCCAGCGAGATGGGCCTGCACCTGGAGCGCAGCCAGCGCCGGCCGGTCCTGCACGTGTCCGGCATGTTCCCGGCCGAGCGCGGCTGCCTGGGCCTGGTGTGGCCGCTGGCCACCCACCCCACCAACAAGAACGAGGTGCTGGTCTGGGACTGCCGCCACGACCCGTCCGAGCTGTTCGGGCTGAATGTGGACACGATCCGCGAGCGCCTGTTCACGCGCGCCGCCGAGATGCCGGAAGGGATGACCCGCCTGCCGATCAAGAGCGTGCACCTGAACAAGTCACCGATGCTGGTCGGTAACCTGCGGACCCTGGACCCGGCCCTGGCCGCGAAGTGGGAACTGGACATCGAGCAGTGCCTGCAACACGCGCGCATCGCGGCCGGCGGGCCGGACATGGCCGCCGTGTGGCAGAAGGTGTTCCAGCGCGAGGCGGCAGGCGCCGGCGTGGACGTCGACGAAGACCTGTACAACGGCTTCGTCTCGCAGGGCGACCGGCGCCAGCTGGAAGCGCTGCGGGCCGAGCATCCCACCGGCCTGGCAGGCAGGCAGCCGAGCTTCGAGGACGAACGGCTGGCGCAGATCCTGTTTCGCTACCGCTGCCGCAACTTCCCGCACACCCTGCACGAGCACGAGCTGGAAACCTGGGAGGCGCACCGGTCGGCGCGCCTGTTCGACGGCCTGGGGGGCGCCCGCACCATCGAGCAGCTGTTTGCCGAGATCGATGCGCTGTCGGAGACGGCGGACGAGCGCACCGAGGAGATCCTGGGCGCGCTGTACGACTACGCGGAGTCGATCGCGCCGGTCCGGTATTGACCTACCTGTATTGATTGATCGCGTCGCGCGTTTCCAGCGCCACGCGGCGCGCGGCGGCGGCGAAATCCTCGTCGCCTTGCGGCTTCGCGTAGATGATCGCCCGCGAAGAATTGATCATCATGCCGGCGCCGTTCGCCGTGCGGCCGGACGTCACGGTCGCGGCGATGTCGCCGCCCTGGGCGCCGATGCCCGGCACCAGCAGCGGCATGTCGCCCACCAGGGCGCGCACCTGGGCCAGCTCCTGGGGGAAGGTGGCGCCGACCACCAGCGCGCATTGCCCGTTCTTGTTCCACTTGTCGGCTACCAGCTGCGCCACGTGCTGGTACAGCGGACGTCCGCCCACGTCGAGGAACTGCAGGTCCGAGCCACCGGCGTTCGAGGTACGGCACAGCACGATCACGCCGCGGTCCGGCCACGCCATGTACGGTTCCACCGAGTCGAAGCCCATGTACGGGTTGACCGTGACGGCATCCGCGCCGTAGCGGTCGAAGGCTTCGCGCGCGTACTGGTGCGCGGTAGCGCCGATGTCACCGCGCTTGGCGTCCAGGATCAGGGGGATGTGCGGATAACGTTCTTTCACATAGCGGCAGAGCGTCTCCAGCTGGTCTTCCGCGCCCAGCGCGGCGAAATAGGCGATCTGCGGCTTGAAGGCGCAAGCCAGGTCGGCGGTCGCGTCGACGATGGCCTTGCAGAAATCGGCGATGCCTTGCGGATGGTCGCGCAGATGCGCCGGGAAACGCTCGACGTCCGGATCGAGTCCGACGCATAGGAGGGAATCGTTGCTGCGCCAGGCGGCATTCAGCTTGTCAATGAAGTTCACGGCAGGCCCCTTGTCTCTTGTTGCAAACCCACTATTGTACCGCGCCGCGCCGCGCTTGCCTCCTTCCGCCGCCCCTGCGCATGGGCAATACGCCGCTGCACGGCGAATTGCGGTATATTTTTAGTCATTCGACAACTCGGTATGGAACTCCTCATGACGCACACTGCTTCGACGCCTTCTCTGTTCACGCGCTGGGCCGCCATGCTGCTGGCCGCGGTCCTTGCCGGCTCGCTGCTGTCGGGCTGCGGCTACAACGAATTCCAGGCCAAGGACGAGGCAACCAAGGCCGCCTGGAGCGAAGTCGTCAACCAGTACCAGCGCCGTGCCGACCTGATCCCGAACCTGGTCAATGTGGTCAAGGGCTATGCTACCCATGAACGCGAAACGCTGGAAGCCGTGACCCGGGCGCGCGCCGCCGCCACCAGTTTCCAGATCACGCCGGAAGTGCTGAACAATCCGGAAGCCTTCCAGAAGTTCCAGCAGGTACAAGGCGAGCTGTCGAGCGCGCTGTCGCGCCTGATGGCCGTGTCGGAAAATTATCCGAACCTGAAGGCCGACACCCAGTTCCGCGACCTGCAGTCGCAGCTGGAAGGCACCGAGAACCGCATCACGGTGGCGCGCCAGCGCTACATCGCCTCGGTCCAGGACTACAACGTGCTGGCGCGCAGCTTCCCGACCAACCTGACGGCGAAGATGTTCGGCTACCAGCCCAAGCCTTCGTTCACGGTCGAGAACGAGCGCTCGATCTCGACCGCGCCGAAGGTCGACTTCGGCAAGTAAGCGGACGCGCCCGATGAATCCGATCCTGCGCCTGTTCCAGGGCTTCGCCCTCGCCCTTGCCCTGCTCCTCGCCGGGCCGGCCAGCGCGCAGCTCAAGCCGGTGCCGCAACTGAGCGCGCGCGTCACCGACGAGGCCGGGATGCTGACACCGGAGCAGCGCCAGAACCTGGAACGGGTGCTGGCCGACTACGAAACCCAGACCGGCAGCCAGATCGCGGTGCTGCTGGTGAAGTCGACCGAACCCGAAGCGATCGAGCAATACGGTATCCGCGTGGCCGATGCCTGGAAGCTGGGCCGCAAGGGCGTCGACGACGGCGTGCTGCTGCTGGTCGCGCGCGACAACCCGTCCTCGCTGCGGCGCCTGCGCATCGAAGCCGGGCGCGGGGTGCAGGGCGTACTCACGGATGCGCAGTCAAAGCGCATCCTGCAGGACACGATCGCCCCCCACTTCCGCCAGAACGATTACTACGGCGGCCTGGTCGCCGGCGTGGGCGCGATCGAAACCCTGCTCAACCAGGAAAAATTCCCCGCTCCCCAGGCCCGGCAGGGCCAGGCACAGCAGCAGACCCAGGACGAGGACGGCGGCCCGGGCATCATCATGAGCATCTTCTTCATCGTCATCGGCTTCATGGTGCTGCGCTCCTTGTTCCGTCCGCGCCGCGCCAGGCTGACGCCGGGTTTTGGTGGCCGCAACGCCAGCGGCTGGAACAATTCCACTACCGGCTTCATCCTCGGCAGCATCCTTAGCAACATGAACAATCACCGCGGCGGCGGCGGTTTCTCGGGCGGCGGCGGCTTTTCCGGCGGCGGCGGCTTTTCGGGCGGTGGCGGCAGTTTCGACGGCGGCGGCGCCTCGGGGGACTGGTAATGGATGGCAAGTTCAAGCGCGCACTGCGCCACCTGCTCAGCAGCAGGAACGAGGCCGAGCGCGCGTTTCCACCCGCCACGCTGGCAGCCATTGCGGAAGCGATCACGGCCGGCGAGCAGGCCCACCGGGGCGAGGTCCGCCTGGTGGTCGAAAAATCGCTGCCCCTGTCGGCCGTGTGGGAAGGCGTGAGCAACCGCCAGCGCGCAATCTCGCTGTTCGCCGACTACGGCATCTGGGACACCGAAGACAACTGTGGCGTGCTCATCTACGTCAACCTGGCCGACCACAAGATCGACATCGTGGCCGACCGCGGCATCAACCGCAAGATTCCTCCCGCCACCTGGCAGGCGATCTGCGACACCATGACCGCCGGGTTTGTGCAGGGCCGCTTCCACGACGCCACGCTGGACGCGGTGGGCCAAGTCAACGCCCTGCTGCGCCAGCACTTCCCGTCGAATGGCACGCGGCCGAACGAGCTGCCGGACCAGCCCCTCATGCTATAGCGCGCCCCGTAGCGCCGGTACAATGGCGTTTTTTTTCCCATCCAGGAAAGCCTGCCATGAAACTTGCCCAGAAAGTCGCCATCGTTACCGGAGCCAGCCGGGGAATCGGGTATGCCTGCGCCGAGCGCCTGGTGCGCGAAGGCGCGCGCGTGATGCTGGTCGACGTGCGCCAGGAAGGCGCGGCCGCGGCCGAGGCGCTGGGCGACAACGCCCGCTTCGTCGTCGCCGATGTCAGCCAGAAATCCGATGTCGATGCCATGCTGGCGGCCACCCTGTCCGCCTTCGGCCACGTCGACATCCTGGTCAACAATGCCGGCGTCACCCACGCCGCCGATTTCCTCGAGCTGACCGAGGAAGACTTCGACCGCGTGCTGCGCATCAACCTGAAGTCGATGTTCCTGTGCAGCCAGGCGGTGGCACGCGAGATGGTCAAGCGCGGCAGCGGCTGCATCATCAACATGTCGAGCGTGAACGCCGAGCTGGCCATCCCGAACCAGATTCCCTACGTGGTTTCGAAGGGCGGCGTCAACCAGCTGACCCGGGTGGCCGCGATCGCCCTGGCGCAGCACGGAATCCGCGTCAACGCCATCGGCCCGGGCACCATCCTGACCGAACTGGCGAAGAATGCCGTGATGGGCAGCCCGGAGGCGCGCCACACCATCCTGTCGCGCACGCCGCTGGGGCGCTGCGGCGAGCCGGAAGAGATCGCCGGCATCGCAGCCTTCCTCGCCAGCGACGACGCCGCCTACATGACAGGCCAGACCCTGTATGCGGACGGTGGCCGGATGGCGCTGAATTACACGGTGCCGGTGAAGGAGTAAAGGCGAGCCCAACAATTATCAGCTTGGCGAATATCGGGTATCCAAAATCAAAATTGGACATATATATCGCGCCGCAACATAATCTTACCTGTCTCCACTATTCTCCTCCAAGAAAATAGTTTGAAGCCCGCTCACTTAGCGGGCTTTTTTTTTATCCGCCGCCGGCGATAGACCAGTCTCAGCTGAATTCGTTCTCGACCAAATCCGTGTTTGTTTGAGACGTGTCATGTCCGAGTCACATTCGGCTCCTATACTGGGTTCATCCGCATACACGCAATCGATATGCGTGATCGCGGAAAGGCGTGCCGCCACGCGGTGCGCCGCACCGGATTCTGCGTCTCTTGTCCCGATCTTGGGTTGTGCCCGTCCTCCGTGGCGGGCATTTTTTTGTTCCGTTCGGTCACTGGCCTCGACGCAACACAATAAAGAAAATTAATCACCAGGGCGCTTGATCTGATCCAGGATTTCGCTATGATGAATTTCGCGCTTGCGTTTTTTCATGGAGCCAGTCCAATGACTTTATCTGAAGCAATGACGCCACCCCAGCAGCACTCCTCCCAACCATCGCGCCGACGACAGCCCGCCGACGACTACCTTGTCCTTAGCGAACTGAATCCGCGCATGGTGATCGACCACCTCGACGATGAAGAACTGCCTCTTCACGTACTGACTTTCGGCAGCGTCCGCGAGATCTGCCCGAAGTGCCGGACCCATCAACTCAAGCTCGTATTGCGACAGCAGACCATACGCGTCGCCCATCTCTTCTGCGCCGAGTGCGAAAGCTGCTTCGACGCCCATTACCCCAACGGGACTCCCGCGCTCACGATCTGACGCGCTCCCGCCCTTGGCCGACGTTCCGCAAGACGGTGCGCCGGTGCCAGGGGCAAACATCCGGGTTAACGCTTCGGTATGGCACGGCTCGACGGCCGTGCAGACGTTCAGGCGTACGTCATGGTAAGGTTCGGGTTTTATCTATCTCACTTGTTCCTTTCCATGATCGCCATGCTGTCCCAGCTGCTGACGCACCCCCGCCTACGCTTCGCCTGCCTTGCCTGCGTCGCGCTCATGTACCTCGCCATCGTCGTCACCGGCAATATTCCAGGGGCGCGCGCCGACATCGGCCAGTATGCGCCCGGGGTGGTGCTGCATTCCACGGCCTATGCCGTCCTGGCCTGCCTGTGCTTCCTGGGCAGCAGCGGCGGCCCCGCCGCGCGCGCCGTGAAGGCCGTGCTGGCAGTGGCCCTGATGGGGGCCGGCGACGAATTCATCCAGAGCTTCTTCCCCTACCGCGGCGCCGACGTGCGCGACTGGGCCGTGGACTGCGGTTCGGCTATCCTGATGAGCCTGGTGCTGTGGCTCGTGCTGCCGAAAGCGGCACTGGAAGCCAGACGCTGAGTCCAGCCACGCCGCAAATTCCCCTCCCCCGCCGTGTCCTTGACGTGGCTCATGCTCAACCCGAGTCAACTGGAACGTCGCCTCCAAACGCGCCTCTTACCCAAGTGGCACGCGGCATCGTCACGCACATACCTGACATATCCATCCCATCAGAAGGAGTTGATCATGAAGCTAAAACACCAGAGCGTACTCCTGGCAGGCTTGCTGACGCTGGCTTTCGGGTTGTCCGCGTGCAGTTCCATGCGCGGCGGCAGTAGCGGCAGCGGCATGGAAAGCGGCAGTTCCACCAGCAGCGGCGGCAGTGGCGGCATGTCCGGCACCGGCGCCGGCACCGGCAGCAGCGGATCGGCCGGCTGGGGCGGCGGCACCGGCAGTTCGGGCAGTTCGGGCACCTCCGGCAGCGCCACTGGCTCGGGTTACGACCAGTCCGGCTCCGGCGCCGGCTCCTCGGCCACCGGCACCTCAGGAAGCTCGGGCACCTCGGGCAGCGGCACGTCCGCCGGCGGCACCTCCGGCACCGGCACGGGCACCACCAACACTGGTACAAGCGCCGGCACCGGCGGCAGCGCCACCACCGGTCAGGGCTCGTATGGCGCGTCCAGCACGGGGGCGGCCACCGCGGCGAGCTCCAGCCCGAATGCCACGATCCTGGCGGTCGAAGTCGTTCCGCGCCAGGCTAGCAGCTCGTCCGGCGCGGGTTCGGTCGGCGCCGCGGCAGTGGGCGGCAGCGGCACCAGCGGCAGCACCGGCAGCTCGACCTCGTCCGACCGCGTCTACCGCATCACCCTGCGCATGGACGACGGCAGCACCCAGGTGATCACCCAGGAAACCACGCCGGATTTCCGCAGCGGCGACCGGGTCAACCTGGCAGGCGGCGTCATCCAGCACTGAAATCAATAGGCAGCTTCCACCAGCTAGCCCCGCTGTGCCACAGCTGGGGCAGCAAACCTGCTCCGACGAAGCTTACGCTGTCCCCGCTTACTCCGCGCTCACCTTTTGCGCGCGGCGGCGCTTGGCCAGCACGGTCTCGGCACCGCGCTTGCCCGCCAGCAGGGCGTGGTCGGAGTTGTAGTACTCCCACTCGCTGTAGCGCCCGACCAGGGTGATATCGAAGCCTTTCAGCCAGACCTTGCAGGTCTCGACGTTGCGCGCGCGCTGGTGGTCGTACAGCACGTAGGCATACGGCATGTCGACCTGGTTCGCGGCCAGGATCCGGTCGCCGTCCTGGATCATCCCGACCTTGCGGCAATCCTCGATCGCGCGGGCGATGAGTTCGTCGCCGTCGAGCGGCAGCGGCTTGGTCGGCGAATACGAGATCTCGCAGGTGAAGCCGAAGCCGCCCGGCGGGTTGCATTCCGGCGAGGCGTTGCCCTGCACGAAGATGCGGTGAAAGATCGTGTCTTCCGGATAGTAGATCCAGTGCTTGTCGGTGACGACGCGCTCATTGTCGATACCGATGCCGATGTTGACGCAGCGGATCGATACATGGCGCAGGCCCTTGGCCGCTTTCCTCACCTCTTCCGGCGCCTCGTCGCCGATCGCCTTGATCAGCTCCGGCAGCGGCATGGTCGAAATCAGGTCGTCGTAGCGGAAGCGCCGGCCGTCGGCCAGGGCGACGATGTGTTCGCGCGGCAGTACCTGCACGACCTCGGCGCCCAGTTCGATCTTGCCCTTGATATGCGGCAGGAAGCCGTTCATCAGGGCCTGGAAGCCGCCCTTCAGCGGATAGCCGAAGCGCGCGTTCGGCCCCACCGGCTTGGGCACCGGTTCCAGAGCCCCCTGGACGATCTCTTCCAGGTTCGGCAGCGGCACCCGGCCGCCCAGCCAGGACGTTTCCATCTCGGCCAGGGGCACGGTCCAGAGCTTGCGGTTGTAGGGAATGGCGAAGTGCTGCGCGATACCCTTGCCCCAGACCTGGTAGATGAACTGCTCGAAGTTCTTCACCTGTCCCTTGACCGACTGGTCGGTGTTGCAGACATCCGTGGTGCCGTCGGCGCAGCAGTCGTCGATCGTCTTCGCATCGGCGGCGTCGTTGGCGCCCGCCTTGTCGCCGTAGCGGGCTTCGATGGCGCCCATCACGCACTCGGTGATGACCTTCGGCGGCAGGCCGTACAGCGCACCCTGGAAGGGATAGCGGGTGTACACGCCCTTGCTGTAGATCCAGGCTTCGCGGTTCTGCCAGTGCACGTTATCGCCCAGCAGCACCTCGTACATCTTCAGCACGTAGGGGTCGTTCGAGAACATGATGTGGCCGGCGTGGTCGAAGGTGAAGCCATGGTCCTCGATCGAGCGGCACCAGCCGCCGACGGTCTCGTTGCGGTCCAGCAGCAGGGTGTCCGCGCCCAGGTGGTAGGCGGCCGACAGCCCGGTCGGGCCGGCGCCGATGATGACGGTGCCGACGTGGCGCGCGCCCTGGCTGCGCAGCGGATTGACCTTGGGCGCGGCGCTGCCCGCCTGCGGCGCCTGCTGCGCGCCCGCGTGCACCTTCGCATGTGAAGCGGCGTGCGCACTTGCGGCGCGCTGCGCGGTCGTGCCCACGCTGCGCGGCGGCGTCGATTCCAGCAGCTCGTGCATGTGGGTTGCCGTGTTGTCCCAGGAGGTCGCGGCGACGACGGCGTTCATCGCCTCGACCATGCGCGCGCGCTGCTCCGGCGTCTGCCCCAGCGCCGCTTCGCAGGCGGCGACGAATTCACGCGCGCCGCTGGCGATCGCGACCACGTGGCCGTAGGGGTTGGCGACGTCGGCGATCGGCGTGCTCACGATCGGCAGCTGGGCCGCCATGTATTCGAGCACCTTGGTCGGGCTGATGAATTTGGTCGCTTCGTTGATCGCGAACGGCATCAGGCAGACATCCCAGCCGGCCAGCAGGTCGGGCAAGGCCTCATAAGGCTGCTGGCCCAGGTAATGGATGTTGGCGCGGCGCGGCAGCCGCTCGGGGTCGATCTTCACGACCGGGCCGGCCAGCACGATCTGCCACTCCGGATGGGCGTCCGCGACTTCGCCGACCAGTTCGGGATCGAAGCGCTCGTCCAGCACGCCGTAGAAGCCGAGGCGCGGATGCGGGATGTCCTGCTGCTGCGGATGGATGCGCGAACGGTCGAGGGCCTGCTGGAAGTGCACCACGTCGACGCTGCTGGAAAAGCAGTGCACGTTCGGGTGGCGGTGTTTTTTCGCCTCGTACAAACTTGGACCGCCGGCGAACACCAGGTCGGCGATGTTCAGCAGCGCGCTCTCGCGCTGCAGCAGCTGTTTCGGCGGATTCCTGAACGAGGCCAGCTCGTCCATGCAGTCGTACACCACCAGCGCAGGCTGGAGCGACTGCAGCAGGGGCAAGGCCATCGGCGTATAGAACCAGGCAATGACCTGCTCTCCCGGCGGTGCCAGCTGCGCCATCATTGGCTGCAGCAGCCGCAGCTGGTCGTCGTGGAAGCCGACGGCATGGATCGGGGTATGCGCGCGGCACACGGTCACGTTCGGTGCGGGTTGGGACCGCTGCATGAACGGGGCGCCGTCATCGAATTCCGGCTCCTCGACGAACAGGACCGGATAATGCTGCGCCAGGCGCGACAGCAGGTGCTGCGGCCGCTGGAAGACGAAATCCCAGCGAAGGTGGCTGAAAACGACGATCGTGGTCATGATGGCTCCTTCAACGCCCGCGGGGGAGCGCGGGCGGGCGGTTAATCGAAAAATGTTGCCGACTAGGGGCCAACCGCCTGGGCGGGACCGGGCGGTCCCGCTACGCTGCTGATGGAGCGTGGTTCAGGCGCCGGAAGGCCCTTGATCTCCCTCCTCTTCCACATCCCTCCGCTGCAGCGGCACGTTGCGCGTGGCGGCGCTGATCACCTCGAAAGGCAGCTTGGGGGTGCGGTCCGCGTTGAGCAGGCCGTTGGCCTCCTGGAAGGTATCGGCAAACTGGGTATAGCAAAAGCCGCTGAACATGAAGGTCTCGTTGACCACTTTCAGCAGGCGTTCGTACAGCGCGTGATAACTCTCGGCCGTATGGGCACGGGTATAGCCCCAGGTGCCGTCCTCGGGGGTCGCGTTCGGGTCGAAGGCGATGCCGCCGAATTCGGTCAGCACGATGGGCTGGCCGCGGTGTGGGAAACCGTCCAGCGTCAGGATGCGTCCGCCAGGACGGCGCTGGTCGAACAGCGTGCGTACGGGGTCGCTGACCTCGTAGCGCGCCTTGATCTTTTCCGGGTCGCTGTCGTAGTCGTGGATACCCAGGATGTCGGTGGCCGAGGCTTCCCAGCCGTCGTTGCCGATCACCGGGCGGGTTGCGTCGAGGGTACGCGTCAGGTGGTACAGCGCCTCGACCGCATTGCGGTGCGCCTGGGTCAGCGTCAGGTTCGGCACGCCCCAGGATTCGTTGAACGGCACCCAGACGATGATGCAGGGGTGGCTGTAGTCGCGCTCGATGGCCTCGGTCCACTCCTTGACGATGCGCTTGATCGCATGCGGACTGAATCGATAGGCCGAGGGCATCTCTTCCCACACCAGCAGGCCCAGCTTGTCGGCCCAGTACAGGTAGCGCGGATCCTCGATCTTCTGGTGCTTGCGCACGCCGTTGAAGCCCATCTTCTTGGCCAGCTCGACGTCGCGCTTGAGGTGCTCGTCGGACGGCGCGGTCATGAAGGATTCGTTCCAGTAGCCCTGGTCCAGCACCAGGCGCAGCGGATACGGACGGCCGTTCAGCAGCAGGCGGTCGCGGTTGATGTGGAAGGAGCGCAGCGCGGTATAGGACTTGATGTGGTCGACCACCTTGTCGCCGCAGCGCAGAATCACCTCGGCGTCCAGCAGGGTCGGACGCTCCGGGCTCCACAGCAGCTCGTTGCGCGAATCGTCGATGCCGGGGTCGGACAGCGCGATCTTGCGGTTCGCCTCGCCCTGCAGCAGCTTGTAGTTGTCGTCCGCCAGCAGCTGTTCGCCGTGCCAGATCTTGACCTCGACGAACATGTTGTCCTGGATGTCGCCGCCGGCAAACACTTCGCAGCCGATCTCGAAGGTCTCGAAGATCGGGGTCCAGCGCAGGCTCCGGATGAAGGTGCGCGAGACCTGCTCGACCCAGACGGTCTGCCAGATGCCGGTCGTGCGCGGATACCAGATCGAGTGCGGTTCCAGCAGCCAGTCCTGCTTGCCGCGCGGCTTGGCCAGGTCGGCCGGATCGTCCTCGACGAACACGGTCACGACCTGCTTGCCGTCGGCTTTCAATGCCTGGGTGATGTCGGCCGAGAACGGCGTATGGCCGCCCTCGTGCTCGGCCACCAGCTGGCCGTTGACCCACACCCGGGCGGAATAGTCGACCGCGCCGAAGTGCAGGATCACGCGCCGCTCGGACGGCTGCAGCTCGAAGTCGCGTTCGTACCAGCAGAAGCGGTGAAAGCCGGTGTCCTGGATGCCGGACATTTCCGTTTCCGGCGCAAACGGGACGTTGATCTCATGGGTCCAGCCGGTGACGCCTTCCGGCATCCTGCAGCACACCTCGTCGTCGAAACGGAAGCGCCACTTGCCGTTCAGGTTGATCCAATTGTCGCGTACCAGCTGGGGGCGGGGGTACTCAAACTGGCTCATTGTGTTCCTTTCCTTGGGTCGGGACCGGGATCAGGATGCGTCCCTTGCGTCCCTCTTTGTTGTAATTGGAGAGTGCGACTTCTGCTGCCGCCTTTGCCTGGCCGGCGCGGCACAGCGCCACGCAGGCCCCGCCGAATCCGGCGCCGGTCAGGCGCGCGCCGAGCACGCCCGGGGCGGCGCGCAAGGCCCCCACCAGCCGGTCGAGCTCGGGAATCGAGACTTCGTAATCGTCGCGCAGGCTGTCGTGCGACGCGTTCATCAGTTCGCCGAAGCGCTGGGCCGAGACGCCGCCGGCCGCTTCCAGCACACGCAGGTCTTCCAGCACCACGTGGCGGGCACGCCGGCGCAGCGGTTCGGGCAGCTGTTCCAGTACCGAGGGATCGGTGACGTCGCGCAGCGCCTTCACGCCCAGCTTGCGCGAGGCTTCCTCGCATTCGGAGCGGCGCTCGTTGTACTTGCTGGCGGCCAGGGTGCGCGGCATGCCGGAATCGATCACGATCAGCTCGGTCCCCTCGGGCATCTGCACCAGCCGGTGCTCGAGGCTGCGGGCGTCGATGAACAGCATGTTCCGCTCGTCGCACAGGCTGGACGCCATCTGGTCCATGATCCCGCAGTTGACGTGCGCATAGTCGATCTCGGCGCGCTGGGCGATTCTAGCCAGCGTAACGTTGTCGAGTTCGAAGCCGAGCAGCTGGCGCAGCGCGCGCAGGGTCGCGACTTCGAGCGCGGCCGAGGACGACAGGCCCGAGCCGACCGGCAGCTCGGTGGTGACGAACACGCGCAGCGGCGGGATCTCGACCCCGGTGGCCTCGACCAGGCGGATGCAGCCCTCGATGTAGCTGCCGAAGCCCTGCGGCGCGCTGCCGCCTTTCGCGGCGAAGCTCACGTTGCCGTCCAGCGTGCCCGAGTACAGGTGGTGCTGGTCGTCATGGCTGCGCGCCAGCGCCACCCCGGTACGCTGCGGCGTCGCCACCGGCAGCATGAAACCATCGTTGTAATCGGTGTGTTCGCCCAGCAGGTTGACCCGCCCGGGAGCCCATGCGCACGCCTCCGGGGCGCCGCCGAAGAAGGTTTCTGCACTTGTCATGTCAACTCCAGCCAGAGCGGCCGCATGCGGCCGCCGATGTTCGCCGCCGGCCACTGTGGGTCCAGCGTGAGGTTTTCCAGCCCGTTTGCGCCGAGTAGGAAAGTGTCTTCGATCCCGAGGCCGTCGAAGCCGGGGTTGAACGCGAACGCCATGCCGGTCTCCAGCCCGGTCGCGGTGCTGGGGCTGGCGGCGAGTTCGCAGGCCTGGTAGCCGGTGATGCCGCCCTGCGGCCGCTCGCGGATCGCCTCCGGCCGGTTGGCGTGGCGGTAGGCGGCCTCGAAGGCGTGGTACACGGCCGCCAGCGACTGCCCGGCGCGCACCGCGTCCAGCCCGGTCGCCTCCAGGCGCAGCAGTTCGTCCTGCGCGGCGGGCGCGGCGCCGAAGCTGGCCGAGCGCGACAGCCTGGCGACCAGGCCATGCCGGCACGCACAGCACGACAGCATGGCGCGCGCGCCGAGCGCTTCATGCGATGGCGTCGGCCGGCGCCAGCGCGCCAGGCGGCGCTCGCCGGCGGCCAGCACCAGCGACGGCTGGATGCCACGCCGCAGCAGGGCGCGCGCGCCCTCGCCGGCCAGTTGGTATTCGGTCCAGTCCGGGCGCGCCGCGCGCAGCGCTTCGCCGATCGCCTCGGCGGCCGCGCGGCCCAGGACGCGGTAGCGTTGCTGCTCCTCGGCGTTCAGCACCATGCGGCGCAGCCTGAGATGGGCGGGCAGCGGCTGCTCGTTCGGGCCGGGACGGTCGGACAGGACCGCGCGCCCGCCGGCCGCACCCAGCACATAGGTCTCGTGCAGCTCGGTATCAAGCCATGGGGCGATATGGAAAGTGAAGCCCGGCGGCACCTCTTCCTGGCGCAGGCGCTCGGCCTCGGTCTCGTCGGTGAGCACGCAGGCTTCCTCTGACGTCACCAGCAGCCCGCCCGGACCGGTCTCGCAGCTGCCGGGGGCCAAGGACATGCCGCCCGCGGTCGCCCAGGAAAACCAGTCCTCGCCGCGCAGGCGGATCGCGCCGGCGCCGGCTTGCGCCAGCGCCTCGCGCAGCAGGGCCAGCTTGGCCGCGGCCTCCGCGCCGCGTACCGCCAGCGGATCGGACGTGACGCTCATGCGCCCTCCTCCAGGTTGACGTCGACCTGTTGCAGCTCGTAGGCGGTGGTTTCGGGCAGCACGTCCATCGCGAACATGCCGGCCGCCAGCTCGGTGCCGGCCAGGTACTTGAGGCGGTCGCGGGTGCGGTATGGCGGGTAGAACTGGCAGTGCAGCTGCGTTTCCGGATGCTCGGCGCCGTCGGTCGGCGCCTGGTACCAGGCCATCAGGTAGGGGAAGGGGCGGTCCCACAGGTGATCGTACTTGAGCAGCACGGTCTTCAGGGCGCGCGCCAGGCCCTCGCGCTGCGGCGGGGTGAGCGCGGCGAAGTCCTTGCACGGAGCGGTCGGCATCACCCACACCTCATAGGGATAGCGCGCGCAGGCCGGCACGAAGGCGATCGCGTAGTCGTCCTGGTACAGCACCCGCTTGCCGTCGGCGGCCTCGTCGCGCGCCATGTCGCACAGCAGGCTCGAACCGTGCTGCAGGTAGTACTCGCGCTCCTGGGCCAGCTGGCGCGCCGGCACGCTCGGCACGAAGGGATAGCAGTAGATCTGGCCATGCGGATGGTGCAGGGTCACGCCCACTTCGGCGCCGCGGTTCTCGAACGGCAACACGTACTGGATGTGGTGCTGGCCGCCGATCCGGGTGGTGCGGTCGCCCCACACTTGCAGCAGCAGCTCGATGCGCGACAGCGGCAGCCGGCTCAGCGCGGCCTGCGGATCCTGGGTGAACACCACCACCTCGCACTTGCCATTGGCGGGCGCGGTCGGCACCGTCAGCGTGGGCGGATCGTGGGAATCCAGCGCCAGCGAGGGGAAGCGGTTGTCGAACACCGCGATCTCGTAGTCGCCGGCCGGCATCTCGGTCGGGTGCGCCGGATCGCTGGTCGCCGCCAGCGGGTTGTACTGCGGCGGCGGCTGGTAGGTACGGTTCTGGCGGAACGCCGCGTAAGTAACCCATTCGCCGCGCAGCGGGTGCCAGCGCAGGTGCGGATTCGCATTTTGCGGATCTGGAAAGGGGCTGGGTGCAACAAGTCCGGCCGGGATCGGCTGGTTACTGTAGAGAGTGAGTTGTCGTCCGTCTGGCTTTACGAGTTCTTGGATATGCATGGCGATAGTGGTCGGGCATGTCGGGATAGGCAAGGCGACTTCGGTATCGCGGTCGCGGTCAGGCACCGATCCTAACATGGCGTTTTCGGCACTATTTCCAGGCGTAAGCGTGAGCTTTTCCGGGCATCAACAAGCTCATGGGGAGGGCTTCCAGCGTCGACAGGCTCGGGCGCCCACTCTCCTAGGGAGACCGCCAGGCAGAAGCAATCTTCCCCTATGAAACCGGGCTCCTTGTAGGCGCATACCTACAGAACTATTAGAAAAAATCGCAGGTTTTGGCGGGACTTCGACCTACATGCCAACACACGGGATCGAAGCGGGCGACGGGGGGACGGGAGCTCCCGGGCGGTCGGCCCGGGATCAGGTACGGCAGGCCCGGCTTTTACTGCGCGAGCTCGGCCAGCACGGCCGTGAGCATCTCCAGGTTCAGAAGCAATTGCTTGAGGGTGATGAACTCGTGCTCCGAATGGCCGGTATAGACCGTGTGCGGCATCGCCGGGCCAAAGCTGACGGCGCGCGGGAACAGGCGCGAGTTGGTGCCGCCGCCGATCGCGACCGGCTTCGGGTCCTTCACACCGGTGAAGTACGAGAACACCTTCATCAGCACTGGCAGCTGCGGCGCGTCGTGCTGGATCCACGGGTCGCCGATCTGCACTTTCGTATCAAGCAACTGTACCGAGGCGTGCGCGCCCTGCCATTGCGCCAGCGCGGCGTTGATCTCGTTGGAAAGCTGCTGCGCGGTCTTGCCCCGCGGGCGGCGGAGGTTGATCGACAGTTCCGGGCTCTCCCCTTTCTGGCGG
This sequence comes from Massilia sp. LXY-6, assembly GCF_051233485.1. Classification (NCBI taxonomy): domain Bacteria; kingdom Pseudomonadati; phylum Pseudomonadota; class Betaproteobacteria; order Burkholderiales; family Oxalobacteraceae; genus Massilia; species Massilia sp. LXY-6. The sequence continues at coordinate 50,993 of NZ_JBKFGF010000009.1, forward strand.
ATCACGGTCGGGGCGAAAGTCATCGGTCCCATGAAGCCGTCGCGGTAGGCGATGTTGCCGAACTTCTCGCCGAAGTAGCCGGTGCCGACCATCTCGTTGAGGAAGTTGACCATCGCGCCGGACGGCGTATCCGGCCAGGCCTGCACCGACAGCGCATCGGCCAGCATGCTGATCGCGTTCAGTCCGTCCTCGGGCTTGGACGAATGCGCCGAGACGCCCTTGGCGGTAATCGCCAGGTCGCTGCCCTTGCGTTCGAAGCTGTAGTGCATGCCGGCCTGCTTCGCCGCGCGCTGCTTCAGCTGGGCTTCGAGCGCCGGGCCGGCATTCGCGATGAGGGCCTGCGCATCCTCGGGGATCTGGCTGCCGAAGAAGCCGCCGCCGAAGCTGGCGACATAGGGCTCGCCCGGCGGCGCGGCGGCGGCCGGCGGGAACGTGAGCGCGACCGTGCCGTAGCCCTTCTCCGCCGTCACCGCCGGGTATTCGGCGTCGAGGGTGATGTTCACCTGGGGCAGCGGATGGGTCTTCACGAAAGCGACCAGCGGGTCCCAGTCCGACTCTTCCGCCATGTAGACGATCAGCTCGATGCGCCTGGACAGCGGCAGTTGCAGTTCCTTCAGCGACTTCATCGCGTACAGGGCGGTGGCGATCGGTCCCTTGTCGTCCTCGGCGCCGCGCGCCAGCAGTTTGCCCGGCTCGCTGGTGCGGTCCAGTTCAAAGGGCGACTTCTTCCACTTGGACGCATCGACCGGCTGCACGTCGCCGTGCGCCACCATGCCCACGCGTTCCGGGGCATCGGGCGCACCGAGGCCGATCACGAGCACCTGGCCATGGTCGGCGAAGTCGAGGCCGAGGCGCGTTGCTTCGCCCTTGAGAAAATTCTTGAAGCCGAGGAACTGGGGATTGCGCTCGGCCGGCAGATCCTTGTCGGCCACCGTGTTGTAGCTGACCAGCTTGGCGAGGGTCTCGACGACGTCGTCGCGGTGGGCGCTGACGGCGTGCCTGGCGGCCTGCAGCGCGGCCTCGCCGGGCACGGACGGGGCGCCCGCCGGCGCCGGGGCGGCGCCGGCGGCGGCGCCAAAGGCCAGCAGCAGGCTGGCCAGGGTGTGTCTTGTTTTCATATGAAACCGTGTCTCCTTGTTGCAAAAGCGCAAGGAGTCTAGCACGGCGATCGCGACCGCCGCGCGCTGGCGCAATCGGGTATCGTATGCCGAAAGGCGAACAACAGAAAAAGGACCGGCATGACCTACAAGACCATCCAGCGGCTCCATCCCGCCATGCGCGACGACATTGGCGACCTGATCACCCAGCGTCCGCTGCCGGGGCCGCACATCGACCAGATCGACCCCTTCCTGTTCCTCAACCACCACGGCCCCCAGGTGTACCCGCCGCACAACCGCGGCCTGCCCTTCGGCCCGCATCCGCACCGCGGCTTCGAGACCGTCACCTTCATCCTCGACGGCCTGCTGGCGCACCGCGACAGCGCCGGCCACGAAAGCGTGATCGGTCCCGGCGGCGTGCAGTGGATGACGGCGGGGCGCGGCATCGTGCACGCCGAGGTCTCGCCGCGCGAATTCATGCAGCAGGGCGGCCCGCTCGAGATCCTGCAGCTGTGGGTCAACCTGCCCCCTGCCCTGAAGATGACGGAGCCGCGCTACGTCGGCCTGCAGCGCGACCAGATCCCGGTGGTGGAAAGCGACGAGGGCCGGGTGCGGGTGCACCTCGTGTCCGGCGAATACGGCGGGGTGACCGGCCCGATCGCATCGCTGACGGGCGTCTCGATGAGCCTGGTCGAGATGAAGGCCGGCGCCACCTTTTACATGAACGGCCTGCTCGACCGCAACATCTTCCTGTACGTGGTGCGCGGCGTGATCGAAGCGGTGCCGGACACCGTCAGCGCCTTCCACCTGGCCGAGTTCGAGCCGCAGGGCGACGAGCTCACGATGCGCGCCGACCACGATTCCCTGCTGCTGCTCGGGCACGCCTTCCCGATCGGCGAACCGGTGGTCTCGCACGGCCCCTTCGTGATGAACACGCGCGAAGAGATCAACCAGGCGATCCTGGATTACCAGGCCGGGCGCTTCGGGGCGCCGATCTGAGGGGATAAAAAAAAAGCGCCGGCCCGGTCCCAGCGGCCAGGCCGGCCGTTGTTCTCGTGTTGCGCTCAGCGGCGGAACTGGGTCAGCTGGATGTTGGTGGCGAACGCCTCCTCGTCGAGCGCGACCCGGGCGCCGCTGTCGCGCGCCACGAAATCGGTGCGCGACAGCGGCAGCAGCTCTTCGCGCCTGCCGTCCACCTCCATGAACACCTTGCTGTTATGGCTGGTCAGCTTCAGTTGCCGGCCGTCTTCCAGCTTGTACACGCCGTTCGTGTCCTGGGCCTGGCCCGGGGTCAGGTGGAACATCCGGCTGGCGGCGCCCTGCACGATGACCGTGTTGCCGTCGCTGCTGACGGCAACCGGCAGCGCGGGTTCGGCCAGGGCCAGGGTCGAGACGGTGGCGGCGCCGAGGAAAGCCAGTACTTGTTTGATACGCATGATTGCTCCAGTTCACGATTCGAAATGAATAAGGGACCTTGCGCGTATTGTCCAAATGATCGTCGACAACACTGAGGGTCCACCGTTTTTCGTATCGCCGCATCCCACAATGTGCGGCGAGTGAGACCAGTGTATTCACACCCCCCGCAGGCGTCTTCCGGTATCCGCCGAAGCGTCGAAAACGCGGAATGAAAGGTCGAAAACCGGCACCAAATCGTTGGCAATACATACAAAGGTGGCGTGCACCGGGGTAGCCCGCGATCCGCTAGAGTTCACCCATTGCCATTCTCGACGCCATCGCCAGCCATGCATCCAGTTCCCCTCGTCGCCACCACCCGTGGCTACCCCGAGACCGGCTATCCGGTCGAAAACATCCATTTCGGTTCGATCGCCGTGGTCGACGCCGCCGGCCGCCTGCTGTATTCGAGCGGCGACCCCGACGCCATGGTCTTCACGCGCTCGGCCCTGAAGCCTTTCCAGGCCCTGCCCTTCGTGCTGGCCGACGGCCCGGCGCGCTTTGGCCTCACGCTCGACGAACTGGCGCTGCTGTGCGCCAGCCACTCGGGCGAGGAAAAGCACCTGGCGGGGGTCGGGTCGATCCTCGCCAAGGTCGGCCTCGACGAGAGCCACCTCGAATGCGGCTGCGCCACCCCGCTGTACTACGACGCGGTCGGCCTGCCTCCTCCGGCAGGGCGGCGCTGGCGGACCGTGCACCACAACTGCTCGGGCAAGCACAGCGGCTTCCTGGCCTGGTGCCGCCTGCACGATGCGCCGACCCGCGGCTACGTCGACCCGCAACACCCGCTGCAGCAGGCGATCCGCGCCACGCTGGCCGAGGCGGTGCAGATGAACGAGGAAAACCTGCCGACCGGGATCGACGGCTGCTCGGCGCCGAACTACGCGATGCCGCTGGCGCGCCTGGCCCACCTGTATGCGCGCCTGGCCCAGGGCGGCCGCGACGCGCGCCTGGGCAGCGCGCTGGGCGACCTGTTCGATGCGATGACCAAGCGCCCCGACATGGTGTCCGGCGAAGCCCGCACCGACCTCGCGTGGATGACGGCCGGCCAGGGCGACTGGGTGGCGAAGATCGGCGCCGACGCGGTGCAGGCGATCGGCGTCCGTTCGGCCGGGCTGGGGATCGCGATCAAGGTGGCGGACGGCGCGGTCCGCGCCCTGCATCCGGCCACCTACAGCGCGCTGCAGCAGCTCGGCCTGCTGGACGCGCACCGCCGCGAACAGCTCGAACCCTGGCGCGCCCCGGCGATCCGCAACGCGCGCGGCACCCCGGCCGGCGAGGTGCGCGCCGTGTTCACGCTGCAGCCGGCCTGAGCCGGCAGCGGAACTGTACTGGCTGCGCCGGCGCCCGACTGTATGCATCCTGCACGCGCAGGCGCTGCTATCCTCGGGCCATGAATCCATCCCTACCTGCGGCGGGCGCCGCCGGCGCGCATGCCTGCATCGACACGCTGATGCGTCCGCTGAAGGACTTGCGGCTTTCCGTCATCGACCAGTGCAACTTCCGTTGTACCTACTGCATGCCCAAGGAAACCTTCACGCGCGACTACCCCTTCCTGCGCGCGGCGGAGCGCCTGTCCTTCGACGAGATGCTGACCCTGTCGAAGACCTTCGTCGCCCTGGGCGTGGAGAAAATCAGGATCACCGGCGGCGAACCGCTGCTGCGCAAGGACCTGCCGCGCCTGGTCGAAGCGCTGGCGCGGCTGGAGACCCCGGCGGGCAAACCGGTCGAGATCGCGATGACGACCAACGGCGCGCTGCTGGCGCCGCAGGCACGCGCGCTCAAGGATGCGGGCCTGGCGCGCGTGACGGTCAGCCTCGACGCGCTGGACGATGCCGTGTTCCGCGCCATGAACGACGTCGACTTTCCGGTCGCCCGGGTACTCGACGGGATCGACGCCGCGCTGGCCGCCGGGCTGGCCCCGGTGAAGGTGAACACGGTGATCAAGAAGACCCGCAACGCGCACCAGATCCTGCCGCTGGCGCGCCACTTCCGCCACAGCGGGGTCAAGCTGCGCTTCATCGAATACATGGACGTCGGCGGCGCCGAGGGGTGGATGCTCGACCAGGTCGTGACGGCGGCCGAGATGCGCGCGCTGATCGAAGGCGAGTTCGTGCTCGTCCCGCAGCCAGGGCGTGCCAGCGATACCGCCACCGGCTTCCGCTATGCCGACGGCGGCGGCGAAGTCGGCTTCATCGCCAGCGTATCAAAGCCGTTCTGCGGCGATTGCACCCGCGCCCGGGTCAGCGCCGACGGCAAGCTGTTCCTGTGCCTGTTCGCGACGCGCTCGCTCGACCTGCGTCCATGGCTGCGCGCCGGCCAGACCCGCGCGCTGGAGCAGGCAGTCCGCGCCGGCTGGGAGTCGCGCGCCGAGCGCTACTCGGAACGGCGCGGCGCGCTGCGGGCCGAGGGAGCCGCTCGCTACCCGGTGGTGCGGATGTCGCTGGTCGGCGGCTGAATTTAACAAATTGCCTCTTGGCAATAAACGTGTATACTCGCGCCTGCTCCAGAGCCTCCTCATCGCCTCCAAGGAATTACATTGAAAGAACAGCGAGCCCATGGCCGCAAGCTCATGCACGAGCAAGCCTACCTGGCAGACGCGAGCATGAGCTCCTGGGTACCAGTCATCCTGATCGATATTTCCCTGTCCGGAATCAGTTTTGCGTCGCCTGCGGTGCTCATCGACGGCGGCCTACGCGAGCTTCACTTCAGGATGCCTGGCAGCCCACGCCTCCACCGCGCGCTCATCCACATCGTGCACAACTCGACATCCGGCGTGCCGGTCGGGTTCAAGGTCGGGGCCAGCTTCGAGGAAATCGGCGCAGAAACAAGGGATGCGATCGCCGGCTTCCTGAGCAAACCTGTTTCTTAAGGGCCGAACCAGCCAGCGCACAGATCGCGTCCGGCCACCGTCAGCGCCACCCTGCCGCCGCCCTCCTCGCGCGCCTCGACCAGGACCAGGCCGGCCTCCGACAACAAGCTCAATTGCCGCATCAGGGCGCTCATCGGGCACCCCGTGCGCTTGCTGACCCGGGCCAGCGAACAAGGCCTGGCCGGCGTCTCCTGCGCCATCCGCCACAATTGTTCCAGCAGGCCGGCCAATGCGGCCTCGCCCTCGCTCATCTCATCGTTTGCCATGTTTTTCGCGTCCATCGCCGCAGCATAAGCCGCCGGCCGGAACAAACACAGTCCGGCGCGACTGTATCCTTTTCTTGCGCGCAATTCTGTACCGCTGAATCCGCTACGGCTGCGCCTACACTAGCGGCCTTCTGCGGTATCCGAAAGCCTTGCCATGTTTGACACGACGATTGACCAGCTTGCCAGTTCCGGCGTCCAGAAAGCGGAACTGGCGCGCGCCCGGCCGTTTTCCTTCCTGATCGGTAGCGCGATGGCCGGCGCCTACGTCGGCTTCGGCGCGATCCTCATGTTTACTGTCGGGGCCCACGCCGATCCCGCCTGGGCGCGCCTGGTGATGGGCGCCGTGTTCGCGCTCGGCCTGACCTTGATCACCTTCGCCGGCGGCCATCTGTTCACCGGATTCACGATGCAGATGGCGCTGGCCTGGCTGCGCGGCAAGGCCGGCGCCGGCGAGGTACTGGCAGCGCTGGCGCGCTGCTGGTTCGGCAACCTGGTGGGCGCCGTGGTGCTGGCCGTGATCCTCAAGCTGGCCGGCGGCGGCGTCCTGCTGAGCGACGGCGCGGCGCTGTTCGCCAAGACCGCGGCCGCCAAGGCCAACGCCCCGGCGACCGCGCTGCTGTTCAAGGCGATCCTGTGCAACTGGCTGGTCTGCCTGACGGTCTGGATGTGCGCGCGCACCAGCAGCGACAGCGCAAAGCTCGGCCTGGTGTTCTGGCCGGTGATGATGTTCGCCGCCTGCGGCTTCGAGCATTCGATCGCGAACATGTTCACCTTCGCCCTGGCCCTGCTCAGCGGCACCGCCGACGTCCCCCTGGGCGGCGTGCTCGCCAACCTGGCCTGGGTCACGCTTGGCAACACGATCGGCGGCATGCTGATGGTGGGTGCCGGCTACTGGGTCCAGTCGCAGGGCGCGCTGGCGCCGCGCGACGCCGGCGCAGCCGCTTCCGCCCGGCTGCGCGAGCGCTAGGCGCTCAGGAAGCCGCCTGCGCCAGCTCGCCGACCAGGCGGCCGAGGCGCTTCACCGCGGCTTCGATCGTGGCGCTCCACGGGTAGCTGTAGTTCAGCCGGATGAAATGCTTGAAGCTGCCGCGCGCCGAGAACATGTTGCCGGGGCCGATCGTGATGCCCTCCTCGAGCGCACGCGCATACAGCGCCATCGCGTCGACCCGTCCGGGCAATTCGACCCACAGCACATAGCCTCCCTTCGGCTCGCTCACCCGCGTGCCTTCCGGGAAAAAGCGCAGCACCGCGGCGGCCATGATGCGCGCCTGCTGCGCGAACGCCTTGCGGATCTTGCGCAGGTGGGCGTCGTAGCCGTCGTTCTGCAGGTATTCGGCGATCGCCATCTGCGGCAGCGACGAGGTCGCCAGCGTGTTCAGGAACTTCAGCTTTTCCACCTCCGCCGTATAGCGTCCCGGCAGGCACCAGCCGATCCGGTAGGCCGCCGTCAGGTTCTTCGAGAACGAGGCGCAGTAAAGCACCAGCCCCTTGTTGTCGAAGGACTTGAGCGAAGTCGGATGGCTGTCGCCGTAATACAGCTCGTGGTAGACGTCGTTCTCGATGACCGGGATCTCGTGCGCGGCCAGCAGGTCGACCAGCGCACGCTTGCGCTCGTCGCTCATCTGGAAGCCGAGCGGATTCTGGAAGTTCGGCATCACCATGCACGCCGCGATCTTCTGCCCGGCGATGAGCGCGGCCAGCGCCTCGATGTCGATGCCTTCCTTCGGGTCGGTCGCCACCTCGACCGCGCGCATGCCGAGGCGTTCGATGGCGTGCAGCATCGCGTAATAGGTCGGCGACTCGACCGCGATGGTGTCGCCCGGCCGTGCCACCGCCTGCAGGCACAGGTTGAGCGCCTCGGTCGCGCCGACCGTGACGATGATCTCGCCCGGATCCACCGCCAGGCCATTCTCGAGATGGCGGCGCGCGATCTGCCGGATCAGCTGCGGGTGCCCCGGCGGCAAGTCGTTCATCACGCTCCACTCCTGGTGCCGGCGCGCGATCGCGCTGGCGTACTGGCTCAGGCGCTTCCAGGGATAGCGCGACGGGTCCGCGTAGGGCGAACCGAGCGGAACGGCGCCGTCGGTGCGGATCGAACGCAGGGTCTTGAGCACCAGCCGGCTGACGTCGACCTCGGACGACAGCATCAGCGGCGCCGGCGCGTGCGACGGCGACGGCAGCCGCTGCTCGGGGCGCTGGCGCACGAAATAGCCGGATTGCGGCCGGCTCTCGATGATGCCGCGGCTTTCCAGCAGCACGTAGGCACGCAGCACCGTGGTGATGCTCAGGTTGTGGTGCTGGCTGGTCTGGCGGACCGAGGGGATTTTTTCGCCTTCGAGCAGGACGCCGCTGGCGATCTGGCTTTCGATTTCGGCGGCGAGCGTTTCATACAGTGTCGACACGTCCGCAGTATAGCCCAAGGGCCGCGACGCTGCCGGAGGCCCATTGCCGTACCGCACTGTACTCCCATTATCAAAACGATTTTGTGCACGCTTCCGCCGTGCCGCCGGGCGTACCCTAGCGGCTCGATATGGACCGGCACCACATCGCGCCGGCCGTATCGCCAGATACAGGAGTTAACGTGGGAAAAATGGAAAAAGAAGGTTTCGTCGCCCCGTACACCCATGCCGCCGCCGGCTGGGGTGCGGTCAAGCAGGTGGCGATCAACCTGTTCAGGGAAAAGGTCAGCGGCAGCAACTACAAGACGCTGTTCAAGCAAAACCAGCCGGACGGCTTCGACTGCCCGGGCTGCGCCTGGCCGGACCGCGCGCATGCGTCCACCTTCGAATTCTGCGAAAACGGCGTGAAGGCGGTCGCCGCGGAAGCGACCGGCAAGCGCGCCGGGCCCGATTTCTTCGCGCGCCACACCGTGGCCGAGCTGATGCAGCAGTCGGACTATGAACTGGAAGGCCATGGCCGCCTGACCGAGCCGATGGTCTACGACAATGCCAGCGACAAGTACCGGCCGATCGCCTGGCCGGACGCGTTCGCGCTGATCGGACGGCACCTGCAGGCCCTGCCCGACCCGGACCAGGCCGCGTTCTACACCTCCGGCCGCGCCAGCAACGAGGCGGCCTTCCTGTTCCAGCTGTTCGTGCGCATGTACGGCACCAACAACTTCCCGGACTGCTCGAACATGTGCCACGAGCCGACCAGCCGCGGCCTGCCGGGCACGGTCGGCATCGGCAAAGGCACCGTCACCCTGGAAGACTTCGAGCACGCCGACACGCTGCTGATCTTCGGCCAGAACCCGGCCACCAACCATCCGCGCATGCTGGGCGAACTGCGCGCCTGCGCCAAGCGCGGCGCCACCATCGTCTCGATCAACCCGCTCAAGGAGCGCGGCCTGGAACGCTTCACCGACCCGCAGGCGCCGCTCGAGATGCTGACCAACTCCAGCACCACCATCAGCACCCTGTTCGTGCAGCCGAAGCTGGCCGGCGACCTGGCCCTGATCAAGGGCGTCGCCAAGCGCGTGGTCGAACTGGACGACGCCGCGCGCGAAGCCGGCCTGGCGCGCGTGGTCGACGTCGAGTTCATCGCCCGGCACACCACCGGCTTCGATGCCTTCGCGGCCGACCTGCGCGCCGAGAGCTGGGACGACATCCTGGCCGAATCGGGCGTGTCGCGCGAGCAGCTCGAACGGCTGGCCCAGGTCTACGTCAAGGGCGAGCGCGTGATCGCGACCTGGGGCATGGGCCTGACCCAGCACAAGAATTCGCTGGGAGCAGTCCAGCTGCTGTCGAACCTCATGATGATGCGCGGGAACATCGGCCGTCTTGGCGCCGGCCTGTGCCCGGTGCGCGGCCACTCCAACGTGCAGGGCGACCGCACCGTCGGCATCGAGGAAAAGCCGTCCCAGGCCTTCCTCGACCGCCTCGGCAAGGCATTCGGCTTCGAGCCGCCGCGCCACCACGGCTATGACGTCGTCGAGACCATTAAGGCCATGCTGGACGGCCGGGTCAAGGTATTCATCGGGCTGGGCGGGAACTTCGCGATCGCCACCCCCGACACGCCGCTGACCTTCCAGGCGCTGCGCTCGTGCGCGCTGACGGTGCACGTGACCACCAAGCTGAATCGCAGCCACCTGGTGCACGGCAAGGAGGCGCTGATCCTGCCGACCCTCGGACGCACCGAGATCGACCTGCAGCAGGGCGTCGCGCAAGGCGTCACCGTCGAGGATTCGATGAGCATGGTGCACATCTCGTACGGCATGAACAAGCCGGCCTCGCCGAAGCTGCTGTCGGAACCGGCGATCGTGGCCGGCATCGCCGACGCCACGCTGGGCAGCGGACGGGTCGACTGGCACTGGCATGTCGCCGATTATGCCCGCATCCGCGACGCGATCGAGCGCTCGATCGACGGCTTCCACGACTACAACGCGCGGGTGGCGGTACCGGGCGGCTTCCACCTGAAAGTCGCGTCGCGCGAACGCGAGTGGGTCACCGCCAGCAAAAAAGCGCAGTTCGTGGTGCACGCGATCGACAAGGACACACCGATCCACCGCGCGCGTGCGCGCCATGGCGAGCGGCTGCTGGTCCTGATGACGACCCGTTCGCACGACCAGTACAACACCACGATCTACGGCATGGACGACCGCTACCGCGGCGTGTTCGGCATGCGCCGGGTGCTGTTCGCCAACCGGCTGGACCTGGAGATGCTGGGCCTGGAGAACGGCCAATGGGTCGACATCACCAGCGTGTGGGACGACGGCGTGGAGCGCCGCGCCGAGCGCTTCATGCTGGTCGAATACGATATCCCGCGCGGCTGCCTCGGCGCCTACTACCCCGAGACCAACCCGCTGGTGCCGCTCGACAGCGTGGCCGTCGGCGCCGGCACGCCGACTTCGAAATCGGTCCCGGTGCTGCTGTCGCCGTCCGCCGTCCAATAAGCCCCGGTGGCGCAGCGCGCGCCGCCGAGGAGCGAAAAAAATCCGGCCTCGCGCCGGATTTTTTTCGTCCGTGCCGGATCAGGTATATTCGACGAACCCGTCCTGGCGGCAGAAACTGGCCAGCTTCAGCCCCGCCTGCGCGGCGATGTCGATCGCCAGCGAACTGGGCGCCGAGATCGTGGCCAGCATCGGGATGCCCATGCGCGCGGTCTTGCGCGCCAGCTCGTAGCTGGCGCGGCTGGACATGAACACGAAGCCGCTGCGCAGGTCGGCCCCACCGAGTGCGAGGTGGCCGATCAGCTTGTCGAGGGCGTTATGGCGCCCGACATCCTCGAACACGGCCTGGACCGCGCCGTCAAGCGCGCACCAGGCCGCGGCGTGCACGCCGCCCGTCTCGCGCATCAGGATCTGGTGCCGCGGCAGTTCCGCGGCGGCGCGCGCGATGGCCGCGCCCGGGTCCGCCGGCAGCGCCGCCGGCGCCATCTTCTCCGGCGCCAGGTCGAGCAGCGCCAGGCTTTCGATGCCGCACACGCCGCAACCGGTGCGCCCGGCCAGCGCACGGCGCCGCCCCTTCAGTCGCTGGAACGGCTCCTGCGCGATGCTCAGCTCGACCTCGGCCGCGCGCGCGTGCATGCGCAACTCGGCATCGTAGATCTGCGCGCGGCTGTCGACCAGGCCCTCGGTCAGCGCGAAGCCCACCGCGAACGCCTCGAGATCCCGCGGGGTGACCATCATGACCACGTGCGAAATACCGTTGACCACCAGCGCCAGCGGCATTTCCTCCGCCACGCTGTCATGTCCCGCAGCGTGGCTGGCGCCGCGGTGGCGTGTGATCGGGCGCGCCTGGAATCCGGCCGGTTCCGCCGGCGGGAGCAAGGCCGGTTGTTCTGCATTCGTGTTCGTCATGCCCGCGATGATAGTTGGCCCTTCCCCAACGCGGCGCACACAGAAGCCGTCACGCCACGGAAACACAGTTCGCCGGCGGCGCCTGTGTTCAAGAAGAATCGAACGGCGGGCCCGGCGGCTGCCACGTAGAATCGGCGCCAGTCATGTCAAGGAGGATGTCATGCGAGCGCGCCCGCATGCACGGAGGACGCGCGGCGCAAGAACCAGGACGGCGGCGAACAAGGCCGGCGCGGCGCTCAGGCGGCTGCGCGCAGGCTGCGGGCGGCGGCGACCATGTTGCGCAGCGCCGGGCGCACCTCGTCCCATCCGCGGGTCTTCAGGCCGCAGTCGGGATTGACCCACAGGCGCTGCGCCGGCACGCGCCGCGCCGCCTTGCGCATCATCTGCTCGATGTGTTCGCGGCTGGGGACGTTCGGCGAATGGATGTCGTATACCCCTGGACCGATCGCGTTCGGATAGTTGAAGTGGTCGAAGGCGTTCAGGAGCTCCATGTCCGAGCGCGAGGTCTCGATGGTGATCACGTCTGCATCCATCGAGGCGATCGCGGCGATGATGTCGTTGAACTCCGAGTAGCACATGTGGGTGTGGATCTGGGTGTCGTCGCGCACGCCGTTGGCGGCGATGCGAAAACACTCGACCGCCCACTCCAGGCAGGCCTGCCATTGCGCGCGGCGCAGCGGCAGCCCTTCGCGCAGCGCGGCTTCGTCGATCTGGATCACGCGCACGCCGCTGCGTTCGAGGTCCAGCACCTCGGCGCGGATCGCCAGCGCCAGCTGGCGGCAGGTTTCAAAGCGCGGCTGGTCGTCGCGCACGAACGACCAGTTGAGGATGGTGACCGGACCGGTCAGCATGCCCTTCATCGGCTTGTCGGTCAGCGATTGCGCATAGCGGGTCCACTCGACCGTCATGGCGCGCGGCCGCTTGACGTCGCCGAACAGGATTGGCGGCTTCACGCAGCGCGAGCCGTAGGATTGCACCCAACCGGCTTCGGTGAACGCGAAGCCGTCGAGCTGCTCGCCGAAGTATTCGACCATGTCATTGCGTTCCGCCTCGCCATGGACGAACACGTCCAGGCCGATCGCTTCCTGCTCGCCCACGCAGCGCGCGATTTCGGCGCGCATGAGCGCCTGGTAGGCCGCTTCGTCCAGTGCGCCCTGGCGAAAGCGCTTGCGGGCCTCGCGGATCTCGGCCGTCTGCGGGAACGAACCGATCGTCGTGGTCGGGTAAGCCGGCAGGCGAAGCAGCGCTGCCTGGCGGGCGGCGCGCGTCTCGTAGGCACTGGCGCGCCGGCCCATCGCAGCGGAGATGCCAAGCAGCGCCGCCTTGATCTCCGGATCGTGCACCCGCGCCGAGCGATGCCGGCGGCTGACCGCCGCATGGTTTGCGACCAGCGCTTCCTGCACCGCCACCCGTCCCTGGTTCAGCGCAACGCCCAGCAACTTGAGTTCATCGAGCTTCTGGCGCGCGAAGGCGAGCCAGGAGCGGATCTCGCGGTCCAGTCCCTGCTCGCCATCGAGGTCGACCGGAACGTGCAACAACGAGCAGGACGGCGCAATCCACAAGCGCTCGCGCAGCAGCCCATGGATCGGCTCCAGCCATTCGAGCGTCGCGTGCAGGTCGGTCTTCCAGACGTTGCGGCCATCGATCACGCCCAGCGACAACACGCGCTCGCGCGGCCAGCGCCGCACCACCTCGTCGACTTCGGCGCGGCCGCGCACGGCATCGATGTGCAAGCCCTGTACCGGCAAGCCGCACACCAGCTCCAGGTTGTCCTGCAGCGTGCCGAAATACGTCGCCAGCAGCAACTTGGCCGGCGATTCGCGCAAACTCTCATACGCGCTGGCGAAAGCCTGGCGCCAGGCGCCGTCGAGTTCCGTGACCAGCACCGGCTCGTCGACCTGGACCCACTCGGCACCTTCCTGCGCCAGCTGCTCCAGCAGGGCGGCGTAGACCGGCAGCAGGCGCGGCAGCAGGGCCAGCCGGTCGGACTGGTCCTTGGCCTTGCCCAGCCACAGGTAGCTGACCGGTCCGACGATGACCGGCTTGGCCGGCACGCCAAGGGCACGCGCTTCACGCAGTTGCGCCAGCAGCTGCGATGCGTCAAGCGTGAATTCGGTGGTGGCGGAAAACTCGGGCACGATGTAGTGGTAGTTGGTGTCGAACCACTTGGTCATCTCGCCGGCATGCGCGCAGGCGCAGGCCGTGTCGTGCGCCGCGCGCCCGCGCGCGACCCGGAAATAGGTGTCGAGCCGGCTCCCCGCCTGGCGGTGCGCACGCGCCGGAACGTTCCCCAGCGTAAAGCTCATGTCGAGTACCTGGTCGTACAACGAAAAGTCGCCGACCGGCGCCAGGTCCAGCCCGGCCTGGTCCTGCCAATGCCGCTGGCGCAGCCGGGCGCCGAGCTGGTCCAGCTGCGCTTGCGAGGACGATCCCTGCCAGTACCGCTCGAGGGCAAATTTCAGTTCGCGCCGGGCGCCGATGCGGGGATATCCGAGATTGTGTGTGGTGGCCATGTCGATGAATCCTAGTGAGAATGACATGCATCATAGCCAGCGTGACTCATGAATAAAAATGGTAATATTTCATTGATACATTAAATTTAATCATGATTCAGTATGCTCGAACGCATTCACCTGGCCGTCATCCGCGAGGTCAGCCGCCAGGGTTCCCTGACGGCGGCGGCAAACGTGCTGTGCCTGACGCAATCGGCACTCAGCCACACGGTCAAGAAGCTCGAGCAGCAGCTCGGCACCGATGTCTGGCACCGCGAAGGACGCAGCTTGCGTCTTACCCAGGCCGGTGAATACCTGCTCGGCCTGGCCAACCGGGTGCTGCCGCAGCTCGAGCATGCGGAGCAACTGATGCGCCAGTACGCGCAGGGCCAGCGCGGCACCCTGCGCATCGGGATGGAATGCCACCCCTGCTACCAGTGGCTGCTGAAGGTGGTCGCGCCTTACCTGGCCGACTGGCCGGACGTCGACGTCGACGTCAAGCAGAAATTCCAGTTCGGCGGCATCGGCGCCCTGTTCGGCTACGAGATCGACATACTGGTCACGCCCGATCCCCTGCACAAGCCGGGGTTGCGCTTCGAGCCGGTGTTCGACTACGAGCAGGTGCTGGTGGTAGCAAGCGGCCACCGCCTGGCCGGACGCGGCCACGTCATGCCGCACGAGCTGGCGGAGGAAGTCCTGATCACCTATCCGGTCGCGGTCGAGCGCCTGGACATCTACAACCAGTTCCTGCTGCCGGCCGCGTGCATGCCGCGCAAGCACAAGGTCATCGAAACCACCGACATCCTGCTGCAGATGGTAGCCGCCGGGCGCGGCGTTACCGCCTTGCCACGCTGGCTGGTGGATGAATACGTCCCCAAGATGGCGCTCACGTCGGTGCGGCTGGGCGAGCGCGGCGTCGCCAAGCAGCTGTTCCTGGGCGTGCGCGAGGCCGACGGCGACATCGATTACCTTCGTGCCTTCGTCGCCAAGGCGCGCGCGACAGGAACCGGCACGTCGGATCGCTAGATCTGGCGCCGCAGCCGTTGCGCCAGCACCTCGAGCACCTGGGCACCGGCCCAGCAGGCCGTGTGGGACAGCGGGTTCCAGCTCTTCAGGATCCAGCTCACCGCGCCCCGCCCCGCATTGATCGGGCGGTCGTCGACCAGGGCCGCGCCGCCACCGCCTCGAACAGCTTCTCGGCATAGTCGCGCGGGGTGGCGCCCATTCTGTGGACAGTCAGCAATGCGGCTTGCTGCATGAGGTTCTCCTTCTCATCGTTAAGACGACTCTGACACCACGGCTCACAAGGAATCGCTCTTTACAGATTGGCTTGCACAAACTAAACTCGATAGATTACTATCGATTCGATTGCTAACGATGAGTGACCTACCTGAATCCCCGGTCGGGGAGCGCTTTTCCGCCGCCGTGCACAACACGGCGCGCGGCTGGCGCCTCCTGATCGACAAGCAACTCAAGCACCTGGGCATCGGCCAGGCCGGCTGGATGACCATCGCCACGATCGCCAAGTCGGCCGAGCCGATGTCGCAGCGCGCCCTGGCCGACCTGGTCGGCGTCGAAGGCCCGTCGATGGTATCGATGCTCGACCGCCTCGAACGCGAGGGCCTGGTCACGCGCTCGGCCTCGCCCACCGACCGCCGCGTCAAGCTGGTCCACCTGACCGAGGCCGGCACGACCCTGTACCAACAGGTGCGCGAGCAGGCGACTGCCGTGCGCAGCGCCCTGCTCGGCGATATCGCTGCCGACAAGCTGGCCGCCGCCACCGAGCTGCTGGAACTGCTGCGCACCCGCATCGAGGAGCAGCTGTGAGCGCAGCCACTACCGGCGCGCCGGCGCCGGCGGATCCGCCGATCAACCGCACCATGATCACGATCTCGATCATGCTGGCGACCATCATCCAGGCGCTGGACGGCACCATCGCCAACGTCGCCCTGCCGCACATGCAGGGCGCGCTGTCGGCCTCGCAGGACCAGATCACCTGGGTGCTGACCTCCTTCATCGTGGCCGCCGCCATCGCCACGCCGCTGAACGGCTGGCTGGTCGACCGCTTCGGCCTGAAGAAGGTGTTCCTGGTGTCGGTGGCCGGCTTCACGGTCGCCTCGGCCCTGTGCGGCATCTCCATGAACCTGACCGAGATCGTCGTCTCGCGCATGCTGCAGGGCGTGTTCGGCGCGGCCCTGGTGCCGCTGTCGCAGTCGGTCCTGCTCGACATCAATCCGAAAGAGAAGCACGGCTCGGCGATGGCGGTATGGGGCATGGGCGTGATGATTGGCCCGATCCTCGGCCCGACCCTGGGCGGCTGGCTGACCGACAGCTACAGCTGGCGCTGGGTGTTCTTCATCAACCTGCCGATCGGCGCGGTGGCCTTCTACGGCATCTGGCGCTACATCCACCCGACCGTCGCCGCGCGCCGCGTGCGCTTCGACATGTTCGGCTTCCTCACGCTGTCGATCGCGATCGGCGCGCTGCAGATGCTGCTCGACCGCGGCGAGCAGAACGACTGGTTCCAGTCGATCGAGACCTGGGTCGAGCTGGTCCTGACGGCGCTGTCGTTCGCCTACTTCATCGGCCACACGCTGACGCGCCCGGCCGGCCAGTCCTTCGTCGACTTCCGCCTGCTGAAGAACTCGAACTACGTCACCGGCCTGCTGCTGATCTTCATCGTCGGCATGGTGCTGTTCGCGACCCGCGCGCTGATGCCGACCATGCTGCAGGGCCTGATGGGCTATCCGGCGGCGCTGGCCGGACTGGTGACGGCGCCGTCGGGGCTGGGCACGATGGCGGCCATGCTGGTGGTGGGCAAACTGACCGGCAAGGTCGACTTCCGCCTGCTGCTGGGCAGCGGCTTTGCCATCACCGCGTTCTCGCTGTGGCAGATGACCCGGTACACGCTGGGGCTGTCGCAGTCCGACATCGTGTGGCCGGGCGTGATCCAGGGCGTGGGCCTGGGCCTGGTGTTCGTGCCGCTGTCGGCCGCCACCTTCGCCACGCTGTCGCCGCAGATGCGCGCCGAAGGCACGGCGCTGTACAGCCTGATTCGAAACATCGGCTCCTCGATCGGCATCGCGCTGGTGCAGGCGCTGCTGGTGCGGAACACCCAGATCGCCCACGCCTCGCTGACGACCCACATCACCAACACCAACCCGGCGCTGAACGATCCGGCCAGCGTCTACAACATGGGCTCCCAGCTTGGCGCCGCCATGATCAACAACGAAGTCACGCGCCAGGCCTCGATGATCGCCTACGTCGACGACTACTGGCTGATGATGCTGCTCACCATGGCCGTGATCCCGCTGCTGCTCCTGATCCGTCCGCCGAAGGCATCCAGCGCCCCGGCCCCGGTCGATCACGCGCACCTCGATTAATTTGGAAAGCTAGAACAAGTGCGACACACCTCCCTCATCCTCAAGAATGCCGCGATCGCCGGCGCCGTGCTGGCGCTGCTGGCCGGCTGCATCGCGGTGCCGGCCGATACCGGGCCTGCGGCCGCGATCGGCCTCGCTGCGCGCGCCCAGCACGCGCCCGGCATCGATCTGCCCGCGGACGCCTGGCCGGCCGAACAATGGTGGCTGACCTACGGCGACCCGCAGCTCGACGCCCTGATCCAGGGCGCGCTGCATGACAACCCGAGCCTGGCCGTGGTGCAGGCGCGCATCGCCGGTGCCCAGGCCGCGCTCGCGGCCGAACGCGCCGACGAAGGTGCCCAGGTCGGCCTGGCGACTGGCATGAACCGCCAGCGTTATTCAGCCAACGGCTTCTTCCCGCCGCCGCTCGGCGGCGCCTGGTACAACGACGCCAACGTGCAGCTGCGCGCGTCCTACGACGTCGACTGGTGGGGCAAGCACCGCTCGCTGGTCGCCGCCGCGCTGGGCGAAACCAATGTACGCCGGGCCGAGGCCGCCCAGTCCGCGCAGGCGATTGCCGCCAGCGTCGCCCAGAGCTACTTCCGCCTGCAGATGCTGTGGGCGCGCCAGGACAACGTGAACGCTTTGGCGGCCGTGCAGCGCGAGCTGGTGGACGGCCGCAAGGCCCGCATCGCCCATGGCCTGGCCAGCAGCGAGCAGCTGGCCAGCGCGGAACTCGACCTCGGCGTGATGGAAGAGCAGGCGAAGCGCCTGAACACCCAGGCCGGTCGCGAGCGCGAAGTGCTGCGCGCCCTGATCGGCGGCGACACCCAGGCCCTCGCCAAGCTGGCTCGTGTCAAGCCGGCGCCCGGCGTCAACGCCCTGCCGCGCGAACTCGGCATGGAACTGCTGGCGCGCCGTCCGGACCTGCAGGCCGCGCGCTGGCGGGTCGAGGCCCAGCTCGGCCGCGTGGCCGCCAGCGAAGCCGCCTTCCGTCCCGACATCAACCTGGTGGGCGCACTCGGCCTCGACGCGGTCTCGCTCGGCAAGCTGCTGCGCTGGCCCAGCCGCACGCCGCTGATCGGCGCCACCCTCGACCTGCCGCTGTTCGACAGCGGCCGCCTGAAGGCCCAGCTGGGCGTGGCGCGCAGCAATCGCGATGAACTGGTCAGCGAGTACAACGAGGCCGTGCTGGCCGCCGTACGCGACGTGGCCCAGGAAGGCGCTACCCTGCAGGGCCTCGAGCAGGAATCGCGGGCGCACCAGCTTGCGCTGGACTCCAGCCGCAAGCTGGTCGACAGCGCCGAGGCACGCATGAAGCGTGGCCTGCTGGAACGCGCCGGCCTGCTGCAGGCGAGGATGACGCTGCTGCGCCAGCAGGATACCGACCTGCAGCTGCTCGACGCCCGCCTGCAGACCCAGGTGGCGCTGGTCAAGGCGCTCGGCGGCGGTTACCGCGCCACGCCGGACAACGCGTCCGCATCCGCTTCCAATAACATCAAATAATCAACGACACCGTCCCATGAGTACCGAGAACAACCCAATCCCTAACAAAGGCAAGCGCCGCGTCGTCCTGGCGGGCATCACCGTCGCCTTCCTCGCCGCCGGCCTGGCCTACGGCGCCTATTACACGCTGGTCGCCTCGAAGCGCGTCGAAACCGACAACGCCTACGTGGGCGGCAACCTGGTCAACGTCTCCTCGCAGGTGACCGGCAGCGTGGTCGAGATCCGCGCCGACGAAACCCAGTTAGTGAAAGCCGGCGAAGAAATCGTGCGCCTGGACCCGTCCGACGCCGAGGTGAACCTGGCCCAGGCCGAGGCGCGCCTGGGCACGGCCGTGCGCCAGCAGCGCGAACGCTATTCCAACGTCGAGCAGCTGAACGCCGTGGTCGAGCAGCGCCGTGTGACCCTCAAGGCGGCCCAGGACGACCTGGCGCGGCGCCTGCCGCTGGCGGCCGGCAACGTGGTTTCCGGCGAAGATGTGGCGCATGCGCGCCGCGCCGTCGAGGACGCGAAGGCCGCGCTGGACGTGGCGCTGAAGCAGGTGGCGGCGGCCCGCGTGGCCGTGGCCGGCGTGGCGCCGAGCGAGCACCCGGCCGTGCTGGCGGCCAAGGCCGATTACCTGTCGGCCTGGCTGGCGGCACGCCGCAACGCCATCGTGGCGCCGGTGAGCGGTTACGTTGCCAAGCGCAGCGTGCAGGTCGGCAGCCGCATCGCCCCGGGCGCGCCGCTGCTCTCCATCGTGCCGCTCGACCAGCTGTGGATCGACGCCAACTTCAAGGAATCGGAACTGCGCGACATCCGCGTCGGCCAGCCGGCCACGATCGAGGCCGACATCTACGGCAGCAAGGTGGCCTACCACGGCAAGGTGGTCGGCCTGGCCGCCGGCACCGGCAGCGCCTTCTCGCTGCTGCCGGCGCAGAACGCGACCGGCAACTGGATCAAGGTGGTGCAGCGGGTGCCGGTGCGGATCACGCTCGATCCGAAGGAACTGGCCCAGCACCCGCTGCGCGTGGGCCTGTCGGCCACCGTCGACATCGACATCAGCAAGCAGGGCGGCGGCGCGCTGGGCACCGTGGCGACGCCGGCGCCGACCTATGCGACCGATGTGCTGAACCAGCCGCTGCAGCAGGCGCAGGCGGCGACGGATGCAATCGTGGCCAAGAACATGGCCAATTGAGTTGGCCGTAGGGTGGGCACCCCGTGCCGACCCTACGTGACCGGCGTCAGCGCCCTGCCGCTCCTGAACCAAGCCCGCAGGTTATCCAGCATCAGCTGCGCCATCGCCGCCCGCGTCTCATGCGTGGCGCTGCCGAGGTGCGGCGTCAGGAGCACGTTCTCCAGTCCGAAGAAGCGCGCATCGATGTCCGGCTCGGCGTCGAACACGTCGAGCGCCGCGCCGGCGATGCGGCCCTGCGCCAGCGCCGCCAGCAGCGCCTCCTGATCGACCAGCGAGCCGCGCGCCACGTTCACCAGGTAGCCCCTCGGCCCGAGCGCGTCCAGTACGCGCGCGTCGATCATGCGCGCGGTCTCGGGTCCGCCCGGCGCCGCCACGATCAGGATGTCGACATCGCGCGCCAGCGCCGCCAGGTCGGCTTCGAAGCGCCAGTGGAGGTTCTGGTCGGTGCGGCCATGGTAGGCCAGGGCCACCCCGAACAGCTCCAGGCGGCGCGCGATGTCCTTGCCGATCCGGCCCAGGCCGACGATGCCGACGTGCTTGCCGGCCAGGCTGGTACTCAGGGGGAAGTTGGCATCGGGCCAACGCCCTTCGCGCACGTAGCGGTCGGCCTGGGGCAGCTTGCGCAGCAGGGACAGCAGCGCGCCGATGCACAGCTCGGCGACCGCGGCGTTCAGCACGTCCGGGGTGTTCGACACCACGATGCCGCGCTGCGCGGCCAGGCCGAGCGGGATCAGGTCGTAGCCGACGCCGCAGGTGGCGATGATCTCCAGGTCCGGCAGGCGTTCGACCAGGCTGGCCGGCACCTCCAGGTTGCTGCGCGTGACCAGCGCGCGGATCCCATGGGCGCGGCCCGGTTCACGCGCGAGGTCGCCGGCCCGCAGGCAATCGAATTCGGCATCGAGCTGCGACTGGATTTCGGGCGCGAAGCTGCCGATCTGCAGCAGCCCGCTTACCTTCGCCGTCATTCGCCGGCGACGACGAGTTCGAAGGTGGTCACGCCTTCCACGCCACCGCGCACGCGGTCGCCGGGGTTCAAGGCACCGACCCCGGACGGGGTGCCGGTGAAGATCAGGTCACCCGGGGCCAGCGTCACGAAGCGCGACAGGTAGCTGATCACGTCGGCCACCGGCCAGATCATCTCGTCCAGGTTGCCTTCCTGTTTGAGTTCGCCGTTCACCTCCAGCCAGATGCGGCCTTGTTGCGGGTGACCGGTGCACGACAGCGGCTGCAGTGGGCTGCAGGGCGCGGAGGCATCGAAGCCCTTGGCCATGTCCCACGGCCGGCCGTCCTTCTTGGCGATGGCCTGCAGGTCGCGCCGGGTCAGGTCCAGGCCGACCGCATAGCCCCACACCAGGTCGAGCGCGCGCTCGGGGGCGATGTCGGCGCCGCCCTCCTTCAGGGCCACCACCAGCTCGACCTCGTGGTGCAGTTCGCGCGTGGCCGGCGGATACGGCAGCGTGCCGCTGGCCGGCACCACCGCGTCGGCCGGTTTCGAGAAGAAGAACGGCGGTTCGCGGTCCGGGTCGGCGCCCATTTCGCGCGCGTGGGCGGCGTAGTTACGGCCGACGCAGAACACGCGGCGCAGCGGGAAGACCTGGTCGGAGCCGCTGATGGCGAGGGAGGCGGTGGTGGGCGGAGTAATGACGAAGCCAGTCATGCTGATCCTTGTAAAGACGGTTACCGGGCGCGCCTGCTGGCGGCGCGTCGGAGAGCCTAACATAATCGGCGATGGCGTGGATAGGACCGTCGTCTCCGCACAGCGGGGACGACGAGCCAACGCTTAAAACTCTTCCCAGTCGCTCACCGCAGCCGTCGCCGCGGGGCGCGCGGGACGTGCCGGCAGTGCCGTGCGGGCGGGCGCGCGCGGCGGCGCGGCAACGGTGGCCGATGCGGACGCATGATCGAGCTTGAACACCGCCACCGCCGCCGACAGGCGCGCGGCCTGGTCCTGCATGGACTGCGAGGCCGCCGCGGCCTGTTCGACCAGCGCGGCGTTCTGCTGGGTCACGGTGTCCATCTGGGTGATGGCTTCGTTGATCTGCTCGATCCCGGCGCTCTGCTCCTGGCTGGCGGAGCTGATCTCGCCGAGGATGTCCGTCACGCGGCGCACGCTGTCGACGATGTCGCCCATGGTGCTGCCCGCTTCCTGCACCAGGCGGCTGCCGGTGCCGACCTTGCCGCTGGAGTCGTCGATCAGGACCTTGATCTCTTTCGCGGCCGCGGCCGAACGCTGGGCCAGCGAACGCACCTCGCCGGCCACCACCGCGAAACCGCGGCCCTGCTCGCCGGCGCGCGCCGCCTCCACCGCGGCGTTCAGCGCCAGGATATTGGTCTGGAAGGCGATGCCGTCGATGACCGAGATGATGTCGGCGATCTTGCCGGACGCCTCGTGGATCTGCTGCATGGTCGTCACCACGTCATGGATCACCTGGCCGCCGCGCGCGGCGACCCCGGACGCCGCCTCGGCCAGGGTGTTCGCCTGGCGCGCGTTGTCGGCGTTCTGCTTCACGGTCGAGGTCAGTTCTTCCATCGAGGACGCCGTCTCTTCCAGCGAGCTGGCCTGCTGCTCGGTGCGGCTGGAGAGGTCCTGGTTGCCGGCCGCGACTTCGCTGGACGCGGTGCCGATCGCCTCGGTGCCGGTGCGCACCGTGGTCACGGTCTTGACCAGGTTCTCGTTCATCGTCTTCAAGGCCTGCAGCAGCTGGCCCATTTCGTCGCGGCTCGTCACCTCCACGCGGGTGCTCAGGTCGCCGGCGGCGACGGCGTTGGCGACGTCCAGGGCGCGGCGCACCGGGCGCGTGATCGAGGCCGAGATCCACCACGCCAGCGCGCCCGCACCGGCCAGGGTCAACAGGCCCACCGCCAGCATCAGGATGCGGGTATCGGCGTAGGTCTTGGCCGCGGCGCTGGCATCCTGGCCGGCGAGGTCCTTCTGCATCTGGATCTGTTCGCTGATCGCGCCCTTGAACGCCGTCAGGATGCCGCGCACTTCCCTGGTCAGGTAAGTCTTTGCGCCGTCGAGGTCATTGTTGCCGATCATCTGCAACAGCTGGTCCTGGGCCTTGACGTATTTGACGTAGAGCTCTTGCTGCTGGCGCAGGAGGTCGCGCCCATGCTGGTTTTCCAGAGTCTTGTCGAGGGTGGCGAGAATCGTCTCCGCCTCCTTGCGCGAGGCCATGATCTTCTCGCGCTGCGTGGCGCGGTCGGCGGCGTCATCGCTCAACATGATGTTGCGCAGGGCGATCGCGGTATCGTTCACTTCGTTCAGCATGCGCGTCATCAGGTCGAGCCGCGGCACCCGCTTGGTCACGATGGTATTGGTTCCCTCGTTGACCTTGCCAAGCATTGCCAAGCCCTGACCCACCGTGAAGACGAGCGCGATACAGATGACACCGAAGCCCATTCCGAGCCGCGTGCCGATCTTCCAATCATTGATATTCATTCTTTCTCCAAACCGTCATTGTGCGCTGGCAATTCATATATTTACCCACGGCAACTAAGGTTACGCTCCAGAATGGTGCGAAGTCGATGGAGAAAAATTAATGTTAGGAAATTTCTTTACATGATGAGTATTCTGCGCAACACCACATGCCAGTCTCAGGCTTCTACCGAAAACCGGAAGCGCGACTCGGTCGCATAGGTCTCGCCCGGCCGCAGGATCGTGTTTGGAAAGCCGGGCTGGTTGGGCGAGTCCGGAAAATGCTCGGGCTCGATGCAGAAGCCGCCCCGGTGCGGGTAGGCGCAGCCCTTGCCCGCCAAGCTGCCGTCGAGAAAGTTCCCGCTGTAGAACTGCACGCCCGGCTCCTGGGTGAACAGCTCCAGCACCCGCCCCGAGCCCGGGTCGCGCACGCGCACCGCGGCCCTGGGCTTGCCAATCGGCGCGCGGCTGCCGGCCGCCTTGTCGAGCACGAAGCAATGATCGTAGCCCTGGCCGTTGGCGAGCTGCTGGTCCGGCTCGCCGATGCGGCTGCCGATCGGGCGCGGCCGGCGGAAATCGAAGGGAGTGCCGTCCACCGGGCGCACCCCGCCCAGCGGGATCGATTCGGCGTCGATCGGCACGAAGCCGGCGGCGTCGACGAACAGCTCGTGGCCGAGGATGTCGCCGCAGCCTTCGATGCCGGCCAGGTTGAAATAGCTGTGCTGGGTCAGGTTGACGGGAGTCGGCTTGTCGGTGGTTGCGGAAAACCGCACCACGATCTCGTTCTCGTCGCTCAGGCTGTAGACGACTTGGGCATCGAGATTGCCCGGATAGCCCTCCTCGCCGTCCACGCTGCGGTAGCGTAGCCGCAGCTCGCCTCCCTCGGCGGCGGCCTGCCACAACACCTTGTCGAAGCCGCGCGTGCCGCCGTGCAGGTGGTTGTTGCCGTTGTTCGTGGCCAGCTCGTATTTGTGACCGTCAAGCACAAATCGGCCCTTGGCGATGCGGTTGCCGTAGCGGCCGATCAGGGCGCCGAAATACGGGCTCTCGCCGAGATAGGGTTCGAGCCTGTCGAAGCCGAGGGCAACGTCGGCCAGGCGGCCATCGCGGTCGGGCACGTGGATCTCGGTGATGATGCCGCCGAAATCCAGGATCCGCACCCGCATGCCGTTGCGGTTGGCGAGGGTGAACTGGGTGACTGGCGCGCCGTCGGGCAAGGTCCCGAACGGCGCCTGCGTGATACCGGTTTGCGCTTGCACGTGATGTCGTCCTCGGAGAATGGAACGTGGATGCCCCGATCCTAGCACGGGCGAAAAACCGGGCTCGCGCGCGTCTGCCGCGCTTCTTTATGTTGGTTATCGCACATTCAGTATTGACGAGCTCTGCTACGTTTTGTTCAAGAACGCGGGATGGATAACCGAGCGGAACGGTTCTGCCGCCTACCTGCGCGACCAAGGAGAAAAGTGATGAGATCGACAAGAACAACATGGTCTGCCTTGCCGCTGACCATGGCGGTGCTGTACGCCGGCATGCACGCCGGACTGGCCGGCGCCGCCACGCCGGCCAGCGGCGCGGTGAGCGACCGGAATACGGCGCTGAATTACACGGCCGGGCCTTTCCTGGTGCCCAACGTCAGCGGCCTGGCCGGCGCCGTCACCTGCAATACGGCGCTGCCCTGCGACGACTTCACGCTGACGGTCGACGTCCCCGCCGCCTATGCGGCAGACCATAACCTGGCGGTGCGCGTGAAGTGGTCGAACGCCACCGCCGACTTCGATCTCTACATCCTCGACGAGGGCGGCAACGTGGTCGGCTCCGCCGCCTCGCAGAGCGACCCCGAGGTCGCCTTGCTGCCGGCGGTGCCGGGCACCTACACGGTGCGCGTCGTGCCCTACGCCCCGCTCGGCGAAAGCATCTCCGCCAGCGTCGAACTGGTCGCGAAACCGGCGGTGGCCACGCCCGGCACCGGCACCCCGCCCAGCTATGTCAGCTACCAGCCGCCGGCCGGCAGCAAGCTCGGCACCACTGCCGGCGAACCTTCGATCGGCGCCAACTGGAAGACCGGCAAAGTGCTGTTCCAGTCGAATACCCAGACCCTGCAGGTGGCCTTCGACGATACAGTCAAGCCGGCAAGCGCGACCTGGCAGGCCAGGTCGGCCGGCCTTCCCAACTGTACCGCGGTCACCGGGCTCGATCCGATCCTGTGGACCGATTCGAAGCTCGGCCACAGCATCGAATCCCAGCTGCTCGCGAATCCCGTCGTGAACAGCCTGTCCTGCTATACCGACAACGACGGCGACAGCTGGACGCCGACCCAGGGCGGCGGCGTCGGCCAGGGCGTCGACCACCAGTCGATCGGCGGCGGCCCGTACGTGGCGGCGCTGGCGCCGCTGCTGGGCAGCTATCCGCACGCGGTGTATTACTGCTCGCAGTCGCTCGCCGCCGCCACTTGCGCGCGCAGCGACAACGGCGGCCTGAGCTACGGCCCGTCGATGCCGGTGTACACCCTCGCCGATTGCGGCGGTCTGCACGGCCACGTGAAGGTCGGCCCGGACGGCACCGTCTACCTGCCGAACAAGAACTGCGGCGGCCAGCAAGGCTTCGCGGTATCGACCGACAACGGCATGACCTGGACCATCCGCAAGGTCCCGGGCAGCACCGCCGGCGACAGCGATCCCTCGGTCGGCATCGGCGCCGACGGCACCGTGTATTTCGGCTACCAGAACGGCGACGGCCACCCGCGCGTGGCGGTGACGCGCGACCGCGGCCTGAGCTGGACCGACGACCAGGACATCAGCGCCCCGTTCGGCATCCAGAACACGGTGTTCCCGGCCGTGGTCGCGGGCGATGCCGACCGCGCCGCCTTCGCCTACCTCGGCACGCCGACCGCCGGCAACTACCAGGACGCCGCCTTCACCGGCCAGTGGCACTTGTACATCGCCCACAGCTACGACGGCGGCAAGAGCTGGATCACGACCGACGCGACCCCGACCGACCCGGTCCAGGCGGGCTGTGTCTGGCTGGGCGGCGGCTCGAATCCCTGCCGTAATCTGCTTGACTTCATGGACGCGACCGTCGATGCCCAGGGCCGCCTGCTGGTCGGCTATGCGGACGGCTGCACCCTGGCCTGCGCCACCAACCCGTCGCCGGCCGACGATCCGGCCAACGGCTACCACAGCCAGCTGGCATCGATCGCGCGCCAGGCCGACGGCAAGCGCCTGTTCGCCCGCTTCGACCAGCCCGACCTGGTGGTGACCTCGGTCCGCTCGGCACAGGTGAATTCGAAGGCCACCCTGATCGCCACCGTCGCCAACAAGGGCACCAGTGCCGCCGCCGGCGTCGTCGTGAGGTTCATGGAAGACACCTCGGTCGTCGGCAGCACCGCGCCGGTGAGCCTGGAGCCGGGCGCCAGCGCCGACGTCAGCATCGTCTGGCCGACCACGCGCACGCGCGGCACGCATGTGCTGACCGCCATCGCCGATCCGGACAACAGCATCGCCGAATCGGACGAGTCGAACAACAAGACGCAGGCCAGCGTGTACTTCAAGTAAGGCTGTAAGCCAAGGCCGGCATGACCCGGGCAACAGTGCCCGCCCGGTCATGCCGGTGCATGGCACAATGCCGCATGCTCCCAGCCACCTTCGACCGCTTCCGCGACATCATCCTCGGCACCGACCCGGATGCCATCGGCGCCCCGGACGGCATTCCCTCTTCCTTCCTGCTTGCCGGCGCCGGTCCGCTGAGCGCGCACTACATTCCCTTCGATTACCTCAACCGGCAGGCGCGCGTGGTCGTGGTCGGCATCACGCCGGGCTTCGCGCAATGGAAGAACGCGGTGCGGGAAGCGCGGCGCCAGCTCGCGCTGGGCGCGCCCGAGCACGAGCTGCTGCGCGCCGCCAAATACACCGGCGCCTTCAGCGGCGCGATCCGCCCCAACCTGGTGGCCCTGCTCGACCACGTCGGCCTGCAGCGCTGGCTCGGCGTCGCCAGCTGCGCCACCCTGTTCGGCGCGGACGCCCGCCTGATGCACGTGACGGCGGCGCTGCGCCACCCGATCTTCGTCGACGGCGCCAATTACAATGGCGCGAATCCGAACATGCTGACCACGCCGCTGCTGCAGGCCCAGTTGCTGGACTATTTCGCGGCCGAGGCGGCGCAGCTGCCCGATGCCGTGTTCGTGCCGCTCGGCCCCAAGGTCGGTCAGGCGCTGTCCTGGCTGGCGCGCCGCGGCATCCTCGACGAAGGACGCATCCTGCACGGGATTCCCCACCCGTCCGGAGCGAACGCGGAGCGGATCGCCTACTTCCTCGGCCGCAAGGATAAAAGCGCCTTGTCGAGCCGGACCAACGGCGCCCGGATCGATGCCGACCGCCTCGCCCTGCGCGCGAAGATGGCGGCTCTGGGCATGGTATCCTTGTCCTAATGCCGGGCCCGCTTACGTGTCCGCGTATCGAACGCGGCGTTTACACCGAAGCCGTCCAGTATCCAAACAGGCGACCATGTCAACGCACCCGTCGAACTACCAGTTGCTCACCCTGATCAAGCTCGAGGACCAACCCGCCGCCTTCTTCATGAGTCTGATCAAGGGCAGCAGCACGGCCATCGTCATCACCGATGCGCTGCGGGACGATCACCCGATCGCCTGGGCGAATCCGGCCTTCGAAGCGATGACCGGCTACCCGCTGGCCGAGGTGGTCGGCCGCAACTGCCGCTTCCTGCAGAACGGCGACCGTAAGCAGCCGGAACTCGCGGCGATGCGCGAAGCCATCGGCGCCGGCGGCAGCTTCAGCGGCACGCTGCGCAACTACCGCAAGGACGGCACCCCGTTCTGGAGCCGCATGCACCTGTTCCCGGTGCGCGACGGCGCCGGTGCCGTCACGAATTTCGCCGCCTTCCTGGAAGACGTCAGCGAGACCATCCATGCCCAGCGCGCCGCGGCGGCCGCACGCGCGCGCCTCTCCACCGTGCTCGAAAACATTTCGGATGGTTGCTTCTCGGTCGATTGCGACTGGCGATTCACCTACATGAACGCACGCGGTGCGGCCTGGCTGGGACGCCGGCCCGCCGAGCTGCTCGGCAAGAACATGTGGGACGAATTCCCGGAAGGGGTCGGCAGCCCGTTCGACCTCACCTACCGGCGCGCGCTCGCAAGCCAGACCCTCGCCAGCTGCGAGAACTTCTACGCACCGCTGGGTATCTGGATCGAGGTGCGTGCGTATCCGTCGAAGAGCGGCCTCACGGTGTTTTTCGCCGACATCACCGAACGCAAGGAAGCCGAGGAGCGCCTGGTCCACCTGGCGACCCACGACAGCCTGACCGGCCTGCACAACCGCTTGAGCTGCCTGCGCGCGCTCGACGACGCGCTGGCGCGCGACGACATGGTCGGCGTGCTGTTCATCGACCTCGACCACTTCAAGGAAGTCAACGACGCCCATGGCCACCAGGCCGGCGACCTGGTCCTGCAGGAGATCGGCAGGCGCCTGGCCACCTTTGCGGCCCCCGATACCACCGTCGCGCGCATCAGCGGCGACGAGTTCGTGTTCGTGCTCACGCATGCCGATACCGGCTCGGCGAAGGCGCTGGCGGCCGCGGTCCTGCGGCGCATGGCCGAACCGATCGCGGTCGACCACCTGAAGGTCGCGGTCGGCGCCAGCATCGGGATCGCGCTCGGCAAGCCAGGCACGCTGACGGCGGACGAGCTGCTCAACAATGCCGACGCCGCCATGTATGCGGCCAAGGACAACGGCCGCCATACCTTCAGCGTGTTCTCGCCCGAATCGGCGCGCCTGAGCAAGGAGCGCCTGCAACTGCGCCAGGAAGTCTTTTCGGCGCTCGAGCGGCGCCAGTTCGTGCTCTACTACCAGCCGCAGGTCAGCGCCGCCAACGGCGCCGTGGTCGGGGCCGAGGCCCTGCTGCGCTGGGACCACCCGGACCTGGGCGTGCTGGGCCCGTACGCCTTCCTGCCGATGCTCGAGGATTCGCCGGCGATCACGGCGGTCGGCGCCTGGGTCTGCGAGGAAGCCTGCCGCCAGGCGCGCGAATGGGAGCTGCTCGGCTACCGGCTGCAGGTGGCGGTGAACGTCTCGGCGCGCCAGCTGAGCGACGAGAACCTGCCGCTGCTGCTGAAGAACCTGGTGGCGCACTACGGCCTGCACCCGGAGCGCATCAAGCTGGAAGTCACGGAAAGCATGCTGGCCCAGGACATCGACAAGGCTGCCTCGGTGCTGCGTTCGCTGCAGCAGGAGGGCTTCGGCATCGCCCTCGACGATTTCGGCACCGGCTACTCGAACCTGTCCTACCTGCGCCGGTTTCCGATCACGGCGATCAAGATCGACCGCTCCTTCGTGCAGGAGATCGAGCAGGACCGCCGCTGCCTGGACATCGTCAACGGCGTGATCGCCTTCGCCAAGTTGCTCAAGCTGACGGTGATCTGCGAAGGAATCGAGACCGAGGCCCAGGCTGCCGCGATCCGCCCCACCGGATGCGACGTGCTGCAGGGCTACCTGATCGGCAAGCCGATGCCGGCGCGCGAGTTCCAGGCCCTGCTGCTGGCCCAGCGCGGCACGCCGCAGTAGGCCGATCCGGCCTGCCGCCAGCCGGACAAGGACGCCGCTCAGCTGCGCGCCGCCTCGCCTTCCGGCAGGGCCGCCTCGCCATGGCGCTCCACCTGGCGCTTGAAGAACCAGAGGCTGGCCAGCATCAGGGCGATCGGCACCAGGGTGAGATAAAACGCGAAGTGACCGTTGAAGCGCCCGAAGACGTAGCCCGTGATCAGCGAACCGGTGGTGCCGCCCAGCGCCGAGAAGATCACCAGCAGGCCCGTCATCGGCGCATGCTGGTGGCGCGGCAGCGACGACAGCATCACGGAATTGATGCCCGGGTAGATCGGCGCCATGAACAGGCCCACCAGGGGAAACAGGAAGGCCGCCGCCGGCGCCGTCGCCCAGCCGACGTTAGGGTCGTGGGCGATGCCGCGCGCCAGCGGCAGCGCCAGCAGCACCACCGCGCCCATCGCCACGATGCAGCCCGCCAGCACCGGATACCAGTTCAGGCGGCGCATGACGACGCCGGCCGACAGCCGCCCGAGCGCCAGGCAGGCGGCGTAGATGCTGGTCACCTGCACGCTCATCGCCGCCGGCAGCTTGAGGATTTCGTTGTTGAAGGTCGGCAGCCAGGTGCCGACGCTCTGCTCGACCAGCACGTACAAGAAGGCCGTGAGCACGAACACGCACACCAGCGGGCGCATGAACAGGCGCAGCATGTCGACGAAATCGGCGGCCGCGCCGCGGCCGTGCGGCGGCGCGGCGCTGCGCTCGTCGAAGCGGGTCGACAGCACCAGCAGGAAGGTCGCCGCGCACAGCCCGGACAGCAGCCAGTACACGTTCAGCCAGCCGAGCGACTTCGGATCGTTCGAATCGATGAAGAAGCCGAAGATCCAGTAGGCGCTCAGCACCCCGACCATGAAGAAGCCTTCCAGCATGTTGGTGATGCCGGCGTGCTGCTTGCGGTCCTGGGCGACCAGCCCGATCGACGAGTACACCGACACTTTTACCAATGCGAACGCCACGCCCACGCACAGGAACAGCAGCTTGGCGGTGGCGAAGCCCGGCAGCATCGGCATCGCCAGGGTGGCGCAGCCGACGATGGCGAGCGCCACCAGCATCGCGTTCTTGTAGCCGAAGCGCGGCAGGCTCGAGGCGACCAGGAACGACACCGCCGCGATCGGCAAGTCCTTGAAACCCTCCAGCACGCTGGCCGAGGTCTTGTCGATGCCGTAGCTGTTGATCACTTGCAGGATCACCGTCCCGACGCTGTTGAGCAGGATCGCGAACACGAAGTAGATCAGAAAGAGCGCCAGCAGGATGCGTCGGTTGTTCACGGTGTCTCCAATTCGTCGCCCCCGCGCAGGCGGGGGCCCAAGTTATTTTTATATTCGTGACAAATCAGCTGTAGTCGGCCAGCCTGAATCGGTCCATCGCCGGGATGATGTAATCGGCGCGCGCCAGCACCTGCGGGTCGCCCACGCCCACCGCCCTCATCCCCGCGTCCTTGATCGAGGCGACGCCGGCGGCGGCGTCCTCCACGCCCAGGCAGTCGCCGGGCGCGACGCCGAGGTGGCTCGCCGCGGTCAGGAAGATCTCCGGATGCGGCTTGCTGTTGGCGATGGTGGCGGCATCAACCACGTCGTCGAAGCGCCCGCGGATGCCGAGGCGGTCGAGCACCGTGAAGGCGTTCTTGCTGACCGAGGCCAGGCCGATCTTCAGGCCGGCCGCGCGGACCTCCTCCAGCGCGCGCAGCGCGCCCGGCAGCAGGTCGTCCGGCGTCATGGTCGCCACCAGTTCCTGGTAGTGGCGGTTCTTCGCATCGGCCAGCAGCAGCTTTTCCGCCGTCGCGAAGCTACGCGGCGCGCGCGCCAGGATCAGCTCCAGCGATCCCATCCGGTCGACGCCCTTCAGGTGTTCGTTGAAGGCCTCGTCGAACGGCGCGCCCACTTGGTCGGCCAGGCGCTTCCAGGCCAGGTAGTGGAAGCGCGCGGTGTCGGTGATGACGCCGTCCAGGTCGAAGATGACGGCCTTGAATCTGCTGTTGTTCATTCCTTGTCCTCCATGCGAATCTCGGGTAGCTGCGCGGTGAGCGTGAGCCGGCGGCCGCGGTGCGACAGGCTCAGCTCCGAACCCTGCAGCAGGCGGTAAACCACGATGCCGCCGCTGGCGACGTCGACTTCGAGCAGGGCGCCGTGCACCTGCGCCTTGAAGCGGTAGCCGCGCCATTTTTCGGGCAGCACCGGCGCAAAGCGCAGCCCCGCGGCGTCGATGCGCATGCCGGCGAAGCCGTAGGCCACGCCCAGCCAGGTGCCGGCCATCGCCGCCGTGTGCACGCCGTACTCGGTATTGCCGTGGGTGTTGTCGAGGTCGAGGCGCGCGGTTTCCATGAAATAGGCATAGGCCTTGTCGTGGTAACCCACTTCGCTTGCCACGATGCTGAAGATGCAGGACGACAGCGAGGAGTCATGGGTCGTCACGCGCTCGTAGAAATCGAAGTCGCGGCGCTTGTCCTCCAGCGAGAATTCGTTCGACAGCAGCAGCAGGGCCAGCACCACGTCGGCCTGCTTGCAGACCTGGTGGCGGTAGATCACCAGCGGGTGGTAATGCAGCAGCAGCGGATAATTCTCGTTCGGCGTATTCGCGAAATCCCAGGGCTGCTTCGACAGGAAGCTGTCGTCCTGCTCGTGGATGCCGAGTTCCTCGTCGTAGGGAAGGCGCATCGCGGCCGATGCGGCGCGCCAGGCCGCGATCTCGCCATCCTCCAGGCCGATGGCGGCGGCCACGCGCGCATAGTCGTCCGGACGCTCGGCACGCAGGCGTTCGGCGACGTCGGCCGCGAAGCTCATGTGCATGCGCGCCATCGCGTTCGTGTAGTAGTTGTTGTTGACGATGGCCGTGTACTCGTCCGGCCCGGTCACCGCATTGATGCAGAAGCGCTGCTGGCGGTCGTAGTTGCCGATCCCTAGCCAGATGCGCGCCGTCTCCAGCACGATCTCGGCGCCGCACGAGGCCATGAAGTCGAAGTCGCCGGTCGCCAGCAGATACAGGCGGATCGAGTAGGCGATGTCGGCGTTGATGTGGTACTGGGCGGTGCCGGCCGGGAAGTAGGCCGAGCACTCCTCGCCGGCGATGGTGCGCCACGGGTAGAGCGCGCCATGCTCATGCCCCATCTGGCGGGCCCGCTCGCGTGCCTTGTCCAGAATCGTGTAGCGGTACTGCAGCAGGGCGCGCGCAATTTCCGGCTTCGAGAACAGCAGGAAGGGGAACACGTAGATCTCGGTGTCCCAGAAGTAGTGGCCTTCGTAGCCTTCGCCGGTGACGCCCTTGGCGGCGATGTTGGTGCGGCCGTCGCGGCCCACCGACTGCAGCAGGTGGAACTGGTTGAAGCGCACGCCCTGCTGCAGGGCGTCGTCGCCGTCGATCGCGACGTCGGCATGGGCCCAGAAGTCGGCCAGGTAGGCCGCCTGTTCGGCAGCGAGGGCCTCGAAGCCGGCCTGCGCGGCGCGTTCCAGCTCGGCACGCGCATGCGGGGCGACCTGTTCTTCCGCCATGTCGCGCGAAGTCGCGTAGGCGATGTACTTGTGCAGGACCACGGTCTCGCCTTGCGTGCCGTCGATGTCGAAGGCGTGCCCGCCCTCGATCGCCTCGACCTTCGCCGCGGCGCCGAGCAGGCACGCCTCGGTGGCCGTCGCCAGCAGGAAGCCGCTGTGGCGGGTGCGCTGCAGCACCAGCATGCCCTGCGCCGTGCGCTGGCTTTCCAGCGTCGCAAGGCTGGGGCCGGTGATCGCCGAGCCGACGCGCGGATCGTCGCCGGCCTGCAGGTTGCTGACCTCGCTGTCGATGTCGGCGGCCAGGCGCAGGCGTCCCGAGAAATTCAGCGGCGTGACGGCGACCTCGATCGCGGCGACGTGCTTGCGCTGGAAGCAGACCAGGCGCCGGCTGGCGATGCGCACCCGCTTGCCGCCTTCGGATTCCCAGTCGACCGTGCGGGTGAGCAGGCCGGTGCGGAAGTCCAGCATGCGCTCGTAGTCCAGCACCCTGCCCCGCTCCAGGCCGAACACCTCCCCATCGACGCTGAGGCCGACGCGCTTGGCGTTCGGCACATTCAGCATGAATTCGTTGGTGCGCGCGAGGCCGTAGGCATTTTCAGGATAGACGATCGGTTCGGACTCGTAGAAGCCGTTCAGGTAAGTGCCTTCCAGCGTCTGCGCCTTGGGCGCCGCGTTGCCTTCCTCGGGCGTGCCGCGCATCCCGATGTAGCCATTGCCGAGCGTGAACAGGGTCTCGCGCAGGAAACGGGCCCCGGCATCGACGGCGCGTTCGCGGATGCACCAAGGCTCGGCGGCAATGCCCGGCGCGGGTGCGATGTTATCGATATCATTCATAGGCATGCTGGTTCGCTTGTCGGTTGGGTTCGGGTCGGCTCAGGTCAGCTCGGTTCAGCTCAGGTCTGCCGCACGATCAGGGTCGTGGGCAGCATCTCGGATTGCGCGGGCCGGCCTTCGATCATCGCCAGCATCTTCCTGGCCAGCAGCACGCCGCCGTCGCGCAGGTATTGGTGCACGCTGGTCAGCGGCGGCACGAAGCTGGCCGCACCCGGCGTGTCGTCGTAGCCGACGACCGAAATATCGTCGGGCACGCGCAGCCCGGCCTCGGTCAGGGCGCGGATCGCGCCCATCGCCAGCAAATCGCTGGCGGCAAACAGGCCGTCGCAGCTATGGCCGGCCTTCTTCTTCAGCAGCGCATTCACGCAGTCGAAGCCGGCCTCGAAGGTGAAGGCCTTGGGGCGCAGGATGTGCACGGTGGCGCGGCCTGCCAGCCCGTCGACGAAGCCGGCGCAGCGTTCCTGCACCTCGGCGTGATCGACGTCGCCCACGAAGATCAGCTTGCGCCGGCCCTGCTCCAGGAAGCGTTCGGCCACGCTGGCCCCGCCCTTGCGGTTGTCGCTGCCGACGACCACATTGCTGGAGCCGGCCTCCGGCGCGCCCCACACCACCAGCGGCATGCTGGTCTGCTGCAGCGCGCGCACCGCTTCGCCGTGCGAACCCTGGCCAAGCAGGATCAGGCCGTCGGCGCCCTGCACCGGCGCGGTGTCGAGCAACTGGCGCGAGGTCAGCACCACGCTGTAGCCGGCGGTGGTCAGCTCCTGGGTGATGCCGCCCAACAGTTCGAGCGGATAGGGATCGGACATCGGCCGTCCCTTCACCGGGGTCATCTCGACCACCACCGCCACCGAGTACGAACGGCGCATGCGCAGGTTGCGCGCGCTGATGTTGAAGCGATAGCCCTGCTCGGCGGCGATCCTGCGGATTTTTTCGCGCGTCTGCTCGGTCACCAGCGGACTGTCGCGCAGCGCGCGCGAGACCGTGATGGTCGACACGCCGGCCACGCGGGCGACGTCCTCCATCGTGACCGTGGAGTCGCCTGCCTGACGCGGCTTTGCGGCCGCCGTTTTTTTCGCTTGCGCCATTGAGATGAAAGGTGTTCCAAGAATGCCTGAGCCGGGTCGCATTATGACAGATTTCTTTGCTTTGTCGACAAATAATGACATCGATAACAATTACGTTGACATCGATAACATTCTTTGTTTCAATGGCTCGACTTTCCTTGTCGAAGCATTAATTCGACAGGCGTGCCGGGGAGGAGACGCCCCGCCAGTAGCCGGATTCCCATCGCAAAAAAGAGAGC
Organism: Massilia sp. LXY-6; assembly: GCF_051233485.1. Lineage (NCBI taxonomy): Bacteria > Pseudomonadati > Pseudomonadota > Betaproteobacteria > Burkholderiales > Oxalobacteraceae > Massilia > Massilia sp. LXY-6. Next base: position 86,662 of record NZ_JBKFGF010000009.1, read on the forward strand.
CTACACATGAAAACCCACGTTCCGTTCCCGGCCCCGCAATTGTCGGCGGTCGCCCTTGCCGTGCTCGCCCTGGTGGCACAGTCCCAGGCCATGGCCCAGGAATCCTCGCCCCTCCCCGCGCAGGACAACGCGCAGAAAGAGATGCAGCAGATCGTCGTGACCGGCACCGCATCGGCCTCCGGCACGCGCAAGATCGACACCAGTTTTTCGATCACCACCGCCACCGAGGAACAGCTGAGGGCCGCGGCGCCGAGCAGCACCGCGGACGTGCTGAAGATCGTGCCGGGCGTGTATGCCGAAGCCACCGGCGGCCAGTCGGGCGCCAACATCGAGGTGCGCGGCTTCCCTTCGGGCAGCGACTCGCCCTTCGTGTCGGTGCAGATGAACGGCAACCCGATCTATCCGGTGCCGGTGCTGTCCTTCTTCGAGGGTTCGTCGGCGTTCCGCCTGGATGACACCATCGAGCGCGTCGAAGTGCTGCGCGGCGGCCCGAGCACCATCTATTCGGTCGGCCAGCCTGGCGCGACCATGAACTTCATCATGAAGAAGGGCGGCGACACGCCGGAAGGCAACCTGCGCTTCACCACCGGCACCGGCAACCTGCGCCGCGTGGACGGCGTCTACAGCGGCAAGATCGCGGACGGCTGGTACGGCATGATCGGCGGCTTCTACCGCAGCACCAATGGCGTACGCGACGCCGGCTTCCCGGCGGACGACGGCGGCCAGCTGTCGGCCTCGCTGACCCGCAAGCTGGACCAGGGCGAGCTGACCTTGTACGCGCGTTCGACCTCCGACAAGAACGCCTTCTACACCGGCGTGCCGCTGATCTCGTCGAACAACGGCCACACGATCTCGTCCTTCCCCGGTTTCGATCCGCTTACCGGGACCCTGATGAGCAACGAGATGCGCAACTTCACGGTCGAAGCCGGTCCCGGCAAGACCCTGAACTACGACCTGGGCAACGGGCGCGGCCTGAACTCGAACCTGATCGGCGCGGACTTCCAGCAGAAACTGAACGGCTGGGACGTGTCGAACAAGCTGAACTACTTCAGCGGCGACCTGAATACCATCGCCATGTTCACCGGTAACAACCCGCTCACCGCCGCCGATTACCTGGCGCAGGCGATCACCGCCAACAACGGGAATGCGGCAACCGTCGCGGCGGCCGGCGGCGTGCGCGCCACCGGCGGCGCCATCACGTACACGACCGGCGGCGCCGCGGTCGCACCCGGCCAGCAAGTGGTGCAGGCGGGCCTGTGGGCGGTCGAGAAGAAGCTGCGCTCCTTCACCGACGAATTCCGCGTCAGCCGCGACATCGGCTACAACAACACGCTGACCGTCGGCGCGTATGTCGCCAACTATTCCTCGCACGACGTCTGGTATCTCGGCAACAGCCACCTGATGACGGCGACCCCGAACGCCCGCCTGATCAACGTGAAGCTGAACAACGGCGTGGTGGTGTCGAACAACGGCACCGACGGCAACGTGTTCTACGCGCCGATCGCGTCCTACAACGGCGACAACACCGCCGGCTTCATCGCCGACGAATGGCGCATCAACGACCGCATCAAGGTCGATGCCGGCATGCGCCACGAACGCCAGCGCATCTCGGGCTCGATCTCGAATCTGACGTCGGCCGATACCGACAACAACCCGCTGACCGTCTACAACAACGGCACCTCGCAGCCGAACGGCAGCTACACCGGCCTGTCGCGCTCGGATTCGGCGAACTCGTTCACGGTCGGCGGCCTGTATAAGCTGACCCGCGATTCCAGCGTGTTCGTGCGCGCCAACCAGGGCCATACCTTCATCTACTTCGACGACCTGCGCAACGCCGGCAGCCAGGACGTGGTCAACGACCGTAACCGCGTGCCGAACCCGAAGGTGACCCAGTACGAAGTCGGCTTCAAGACCGCGACCCCGCTGTACAGCGCCTACGTGAACGCCTTCTTCACCGACTTCACCGGCATCTCGTTCCAGCAGATCACGACCACCGACGTGCTGTACTCGGTCAGCGGCTCGAAGGGCAAGGGCGTGGAATTCGAACTGGCGGTGCGCCCGATCACCGGCCTGCAGCTGCAGCTGACCGGCGACTGGCAGGATTCGACCTACAAGGACAACCCGGCGATCAACGGCAACGCCGTGCAGCGCCAGCCGAAGTTCCAGTACCGCTTCTCGCCGAGCTACCGGATCCCGGTGGGCGACATGGCGCTCAAGCTGTACGGCACCTACTCGCACGTCGGCAGCCGCTGGGCCGACCAGCAGAACACCCAGTACCTGCCGGCCTATGACACGCTCGACCTCGGGATCCTGGCCGAACTGTCCGACAGGCTGGAACTGCGCCTGAGCGGCACCAACCTCACCAATGAGCTTGGCCTGACCGAGGGCAATTCGCGCCTGGTCGGCGCCAGCAGCGGTCCGATCAATGCGCGCCCGATCTTCGGCCGCACCTGGGAAGCGTCGATCAACTACCGCTTCTGAGGCCAGGCTCGCACTGTTGTCTCTCGCTGTTGTAACCCCTCTTGCGGGCCTTCGGGCCCGCTTTTTTTTGTCAGCCGGCGCCCGCGGCCAGCTTCGCGCGCAGGCCCTCGAGCTGGCGCTTGAGCGCAGCCAGCTCGCCCGGCGCGCACGCCGCCGCGCGCAGCATCTGCTCCTGGATCGCGGCAGCTTGCTGCGCCAGCGCGCGGCCGGCATCCGTCAGGCTGAGCACGACCTGGCGTTCATCCGCGTTCGAGCGCGCGCGCGCCAGCAGGCCAGCCGCTTCGAGTCGCTTGAGCAGCGGCGTCAGCGTGGCCGAATCGAGGAACAGCCGCGCCCCGATGTCCGACACGGTCACCCCGTCGCGCTCCCACAGCACCAGCATGACCAGGTATTGCGGATAGGTCAGGCCCAGCTTGCGCAGCAGCTTGCGGTACACCTTGTTCATCGCCAGCCCGGTCGAGTACAGCGCGAAGCACAGCTGGTCGTCCAGCAAGGGGGTCGTTGTCGATTCCATGGAAGCGATGGTAGATCGCGCGCTATGCAATTGCAAGCGATGTGGCATGCCCGGCCGCCACGCGGTTGCGCCCGTCCGCCTTGGCCTGGTACAGCAGGCGGTCCGCGGCTTCGACCCAGGCGCCGTCCGCTTCGGCGGCGGCGAGGCCGGCCGCCACGCCTAGGCTCAGGCTCACCTTGCCGGTCGGGCTGTCGGCATGGTCGAGGGCCAGCCCGGCCACCGCCGCGCGGATGGCGTCGGCCACCGTGGTCGCACCGGCCAGGTCGGTCCCGGGCAGTATCACGGCGAATTCCTCGCCGCCGTAGCGCGCCGCCAGGTCGCCGGGACGGCGCGTCCCGGCCGCGATCGCCGCCGCGACCCGGCACAGGCAATCGTCGCCGGCCACGTGGCCGTAGCGGTCGTTGTACTTCTTGAAGAAATCGACGTCGGCCAGGATCAGCGCGAACGGCACGCCGCTGCGGCGTGCTCGCGCCAGCTCGCGCGCCAGGGTTTCATCGAACAGGCGGCGGTTGGCCAGCCCGGTCAGGCCGTCGCTCTCGGCCAGCGCCTTGAGCGTCTGGTTGTGGCGCTCCAGCGCGGCGCCGGCCTGGCGCAGTTCGTCCTCGAGCCTTTCGCGGATGCGGATCTGGCGGATCATGCGGGCCCCGCCCCAGGCCAGCATGGCGATCGCGAACGCCACCACGCAGCTCATCTTGATCGCCGCCCCCCACCAGTTGCCGAGGATCTCGTCCTTCGACTGGGCGCTGCCGACCATCAGCGGATAGCCTTCCAGGCGTTGGTAGCTGAACAGGCGCTCGATGCCGTCGATCCGCGACTTCAGCATCGCAGTGCCGGCCCCCCTGCTCCTCATCATCTGGAACACCGGCCCTTTGCTGATGTCGGTGCCGATCAGGCCTTCCCTGAACGGGCGCCGGTATAGCAAGGTGCCGTCGTCGAGGGCCAGGGCGATGCTGCCGTCGCGCCCGATGTCGAAGCTGTCGTAGAAGCGGCCGAAGAAGCCGAGGTCGAGGGTCACCAGCGCGACCCCGCCGAAGCTGCCGTCGGGGCGGTCGATGCGGCGCGACACCGGAATCACCATTACGCCGGTGGAGCGGCTGCGCACCGGCTTGCCGACGTGGGTGCCGCGGCCGGGATGGGCCTGGTGGTAGCGGAAGTATTCGCGGTCGACGTTGTTCGCCCGCACCGGGTTCGGCAGCGCGGTCACGAGCCAGCCGCCGTCGGCGTCGTACACGAACAGGCCGTGCACTTCGGCGGAGTGGGCGGCGATGTGCACGAAGCGCGCATGCAGGCGTTCGCCCGCCGCGCCCGCCGTGCCGTCTTGCTCGACGCGTTCGACGGTCTCGGCCAGGATCGCATCGGCCACCTTGAACGAGGTCTCGGCCTGGACCGCCAGCGCGCGCGCCATGTTCGCGGTGCTGGCCGCGGTCTCGGCCAGTTGGTCCTGGCGCGCCGTCCATAGGCTCCAGCCGTGGATCCCGGCCAGCAGCGCGCAGCAGGCCGCCAGCAGCGCGATCGAGCGTCCGACCAGCGGCCGGCGGATCTTGTCCAGGTGTTTCAGGCGGGGCGCGGAACTCGGCGACATCGGCTTTACATGTGCCTCAGTGGCCGCCAGCCGTCAGCACCGTGGCGGTGTCGCGCCCTTCCCGCTTGGACTGGTACAGGGCCTCGTCGGCCGCGTGCGCCAGCGTGGCCTGTTCCGGATGGGCGGACCAGGCAATGCCGATGCTGACCGTGATCCGGCGCGGCTGGCCGTCGACCAGGAACTCGGCGCGCAGCACGTCCAGCAGCTTGTCGGCGATGCGGCCGCACTCGCGCGCCGAGCCGACCTGTTCGAGGATGATCACGAACTCGTCGCCCGCCAGGCGCGCCACGGTGTCGGTGGCGCGCACGCTGCCCGAGAGGCGCCTGGCGAATTCGCGCAGCACGGCGTCGCCGCTGGCGTGGCCGAGGCTGTCGTTGACCTGCTTGAAGTGGTCGACGTCGAGGTAGACCAGGGCCATCGCCATCGCGCTGCGGCGCGCTCGCGCGATCGCCTGCACCAGGCGCTCCTCGTAGCTGCGGCGGTTCGGCAGGCCGGTCAGGTGGTCCGAATGCGCCAGCGCGTGCAGCTGGCGCTCGTATTCGCGCGCGGATGTCGCGTCGGTCGACAGCACGTAGATTCCCTGCACCGCGCCGCCGCGCAGGTGCGGCAGGTAGGTGGTGCTGATCACGCGGCGGCGTCCGCGGCGCTCTTCCTCGATTTCCAGCGCCGAGGCATGCCCGTCCAGGCAGCGCTCCAGGGCCGCGCGGCGCGGCGCGAAGAAGGCTTCGCCCATTGCCTCGGGCACGGTCTTGCCGAGCATGTCGGCGCTCTTGACCCCGAACCACTCCTGGTAGCGCTGGTTGGCGAAGGCGTAGCGCATTCCGCTATCGATGTAGGCGATCAGGGCCGGCACGTTGTCGGCGATGGTGCGCAGGCGCTCCTCGCTCTCGACGATGCGGGCGCGCGATTCGGCCAGCTCGGTGACGTCCTTCAGCGCCACCACCGCGCCCAGCGCCTCGCCGTTCGGGCCCTTCAGTGCGCGGCCGCTGGCCAGCACGCGATGCGCGCCCCGCTCCCGTACCACCACCATCGGCGCATCCTTGACGTTCTCGCCGCGCAGGGCGCGCGCCAGCGGAATGCGGGCTTCGTCGAGCGGGGTCATGCCGTCTTCCTCGAACAGGCCGTAGTGGTGAGCCCATTCAGGCGCCTTGAGGTGCGCGACGTCGCTGCCGTGCAGGTCGCGCGCGGCGCGGTTGAACAGGGTCAGCGCGCCGTCGGCGCCGCAGGCGACCACGCCGACGTCGACCGATTCGAGCACGGCGTCGAGCAGTTCCTGCTTCTGCACCAGGGCCTGCTGGGCCTGCTGGCGCTGCTGCGCCTCCTGTTCCAGCAGCCGGTTCTTGGCGTGCAGTTCGCGGGTGCGGTCCTCGACCCGGCGCTCAAGCTCCACGTTCAGCTCGCGCAGCGCCATCTGGGCGGCGTCGCGCGCCGCTACCAGCACGCCGCGGTTCAATTCGTCCTGCACCATCTGCGCGAGGTCGCGCAGCATGCGCTTGTCGGCATCGCCGAACTGGCGCGGCTGCCGGTCGAGAACGCACAGGGTGCCGAGCGGCTGGCCGTCGACGCTGTACACCGGCTGGCCCGCATAGAAGCGCACGAAGGGCGCGCCCACCACCAGCGGGTGGTCGGCGAAGCGTTCGTCGAGATGCGTGTCGGGCACCACCAGCAGCTCGTCCAAGGCCACCGCATGGCTGCAGAAGGCCAGCGAGCGCGGGGTTTCGCACATGTCGAGGCCGATACGCGACTTGAACCATTGGCGGTGCGCGTCGACCAGCGAGACCAGCGCCATCGGTGCGCCGAAAGCTGCTGCGGCGATGCGGGTGAAGCGGTCGAAGCGGTCTTCCTGGGGCGTGTCGAGTACTGCCAGGGCGCGCAAGGCCTTGACGCGCCCCTCTTCTGCGAGTTCTTGTTGACTGAGCATGAATAAACCTTGCCGCGGCGCGGCCGAGAAAAGAACCGGCAGGGTCGAGGCCGGCGGTCGGGGACTCGCGATTCTAGTGCATTCCATACTGGCTGTGCAGCAACTTCGCATTCATTTCCGTGGGGAAACCATTAATACGGAATCAACACGAATGATGAATTGTATAACGAAAATATTTGAGAGATTTCAATATTTTTCTTATTTACAAGAGCGAAGGCCCCGTCCAGGACAAAGGCGATGCGGTCCGGTCGATCGCGGCGTAACGGCCCGCCCGGATAAGCCGAACAGTGGGATCCGCACAACAGCTACGCGGAAGCGACGAAACACTGACGGCGCCGGCCTGCCCCGGCCAGCAGCGCCGCCCCGGCCAGGTACATTGCCCAGGCGCCCGGTTCCGGGATCGGGTACGCGACCCAGACGTTGGTCACGCTGTCGACGCGCCAGCCGAAGCTGCCGCCCATCCAGGCATCGTCATCGTTCGAGAAGCTCAGGCTCAGGGTCCTCGACAGTGTCCGCTCCAGCCCCGGCATATCCTGGCCCACGCCTTCCGCGAAGGTCTCGCGCAGCGCCGGCATGGCGCCCAGCACGCCGTAGAGCGTAGCGCTGCCGTAGCCGTACTGGCTGGACACGGAGTCACGGCCCGAGGACATCACCATGTCGATATCGATGTAGACCGTCATGCTGGCATGGGGGGAAAGCTCGAAGGCCTGGACGGGCGAGCGGCTGCTGCCGAAGGTCTCGAAGCTCTGGATGCCGGTGCGCGGTGCGAAGCTTGCCGCGCTGCCCTGCCAGTCGCGCAGGCCGGCGCCCAGATCGAAGCGGGCCTGCACACTGGCGCCGTCGCCCCAACGGTTCTCGAGCAAGGTGGCGTTGGCGCTGTCGTCCACCAGGTTGACGCGGTAGTCGTCGACTCTCTCCCACAGCCCATGGTAGGCATGCAGGGAAGCCTGCAGGAACTGGCTGGCCGTGCTGCCGCCGAACCTGAGCTCGGGCGCCACCCCGTCGCCCGGCTTCAGGTCGGACAGCGTGTAGCGCAGGTTGGATGCGCCGGTCACGATACTGACCTGGGCCTGCGCAGAGGGCACGAGCGTGATCAGCGGCAACAGCAGCGCGAGCGCGGGAAGGGAACGGTTCATGACCACCTCCATCCATCTGTCCGTATCCGATAAAGCTTAGCACCGGCCGCGTCGTCAGGCTCGAGGCTGTCTCAAGTGCGCTACAGCGCGCCGAACGCCAGGACTTCCCCGTCCTCCGGCACCAGCACGCGCCCGCGCAGGCCTTCCCGGTCCCAGCTGCGCGAGCCCTTGGCGCGCAGGTCGAGCGCCGAACGCTCAGCCGCACGAAGCGATGATGGCTTTCAGCACGTCGAGGTCGACCGGCTTGGTCAGGTGGGCGTCGAAGCCGGCCGCTTCCGAGCGCGCGCGGTCTTCCTGCGTGCCCCAGCCGGTCACCGCGACCAGCCTGGCGTGCGCCAGCGCGGGCGTGGCGCGCAGCCGCCGCGCGACTTCGTAGCCGTTCAGGCCCGGCATGCCGATGTCGAGGAAGGCGACATCGGGCAGGAAAGCCGCGGCCGCCTCCAGCGCCGCCAGGCCGTCGCCGGCGACGTCGACCCGGTGTCCCTCGATTTCGAGCAGCGCGCGCAGCATCTCGACCGCATCGGCATTGTCGTCCGCCAGCAGGATGCGCAGCGGACGCTGGCCGGCGCTGGCCGGCGTGCCGGCACCCTGGCCGTCCACGCCCGCGACAGCCTGCGCCAGCGGCAGTTCGATCGTGAAGACGCTGCCCTTGCCCAGGCCGGGGCTCTCGGCGCGCACGCTGCCGCCGTGCAGCTCGGTCATCTGCTTCACCAGATGCAGGCCGATGCCCAGGCCGCCCGATTCCTGCTCCGGATGGCGCCCGACCTGGGTGAACATGTCGAAGATGTTCGGCAGGGCCTCGGCCGGGATCCCGATGCCGCTGTCGCGCACCGCGACGTACGCGCGCGCCCCAGGTCCTTGCTCACGGCGCGCTTCGAGGACGATGCTCCCGCCCTCCATCGTGTACTTGGCCGCGTTCGACAGCAGGTTGCCGACCACCTGGGCCAGCCGGGCAGCGTCGACATGCACCAGCATGCCCTCGTCGGCGATGTCCATGCGGAAGGCGTGGCGCCGCGCATCGATGCCCGGCAGGGCCATCTCGACCGCGCGCTGCAGCACGTCCTTCAGCGATACATCGGCCATCTTCAGCTCGACCTTGCCACTGCTGATGCGGGCCAGGTCGAGCAGGTCGTCGACCAGATGCACCAGATGGTTGACCTGGCGTTCCATCATCGGCCTGACCTTGGCCAGCAGGCCGGGCTTGTCGGCGCCGATGCGCAGCAGGTCGAGGCCGGCGCGCATCGGCGCCAGCGGATTGCGCAGCTCGTGCGCCAGCGTGGCCAGGAATTCGGACTGGCGGCGGTTGGCGGTTGCCAGGTCGTCGGCCAGCCGCTGCAGTGCCTCGCGGCGTTCGCGCTCCTCGGTGACGTCGCGCAGGAACACCGCCACCTGCTGGCTGTCCGGATCGCCGAGGGGTGCCGCGTACACGTCCAGCCAGCGGTCCAGGTTGGCCGAGTGCTGCTGCACGCGCACCGGTAGCCCGGTGCTGGCCACGCGGCCGTAGATGCGCGACCAGCGTATGTCATGGACCGGCACCAGCTCGCGGATGGTGCGGCCGACCGCCCCCTCCAGACCGGTGTGCTTGACGAAGGCCGGGTTCACCTCGAGGATGCGGTAGTTCCACGGCTCGCCCCGATCGTCCTGGATCATCTCGATGATGCAGAAGCCGACGTCGATCGAATCGAGCACGGTGCGGTAGCGCTGCTCACCGCGCAGCCGGGCCGATTCGCTGGAGCGCAGGCGGCGCTCGATCCCCGCCTGGCGCTGTAGCTCGAACTGGGCCATCACCTGCTCGGCCAGGGTCTGCAGGGCGAAGCGCTGGATGGCGCTCAAGCCCTGCGGGCGCGCGGTCCGGTCGAGCACGCACAGGGTGCCCAGCGGCAGCCCCTCGGGGGTGCTCAAGAGCGCGCCGGCATAGAAGCGCAGGCCGGACCCGGCGGTCACCAGCGGATTGCGGGCAAAACGCGGGTCCTGGCTGGCGTCGGGCACGACCATCGTGCCCTCGCCCAGCAGCGCGTGCTTGCAGATCGAATCGTCGAGCGGCATCTCGCGCACGCCCAGCCCGAGCTCGGACTTGAACCACTGGCGTCCCGAATCGATGAGGTTGACCGCCGCGATCGGCGCCTCCAGCAGTTCCGCCGCCAGCCGCACCAGGTCGTCGATGGCCCTGTCGGGCGGCGTGTCGAGGATCGCATAGCGTTCCAGCGCGGCCAGGCGTTCTTCTTCAGTCCATTTTTCGTCGATCTGATCTGGGATCATGTCAGGACTGCACCGATGTTTTCGGAAAACAAAGACTGTAGCACAGCGGATTGTCCTGACGATGCGCCGCGCTTGCATGGATGAGAAAAAATGTTACAACTTTCCGGTTGAACTAGCGCGAGCCGTCGTCATCCACCTGAGAGGAGGATAGCCAATGAGATGCGCACTGCTCGTAGAACATGACCCTGTGGCTTGCGGAGAGATTTCTGCCCTGCTGAAGTCGCTCGGCTATATCGTGGCCACCACGGACAGCCCGCGTGCGGCCCTGAATACCGCCCAGACGGTGCGCTTCGATCTGGTCCTGAGCTACACCACCTTCAACGCGGACGACCGCCGCTCCTTCATTGGCGAGATCGCCCGGCTGGCACCGCAGGCGCCCGTGATCCTGCTGCTCGACGAGCGGGGCCACGTCCCCCACTACCACGCCGGCCACAGCACGGTGCTGGCCAAGCCGGTCACGCTGCGTTCGCTGCGCCGCGTGATCGAATTCGGCATCGACGGCAACGGCGCCATGCCGTCCCATGCGATGCACGCGACACCGCAACGGGAGCGGCGCCGGCAGAGCCAGCGGCGCCTGCGGCCGCGCTAGCCGCGGCGGTCGACACTCGCCACCGGTCCTGGCCTGGCGTTGCGGTCGAAGGCCGCCACCGTGATCAATGGCGGTCTGCATCAACGTCATATCCGCGTCATCCCGGTGGCCGGCGTGTGCTGCGCGGCCGGAATGAACAGCAGGCGCCGATGCCCATGATGCCCCACCCGAGCGTCACGCTTTCTTGTAGCCGGTCCGTTTGGGCACCGCGACAGGGGTTTGTCGAGTCGATGCGTCGAAAACCGGGATGCTCGCTCGTCGATAGAATGAGGCGGTGCGGATCGCCTGCCTATCGGCCTATTACCTTACAAGGAGATGTCATGACTCAGTATCTGGTTGCTATTCACCACCCCGATGATTTCGACCCGGCCAGCGAAGGCGAAGCGGTACGCGCCGAGATCAGTGCACTCAACCGCGAAATGATCGAGGCCGGGGTCAGGGTGTTCGTTGGCGGACTGCGGCCGGTTGCGGAGGCGCGCTCGGTGCGCCGGCCGGCCGGTGGTGCCGTACAGTTCACCGATGGGCCTTATCTGGAGGCCAAGGAGCATGTGGGCGGGTTTTGGGTGCTCGAATGCGCCAGTCTGGATGAGGCGCTGGAGTGGGGACGGAAGGCGGCGCTGGCTTGCCGGGCGGGGGTGGAGGTGCGGGCTTTTTATGCGATGCCGGGGCGGACTTCCAGCTGACTTGGGCGTATAGCTAACTTGATACCGGCTGACGCTGCGCGCTGCGCGCTGCGCCTCCGGCGCGCCACCGCGAGCGGTGGCAGAAGTGGCGATTCGAATCCCCACGCAAGCCGCGCAGGCGGCTTGCTTCTCTCCGCCACGATTGGCCGTGACTAACACGACTTGATCTCTCTTGAGACAAGCTTTTTGACTAACGTGTGCCTTTGGCGGCGAACGATCTTGTCTTGGCTGAGCTACACATGGACGGCGCCTTTGCCGCCGAAATTTCGCTAACCACCATCTCCACCATCGTATTGAACACCGCCCGGCAGCTTGACTCAGCGCTTGAAGTACGGCGCCAGGATAACCTTGAACAGGTAGCCCGGCAGGCTCCTTATTTCACCGAGGTGATGACGTAGCTGCCGCCTTGCTCCTGGAACTCGACTTGAACGCGCTGGCCAGCGCGCAGTTTGTCCAGCAAGCCCTTGTCCTTGACGCCGAAGGTCATCGTCATCGCCGGCCAGTTCAGGGTCTTGACCGGCCCATGTTCCAGCGTCACCTTGCCATTCCCCGCGTCGACGTTTTTGACGACGCCGGTAGCCTGGTGCACCGCCGCCTTCGTTTCCTTGCCAGACTGTCCCATCGCCATACCATCCATCTGGGTCGCCTGTGCGAAGGCGGCAGTCGGGGCGGTCAGCGCGAGGGTGATGATCGCAATGCTCAAAGTTTTCATGATGGTTTTCCGTGTAGTGATTGTGGTTGAAATAGTTGTGGTTCGGGCGGTCAGCTAATGTGCCGCGCTTCTTCCCGCTTGGCTTCAGCGGCGCGCGGGCCGGCGTCTATTCTCCGTGTGTGCAGGAGCAGGTAGGCCGCCGGCACCACGAACATCGATAGCAGTGGTGCGGTGATCATGCCGCCGACCATGGGCGCAGCGATGTGCTGCATCACCTCGGCCCCCGTGCCAGCCCCGAACATGACTGGGGCCAAGCCGGCAATGATCACCGCCACCGTCATGGCCTTCGGGCGGACCCGCATGACGGCCCCTTCCCGAATCGCGTCCAGCAGGTCGGCCTGGCTGGTGCGGCCCGCGTTCAGGCGCGACTCCCACGCCGTCTTCAGGTACAGCAGCATGATCACCCCGAACTCGGCGGACAGGCCCGCCAGCGCGATGAAGCCGACACCGCTGGCGACCGACAGGTGGTAGCCGAGCGCCCACAGCAGCCAGATGCCGCCGGCGATGGCGAACGGCAGGGTCGCCATGATCAGCGCCGCTTCATCGACGCGGCGGAAGGTCAGGTACAACAGGACGAAGATGATCATCAACGTGGCGGGCACGACGATCTTCAGCTTGGCGGCTGCGCGCTCGAGGTACTCGAACTGGCCCGACCACGATATCGAGTAACCCGGCGGCAGCTTCACTTCCCTGGCCACCACCTGTTGCATGTCGTGCACGGCCGAACCGAGGTCGCGCCCGCGGATGTCGATGTAGACCCAGCCGGACAGGCGGGCATTCTCGGACTTGAGCATCGGCGGACCACCGGCGATGCGGATCGCCGCCACGTCGCCGAGGCGAATGTTGGCGCCGCGCTCGGTCAGCACGGGCAGCTGCCTCAATTGTTCGAGCGAGTCGCGGACCTCGCGCGGATAGCGCAGGTTGATCGGGAAGCGCTGCAGGCCCTCGACCGTCTCGCCGATGTTGTCGCCGCCGATCGCCGCCGACACCACGCTTTGCACGTCCGCGATATTCATGCCGTAGCGCGCCGCCGCTGCCCGGTCGATCTGGACATCGACATAACGCCCGCCAGTGAGCCGTTCGGCCAGCGCGGAAGACACCCCCGGCACGCGCTTCACGGCATGCTCGATGGCCGTGGTGATGCGGTCGATTTCGTCGAGACTGGCGCCCGCCACCTTGACGCCGACCGGACTCTTGATGCCGGTCGCCAGCATGTCGATCCGGTTGCGGATCGGCTGCACCCAGACGTTCGACAATCCCGGCACCTTTACCACGCGGTCCAGCTCCGCCTCCAGCTTTTCGGGCGTCATGCCGGGCCGCCACTGTTCGCGGGGCTTGAACTGGATCGTGGTCTCGAACATTTCCAGGGGAGCCGGATCGGTGGCCGACTCCGCGCGCCCCGCTTTACCGAACACGGTCTGCACTTCCGGCACGGTCTTGATCAGCGCGTCGGTCTGCTGCAGCAACTGGGCGGCCTTGCCGGCGGACAGACCAGGCAGCGCCGAAGGCATGTAGAGCAGGTCCCCTTCGTTCATCGGCGGCATGAACTCTCCGCCCAGGCGCGACAAAGGCCAGATCGTCACGATGGCGATCAGCACGGCCACCAGCAGGGTCGCCTTCGGGCGGCGCAACGCTCGTTCGAGCAAGGGGCGGTAGGCCGCGATCAGCCAGCGGTTGAGCGGGTTGCTCTGCTCGGCCGGGATCCGGCCGCGGATCAGGTAGCCCATCAACACCGGCACCAGCGTCACGGCCAGCACCGCGGCGGCCGCCATCGCGTAGGACTTGGTGAAGGCCAGCGGCGCGAACAGGCGCCCTTCCTGGGCTTCGAGCGTGAACACGGGAACGAACGACAGCACGATGATCAGGAGCGACAGGAACAGCGCCGGGCCGACCTCGGCAGCCGCATCGCCCACCACCCGCCAGCGCTCGCCGCTGGCCAGCTCCCGGTCCGGGTGGGCATGGTTCCACGCCTCGATGTGCTTGTGCGCGTTCTCGATCATGACTACCGCCGCATCGACCATCGCCCCGATCGCTATCGCTATGCCACCGAGCGACATGATGTTCGCGTTCACGCCCTGGTAATACATGACGATGTACGCCGCCAGCACGCCCAGCGGCAGCGACACGATCGCCACCAGTGCCGACCGGGCATGGAACAGGAACAGCGCACAGACCACTGCGACGACAATGAACTCCTCGATCAGCTTGTGCTCCAGGTTGGCGACGGCACTCTTGATCAGTGCCGAGCGGTCGTAGGTGGGCACGATCTCGACGCCGGCCGGCAGGCTTGCCTTCAACTGCGCGAGCTTGGCCTTCACGGCGTCGATCGTCTGCAGCGCATTCTTACCGGACCGCATGACGATCACACCGCCCGCCACCTCGCCTTGCCCGTTAAGCTCCGCGATCCCGCGGCGCATTTCCGGTCCGAGCTGGATGCGGGCGACGTCGCCCAACATTACCGGCACGCCACCCGTGGCCGTCTTCAGCGGGATCTTGCGAAAATCGTCCAGCGATTGCAGGTAGCCGGACGCGCGCACCATGTACTCGGCTTCCCCCATCTCTAGCACCGACCCGCCGGCTTCCTGGTTGGCCTTCTGCACGGCCTCGACGACCCTGGCGTGCGGAATGCCGTATGCGCGCAGCTTGTCGGGGTCGAGCACGATCTGGTATTGCTTGACCATGCCGCCGATGCTGGCCACTTCGGAGACGTTCGGCACCGTCTTCAGCTCATACTTCAGGAACCAGTCCTGCAGGGCGCGCAGCTGCGACAGGTCGTGCCGTCCGCTACGATCGACCAGCGCATATTCGTACACCCAGCCGACGCCGGTCGCATCCGGCCCGAGCGAGGTCTTGGCCTGGGCCGGCAGGCGCGAGGCCACCTGATTCATGTATTCGAGCACGCGTGAGCGTGCCCAGTAGGGGTCGGTGCCGTCCTCGAACAGCACGTAGACGAAGGAGTCGCCGAAGAACGAGTAAGCGCGCACCGTTCTGGCGCCGGGCACCGAGAGCATGGTCGTGGTCAATGGATAGGTGACCTGGTTCTCGACGATCTGGGGCGCCTGGCCGGGATAGCTGGTACGGATGATGACCTGCACGTCGGACAGGTCCGGCAAGGCGTCAACGGGTGTCCGCGCCAGCGCCCAGACGCCCCAGCCGGTCAACATCGCCGTCGCCAGCAGAACCAGGAAGCGGTTCATGATCGACCAGCGGATCAGGCGCGCGATCATTTCGCCGCTCCCGCATCCGGGACGATGCGCACGATCTCGTAGCTACCGTCCTCGGTTGGCCGGATGTCGAAGGACACACTGGAGCCAACCCGGACGGTGTCCGGCAGCCCTGCCGGCGGAGGCTTGAAACCCATCGTCATCGGCGGCCACCGAAGCGACGGAATCGGCCCATGCGAGATGGTGACCTCGCCCTTGGTGATGGCCTCGACCTTGCCGACGCCATGGTGCGTCTGGACGGCTGCAGTGCTTGGGGCAGGTCCAGAGGCAGCAGCTTGCGCCGCGCCTGACATACGGGCTTCCAGGCCCTTCAGGCTGGCTTCTGAGTCGAGCAGGAACTGCCCGGACGCCACGACTTTCTGGCCGGCCTCCAGGCCCCTGCGGATTTCGGTTTGCCCGTTCCCTTCCGCACCGGGTTCGACCTCGACCGGCTTGAACTGTCCATCGCCCTGCTCGACGATGACGAGGCTGCGCTTCCCGGTCTGGATCACGGCTTCGCTGGGCACCAGCAGCACCTCACTGCTACTCGCCGGCCGCAGGCTGACGGTGGCAAACATGCCCGGCACCAGGGCGCCGGACGGATTCGCCAATTCGATGCGAGCCTTGATCGTCCGCGTCTCGGCGTTGATCTCAGGCAGGAGTGCGCCGACCTTCCCCGTGAAGACCGTGCCAGGCAGGGCCGGTGTGCTGGCCTGCACTGCGGTGCCCGGCCGTACTTGCGCCGCAACGTTCTCCGCCAGCTCCGCGTTGACCCATACAGTGTGCAGCCCGTTAATGCGGAACAGCTGCGCACCGTTCGCCACGGTCATGCCCTCGCGTGCGCCGAGTTCGGTGACGAAGCCGTCGATCGGCGCCGTCACGGTCAGCCGCGGATGGGTCCTGCCGCTGGTTTCGACGAGGCGGATCTGGTCTTCGCTCATTCCCGCCAAGCGCATGCGCTGGCGCGCCGCGTCGAGCAGGCCGGCTGCGCCCAGCTCCTGCTTCATGCGCTTCACCGACAGGTATTCCTCCTGTGCGGCGACCCAGTCCGGCACGTATAGTTCCGCCAGTCGCTGGCCCTTCTTCACGGGGTCGAGCGGGGCGCGCACATACAGTTTCTCGACAAAGCCATTACCACGGGCCTGGACGAGCACGATATCGCGTTCGTTGTAGGCGACATTCCCGACCGCTTCGACCGTCGCGCCCAGCTTCCCTTTCCGCACCTCGGTCGTACGGATGCCCAAGTTCTGGCGCATGCCCTGGCTGATGCTGATGCCGCCGCTGTTGCCGGCATCGTCGGCGTAGACGGGAACCAACTCCATGTCCATGAACGGTGACTTGCCCTGTTTGTCGAAGCGCTGGCCTGGAACCATGGGGTCGTGCCAGTACAGCACCTTGCGGCCAGTGGCGGGATCGATTTTCGTGGATGTCCCGCTCACATCGCCCGGCGCGGTGGCACCGGCTGGACCTGGCATGGCCATGGCCTGACCCTTGTGTAACCCGGCTTGATACAAGCTGTAGCCGCCCGCTCCCACGATACCGGCGACAAGGAGCGCAATAATCATGCTCGTGCTGTTCATTTGCGCTCCGTGGACACCGTCGTGGGCATCGATTTGGTCGATGGGTAGAGGAAGTTGAGGTAGGCCCAACGCTGCGCGGCTGAAGCCTCCAGCTGCAGCGCCTGCAGGCGCAGGTCGATCTCATCGCGGCGCGCGGACAGCACATCGCCGATGCCGGCCTTGCCACCCCGGTAGGCGGCCAGCGCCGCGGAGCCGCGCTGCACGGCAAGCGGGATCAGCTCGCGCTCGTAGCGCTGGCGGCGCTCCCGGTCGTTCTGCCACTCGTTGATCATGGCACGTGTTTCGCCCAGGTGCTGGCGCAGCATCTCCTCGCGCTCGTCCTTCGCCTGCTCCACCGCGGCCAGCTTCGCCGCAAGCTCGCGGTCCTGCCGGTTCCGTCGGTCCCATTGCAGCGGCACCGACACGCCGACGGAGACCATGTCGGAGAACGCAGGTCCCCGGTGCAGGTAGTTCACCTCGACCGTCCAGTCGGGCTTTTCGTTAGCCTTGGCGAGGTCGGCTTCGGCCTGCGCGATCTGCTCCTGCTTCCCCAGCACGGCGATCTCTGGATGGTGGACGAGATGGGCGCCGAGACTGGAGGTGTCGAGCGTGGCGAGGTCGAACCGAAGCTTGTCAATGTCCGGCCGGCCGAACAGCGGCTGCCGCGCTGCCGCACCGACCCAGCGTTCGAGGCGCACGGTCGCGTTCTGCAACTTTCGATCGAGTTCGCTCGCGCGGTCGTCGATCACCCCCAGCGCCACGCGCGCGGCCAGCACGTCGGCCTGTGAGCCGCGCCCTCCACGGTATGTACCTTCGGCCGCCTCGATCGCAAGCTTCGCTTGGGCGCGCTGCTCGGTGAGCACGGCCATCATCGCTTCGGCGTAATAACGGTCGAGCCACGCGAGGGCGGTGTCGCGCTCGATCTCGGCGCTTAGCCTGTCTTTTTCGGCCAGCGCCTTGTCCGCCTCCCGCTCGAAGCGTTCCGCGCGTAGGCGGCGCTTGTCGGAGCGCGTCAGTTCCTGCATCAGGCCGACCCGACGCATGGTCATGAAATCGCTGGAGAGGCTGTAGCGATCCGTGCCGGTCACCGGCAGATTGTCCACGCCGACACGCAGGACAGGGTCAGGTAACTGCCGGGCTGCTACGGCGAGATCTTGCGAGGCAGCGGCCCCGGCATCCTGGGCGACCAGCTGGCGCGAACGTGCGAGAGCAAGACCTTGGGCCTCGGCCAGGGACAACGGCGCGTCAACAGCGAGTGCGCCCTGTGACCAGACGGCCAGGATCAGGGTAACGGCAGCTACGAGCCGACGGCGCTCTCGCCCACCACGCGGACAGGATTGAGTGTGCCCGGCGTCGGGCACATGAAGAAATGGGAACACGATACCTCCAGAAAGCATTGAACCGAACCTCGTGCGCGAGAGGCGTCACGACGGCGAACAAGGCAATCTGGAGTGTCAGATACGGAGGCAGCAGTTGCGGATGGCTAGGGGCGGCGCAGTTGTTCGCGCCAATGATGCGAGATGGACTGGTGCGCCGGCGTCAGCGGCCACCATGTCGGCGAAAGGCAAGGAGATGACCAATCCGACCGCGATGAAGGGCTTGACCGGCGGCGGCTCAGGCTTGTCGAGCGATTGTTTGCCGACCTGCCCATGGGCATGACACAAGGCCGATTGTTCCGGGTCCGGTTTCTCGCAACACGACATCTCGTGGTCTTGAGCCATTACCATGACCTGGCCCCGAGAGTTAGTCGTTTCAACCGCCAGCTGTGGACACACGTACGCGGCGACAGCAAGCTGCATGGACAGCAAGCTGATCAGCGCGATCACGGCGGCGCACCAACGGGAGAAGCGGGTCAGTTTCATGGCTGGTCGCAAAGTACGTCAATCAGAACCTGTTGTCAACGCTGTCCCGTATAGCTGATCTTGTGACTGGCTCGCCGTGCACGAAGAAATCGTGCATACGACCATCGAGGTTCACCACCGCAGCAGGGCGGCATAGTGGAGCGACCACCGTAGCGAGGGCAATTGCCAAGCGGCCGATCATTGCGGCCGCCGGCTGTCAGGCGCGAACGCTGCGGCGTCCTATCAGGATTGGGCCACGAACATCAAGGCAGCAGTGCAACCAAGGACCCAATGCAATAAGGACCATAGAGAACGGTCGCTTTCGCCGGCCACGTAATACAGTCCGTAACCAGTCACGATCAGGAACGACAGCATCGCGATCATTGCCCAGCCCGTGACCAGGTTTCTCCCGGCCCTGATTGCCCGGCGAATATGAAGGTGCAGGACGCTGCCGATCAGGAACAGGGCGACCATCGCAGCGGCGCCATGGAATTTCATGGTCCAGGGTTCGAGCGGATGGATCGACTCGCCGAACTGGCTCACCGGGCGCAGGAAATAATGCAGCACCAGCCACGCCGCACCGGAAAGCAGCAAGGCGAATCCGCATGCGTAGATGCTGCGGCGTTGCCAACGTTCGAGCTTGAAGGAAATGGGTCGTGCGGATGTTACGCTGGTCATGCCGGTCATAAGGTCAACTCAGAAAAGCGCTTGCGCCAAAAGCGGCGAGCGCGGGATGAGCGCAATCGCCCGTCGCCAGGACGACCTTCGTCAGCGCGTCCGCTACCGCGCAACTGGCGGCCCGCACGGACGCGCTCGAGGTCGACACCAGCGGCCTGCCGTCGCGCGCATCGAGCAAGGCGCTGACTGGACGCGCCTGGTGGCTGCGCTGCGAGAAGTAACTGCCTGACGTCGCCAGCGCCTCCCCGCGCAGGATTATATGACGCGCCGCCCGGCCGGGAGCCGCGGGCGAACGCACCGCGACCGGAGCATGCATCGAACCGAACACACGAAGATCGCCTCCCGCGTTCACGCAGCCGCCCGATACACCGGCCGACTCCAGGCTCGCTACGGCGGCATCGACCGTATACCCCTTGGCGATCCCGCCCACGTCGATCCAGCCGGACGCGAGCTTGCGGACGCGATCCGCTCCCTCGAGGGCAAACACCTCGGCCGACAGCCGCGCTGTTGGATATTCCCCTTCCTTCGATGACCAGGGCGCCGGCAATATTCTCCTGTCGACCAGGTAGGGCGCACAGGCGATGTCGAACGTACCGCCGGACAGGTCCGTGACCTGGCGCGCCAGGCACAGGACCTTCCACGTATCGGCATCCACCTGTACCAGCTCACCTGGCGCCGCACGGTTGATGCGCGCTATATCGCTGGCTTCGTCATGAAAGCTCATCAGCCGGTGAAGGCGCGCGACCTCGGCGAACGCATCCGTCACCACATCGTGAGCCGGCGCGCCCTCGACCGTGATGTCGACGAGCGTGCCGAGCCAGGGCTGCGCGCGGCGGATCATCTGCCCAGCGCCACCTGGGCCACGGCGGCGATGCGGCGCACCCCGTCAGTGATATGGGTGCAGGACAAAGTGGCGCCGCTGATGTTATTGATGCCGGCGCCGATCCGCAGCTCGCCGCTCCTGGCGCTCTTGCCGACGAATTGCCGGCGCCATGCGGGCAGCCTGATCTCGCTGCCATGGCTTTCGCGATAGGACAGGATCTCGACCTGGCGCACGCTGGCGTCGGGGTTGACGCCGACGGCATACGAGATCAGTTCGAATTTGCCGACCACGTCGTCGAGCACCATGTAGCCCAGCAGTGCGTCGCCCTTGTAGGCACCGACGACGCGCCACTGGACCGAGCGTGCCGGCAGTCCCGCCAACTGCTCGACCTGGCGCATCTGCGCCGCGTCCAGCGATACCTGCTGGGAACGGAATGCGTCGGCCTCGGGGAACATCAGCTTCTGCGTCTGCTCCGGGCTGAGATATTGCGTTGCAAACGCCGGCGTGGCAACGGCGCAAGCGGTGAGTACGGTCAGGGGAACATAGCGCATGGCACCTCCGGATATCCGATCAATAGGCGAAGCCGACGCCCAGGTTGACCCGGTCGCGAGTCTTATCCTGGCGGAATTTTTGGTAATCGGCCTTGAGCACGACGCCCTGGCCAACCATCAGGTTGGCGCCGACCGTAGCAACGTGCTCGTAGGGCGTCGCCGGCACGTCCAGGCCGCCCGGCTGCGATGCGTAGCTGCGCGCCGTATTGAAGCTCTCGACGCGCGCGAACGGGCTCAGCGCATAGTCGGCGTTCTGCCAGAGCTTATAGGCCGCCTGCAGGTACCAGCCCGCGAAGCTGTTCGGAACCGGCGTCGGGTTGCCGGCGAAGGTCGCGTTGAGCGCGCCGGTGTTGGTGATGCGGCCGTAGGCCCACAGCGCCGACAGGTCCCAGGCGCCCGGCGTGAATCGGGTGTGCAGGTCGAGCAGGGTCAGGCGTGCGTCATTGGCGGCAAATCCGGGCGTGGCATGGCCGGCCTTGCCGGTGAAGACCGAGCCGCCGACCAGCAGGCCCGGATAGCCGCGCCAGTTCAGTGCGCCGTGCAGGGACAGGTCGCGCGACTTGGCCAGTTGCCCCTCCTGGTGAATCGAGCCCAGCGGTGACTCGCGGCCTTCTTCGGACGCCGGATCCCACTTGCCCAGGTCGAAGCCGGTGGTCAGGCCGGCGTCCCAGGCAAAGCCATCGCCGAACTCACCCGACAGCCCGAGTCCGGCTTCGCGCCAGGTCGTCGGGATGATCGCGGTCTCGACGAAGTTGCGCTCGACGCCGTAATAGGCGGTCGGTTCGTGGGTCTGGTTCAGCAGGCCGACCGGCATCAGGAACAGGCCCGCCTTACCGCGCATGCCGCCGCCTAATTCGCGTTCGACATACAGCTGTTCGATCTCCGTTTCGCCACGGTCCCCGGCCGAAGCGACCGCATGTTCCCACTCGAATTCGGCGACGACCTTGGTCTTGTCGTCGAAGCGGTGCTGGATGCCGATCACGGCGCGGCGCACATCGGCCTGCGAGGCACTGGCGTTGCGCACTGGATGGTTGTAGTTCACTTCGCCGTAGCCGGAAAAGACCGTGTCGGCGCGAAGCGCGGCTGCCGGGGTGGCCCAGGCCGCCGACACCGGCGCGTTGGTCATCGCTTGCGCTGGCGCGGTCGAAGGGGCAGGCGCGGCGGAACGTGGCGCCGCGGCCGCTTGCGCACGCTGGGCCGCGAGTTCGGCCTTCAGCTGGTCGAGTTCGGCAGCGAGCTGCTCGACACGCTTCGCCAGGTCGGTTTCCTGGGCATGGCCCGCAATCGGGGCCATGACGATTGCAGCCGCCAACGCTGCGTTGATGACGCTCGGTTTCATGTATCTCCTTGGGATGGTTTCAAGGTTGTAGTCAAAATTGGACGCGGGAATACCGCCGGCGGGTCGCTGGACTCTTTACGGCCGCCTACATTCATTGGGTACCGACGCACCGAAGTCTGCTGACCCTTGAATGAGAATCATTCTAATTTACGATTGAGGAGGCTGACAATACATTGGTGTCGCTGGAAGATTACAGGATGGTAATAAATAGTCGACGGCTTGGCGCTGCGTCAATCGCTCTCCTGTTGGGATCACTTGTGGATTCGATTTACTACATGCAATAATACGAATGATAATAATTCGCATTTAGAAAATGCGAGGATCGATTCATCCACAAGAGAGAAAAAATGACTTCCAACAAAACAATATTGGCATTGCTCACGGCAGTCGCAGGGCAACAACTTCCTGGTGTGGCACTTGCCCAGAGCACCGAGCCGCCCCGTGAATCGTTCATGCAGGTGGTGCAGGTCACCGCAGCGCGCGCCGTCTCGACGGCGTACAACCCCTCCTCCGCCAGCAGCGCCACCAAACTCGATGCGCCACTGCGCGACGTTCCCCAAACGGTGAACGTCGTGCCGCAGGAGCTGCTGCGCGACCAGGGCGTGCTGTCGATGGAAGCCGCAATGAAGTCCGTGCCGGGTGTCGGCCTGTCGCACGGCGATGGTCAGCGCGACCAGGTAACCCTGCGCGGCTTTTCCGCGATATCGGACCAGTTCGTCGACGGCATGCGTGACGACGCCCTGTATTTCCGCGACCTGTCGAACATCGAACGCATCGAAGTGCTCAAAGGCCCGGCATCGGTGCTCTACGGACGCGGCTCGTCCGGGGGTCTGATCAACCGGATCACCAAGAAGCCCGGCATCGACAAGAGCGAGATCACGGCCCAGCTCGGCAGCAGGAGCCAACGTCGTGCCGAAATTGACCTGGCGCGTGCTCCGGCCGCGAGCAATATGGCGTTCCGCGTCACCGGCGCCGTCGAACGCGCGGACAGCTACCGCAGCGGGCAATTCCTCGAACGCGATGCTCTCGCCCCCTCGCTGTCGTTCAAGCTGGCGCCGGCCACCACGTTCCTGCTGCAGGCGGAACATCTGTCGGACCGCCGCGTGACCGACTTCGGCATCCCGTCGTATCACGGCCGCCCGGTCGACGTCCCGGCCTCCACCTACTACGGTGCGGCCAAACCGCGCGACAACGATTATTCCCACTCGGAGGTGACGGCCTATGGCTTCACCCTGGAGCACCACTTCGACGACCGCGTCAGCCTGCGCAACGCCTTCCGCCACTACGACTACACCCTCGACCGCAACAACACCCTGGTGGGCGCCGTCAACGAGGCGGCGCTGACCGCATCCCTCAACCGCACCAATCTGCGCCGCGCGGAAAACGGCTGGTTCAACCAGACCGAATTGACGCAGAAGGCCTGGCTGGGCGGGATGTCGCACCAGTTCCTGTACGGGGTCGAATTCGGCAAGCAGCACAAGGACCAGGTTAACCGCTCGCAGAGCGGCATTGCGACGGTCTCGCTGTTCCAGCCGGTGCTGCCGGTGCTCCCGTTCAAGGTCGCGGCGGCGCCGTCGACGGACAATCTGGGCATCATGAATACCGCCAGCGCCTATGCACAGGACCTGGTATCGCTTTCCGCGACGTGGAAGGCCCTTGTCGGCGTGCGCTATGACCGTTTCGAGCAGGAGACCCGCGAACGCCGCGTCGGCCAGTCGAACCTGGCGCGTATCGACCGCGCCTGGAGTCCGCGCGCCGGCCTGGTCTACCAGCCAAGCACCACGCAGTCCTACTATGCCGCCTTCAGCAAATCGTTCCAGCCCTCGGCCGAGAACTTTGCGCTGGCCGCGAACAATGCCGACATCGCACCGGAGCA
Organism: Massilia sp. LXY-6; assembly: GCF_051233485.1. Taxonomy (NCBI): domain Bacteria; kingdom Pseudomonadati; phylum Pseudomonadota; class Betaproteobacteria; order Burkholderiales; family Oxalobacteraceae; genus Massilia; species Massilia sp. LXY-6. The sequence goes on from NZ_JBKFGF010000009.1 coordinate 110,409, forward strand.
GACCACCAACCGCGAGCTGGGCGGCAAGTTCGATTTCCTGAACGGCGCGCTGTCCGCGACCGCATCCGTGTTCCGGCTCGAACGCACGAACATCAAGTCCAGCGATCCGGTCACGAACCGCTTGCTGCCCATCGGCGTGCAACGCACCGATGGCCTGGAGCTGACGTTGGCCGGCCAGGTCACGCGCGACTGGCAGGTCTGGGGCGGCTATGCGTTCCTGGATGCGCGCATCACGGCGTCGCCGGCGCTGGACAACAGCGACAACGTCATCAAGCGAGTCCCCATCCAGGGCAAGCGCGCCACGATCACGCCGCGTCACAGCGCCAACCTGTGGGTCACCAGGTCGTTCGGGTCGCAATGGCGCGCCGGGGCCGGCCTGAATGCGGTGGCCCAGCGTTTCGCCAACCCGGGCAATACCGTCGCCCTGCCCGGCTACATGACGCTCGACGCGATGGTCGGCTACCAGGTCGCGGGACTGGAGCTGCAGCTGAACGTGACCAACTTGCTCGACCGTCGCTACATCGTGTCGGGCCACGGCAGCTCGCCCAACCTGAACCTGCCGGGCGCGCCGCGGTCCGCCATGCTGACGGCACGCTACAACTTCTGATGTTCAGTTGAAACGCCTCCCGGCGCCGCCAAGGCTGTAGCGGCCGGCGCCGAGCAAGGCGATCACGAACGCGCTGCCGAGGTACAGCCCCTGCAGTTCGAGCGCCCAGCCGCCGGTGTCGTTCAACGTGAAGAACTGCTTCGTGTGCACCAGCAGCAGGGCCACGATCATGTTGACGACAATCACCAAGGCTGCGGCGCGGGTGAACAGGCCGACCAGGATCAGCAGCGGCGCCAGCACTTCGCCGATGTAGACCAGGTAGGCCAGGCAGGCAGGCCGGCCTTCGCAAGCATGCCGCTGATCATGCCGACACCGCCGATCAGCTTCGACACGCCATGGAACAGGATCAGGACAGAGCGCAGGACACGCAAGACCAGCTTGCCTTGGTCGTCCAAGAGATTGTCGATGACTTTCACTGTTTCCATGGTATTTCCTTGGCAGTGAACTACGCTTGGAATCTCCGATCATTGCCGGGTCGGGCGCACGGCGCCAGTATGTCAATGCTACGCCAAAGCCCTGCTCAGCGGCGCCGCTTTCACCATAACCATATGCCAACTCATGCAAGTTGGCGCGAGCCGACCCAGCCAAGGCCGCACGCTGGCGGTGATGCAAGTCTGCGGCGGCTCACAGTCCTTCAATGTGGTCAACACCTTGTATCTACTGGGCGGTGAATGGGCATGTTCCCGATCGCAAAAAAGTCGCCGGTGCCGATGACCTACAAGGAGTGCGACGAGGCCGGCCCATGCGCCCCTCGGCCTATTACGATCGCGTGGTCGAGGTGATGAAGGAGCTGTTCAAGTTCACGCTGCTGCTGCGTGGCCGCGCCAACTACCTGACCGACCGCTACAGCGAGCGCAACGAACGCGCGCGCAAAGCGATCGACCGGCAGATCGAAAAGCTGTAGGGCCACTTACACTTGGCCACGCCGTGGCGGCCAAGGCGATCAAGACCGAGGCAAATGGCGCTGGGCACTTGTTCGCATTGAAGACAGTGGATGGCCTCCTTCAGTACGTATCGATTCCAAACTCGGTTAGCCTGGCTTTGCGTCGACCTGAACAGCTACCCTAAAAAACAAAGCCCGCGCGAGGCGGGCTGTTGAGAAAGCGCTTGTCTCAAGCAATCTCATTTCTTTTGATGGGTCGTTTGGGGGTAATGACCTCGACGCCTCTTTTTCTACTCTTGTCTTGGCGGAGAGAGGTCTGTAGACCTTCCCTCTCTTAAAATCCGCCTTAAAATCAATTGGTTGGTAGCTGATTAAAGAAGAAAACTCGATGAATTTTGCTACCAAAGATGTTACCACACACTAGACCGTAAAAAACGATATAAACAGTTTATACGATTAATTTAATGCGGAGCTTAGGTCCCTTGGCGGGTAGGCTGAAGCCGCATAGGCTTCCTAAGGTGGGAAATACGAAGTCGGAATAAACAGCAATTGAAATTACTTAGGTCAAACATTGTCATAAATCTTTTTATAAGAATCGTATTTAATTTTATCACCACGAAAAAAATAATTATAATTCAAATATAAAGTTTGATCTCTTCTAACCAAGACCTTTTTTGCCTCTAATGATTTAATCACTTTTGAAATGTTCGAAACATCAATCTTCGTTTTAGCTGATAGATCCTTATTATTAAAACTCAGTAAAATATTTCCGTAAGTGTTGCTTTCACTTAGGATGGAATAAATAGCCAAACACATCTTTAACTCATTCTGAGTTAGATTATTGGCGTTTAAAAACTCCAAAAAATCGTTGAAGAAAGTTTGAACATATGGTTTGCTATCATATTTCGAGGTCTTAACTTCCACCCCCTTCTTTTGATAAACTACCTCAAGAAAGTTCATGAATTTAATTTTTTGCTCTGGCGTATAAATTTTATGCAAAATTATATAGTCACGACTTTTTACATATCCTTTGTTGATATTTAGAATTTTATTGAATTCTAAAACATCACTTTCAGAAGCTTCTTCATCCGTAAAAGTCGCAATAGTTTCTTCAATATCCATAACATCCATTTTAATCCACCTAGTAAAATTTACTCAAATATAGTAAATCTAACTAGAAAGTCAAGTTTTTTACTAGCTTTTTAGTAGCCTGGAATTTAACTCAAAGTGCGAAGCCGTTTAATATAATAAGAGAGAGAAAAAGAACTCAGTAAACATGGGGCTTTCCAAAGATCGACCTAGTTGATATCTACTAGAACCTAGTAGAAATTGACTAGGTTACTGTATTCTAGTTGAAGCTAGTAGAATTTGACTAGCCCTAAAATTATCGAGCCACCTCAAGGTGGTTTTTTTGTTTGTTGACTTCGTTTTTATTTTTGTTTTAATAAATATAGTACCGACTATATTTACCTGCGGTAAATGCGGCCACTGCGTGGAGCCAAAGGCAAAAGCCAAAAACAAGAACAAAAACAAAGGCAAAGAAATGACAGCACAGTTTATTCATGTGGATACTTATTCACTCGTTGAAAGTAAAAAAACACGAGTGAAAAAAGTTAAAGGAACAGATGGTAATTTGGTTAACGTCGAACAGAAAAAAACCAAAGGCACCATCAGTTCGATTATTGCCGAAGGTATGAGGGAGCCTGATTTTTGCTCCCACATTAAAGATCCGCAGGACGAGATTATTTATCTTTATCAAAATGAAGAAACACTTGGCAGACAATTTCGATTATCTGATATTGAAAGTTACTGCGAAAAAGTCAGAGAAGAAAACAAAGATGAGTTAGGCAGGAAGCTCAGAGCCGATGCAAGCCTACTGCTTGCAGGCGTGGCGAGCTTCAAGAGGGAAGAAGATCAAACAATGGAGGATTGCATACAATCTGATCGTTTCCAGGTATGGATGCATGAAACTCTGGAATTTATTAAAAATGAATATGCCGAAAATCTGAAAGTTGTGAAATTGGATTTTGACGAAGGCCACCCACATTTACATTTTTACGCAGTAAACGATAAAGGCTCAGCAAAAAAGCTACATGATGGTTTTCGAGCCACTGATGAATTCAAGAAAAAACATAAGCAGGAATACAAAAGCACCGACAAAGAACAATTGAAGTCACTGAAGCTTAGAGAAAATCAGGTCTACAAGAAGGCGATGTCGAGTTATCAAGATAAATATCAGGCTCATATGAAGAAGGTAAAATACCTAAAATATGGGCCACGAAGAACAAGAGACACGCGGGACGAGTGGCTAACAAAGTCAGCCAACCAAAAAACTGCATTTAATAATGAAATGCAGGCAAATACCATATTGGCAGAAGCCAACGAAAAAAAGGCAGAAGCAAATAGCCTTGTGCAAAGAGCAAAGGCTTATAAAGCTAAATACAAGAATCTTTTTAATCAAATTAAAGATAAGGCCATTTATCACATTGCATTATATTTTGCAAAACAGGAAGCCAAAAAAGCATTTGAGGCACAGGAAAAAGAATCAAAAGCAGAGCGAGCAAGGTTAGAAAAAGAAAACCACAAGCTAACGCTTGAACTACAAAAATTGCAGGTGGAAAAAACCGATGCTTATGAAAGTATGAAAGAAAAGCTTGAGGCAAAAGAAGAGAAAAACAAAAAGCTTTCCGAAGAATTGGAAACTGCCAAATTAAAACTATTGCCCAATATTGATAATGGATCAAGCAAAGAAATCAAGCCGAAATAATCAATTCGCCTGCGGCAGCCGGGTCATTAATTTGCAAGCAAATTAAAGACCAAAAAAAAAGACCTCACATGGAGGTCCTTTTAATCGAAAAATATATATTTAGAATTTTGTCTGAATTAATCCCGTCAGCATTTCGAGCTTGAATAAAGACCGTTGTAGCAGTGCGAAAATATTATCAACGGTAATTTTTCTTGTATAAATCTTGATATTAATGTCATCAACCTCATGTCCCATAAATTGGCATCGAACCTCATATGGAACTTCATTTTCTAACAGAAAATCATTTACGAATTTACGGAGAGAATGAAATACAAGTTTATCGCCTTTGATTTTTACTTCTTCCAAATGACGCTTGAATTTCTTGCCAACCGCATTTCCTGAACCTTTACCCAACCGCAGATTATATTTGAATATTTTATCGTCTTTATCTTTGATAAATTCAGCCAACCCTGCATTAAGCAGATTGGAAGAAATAGGAATACAACGCTCACCAGCTTGGGTTTTACTATCAACAATTTTGATGTAATTAACTCCACTCTCAGTGATTTTAAATTGTTCTTTTTTGAGTGAGGTTATTTCGGAAATTCGACAACCAGTCAACAACGCCAAGATTAAGACCCAATAGTAATCAGGATCTTCAGTGCGAGACTTCGTAAAGAAATCTGAGTGATAAATTTGCTTGATCTCCGATGCTTCGAAGATACCATAACCCGACTGAGTTTTACTCTTACCTGACTGCAAAGCTCTTTCCTTTGCTGGGTTTTCCGAGTTCATATATCCTTGTTTAATCGCAAAATTGAATACTGTTCGAAGAACCGAAATCTTATTGTCAATAGTTCGAGTTGTATTTTTCTTTTGTGCTAAATATTCCTGATATTTCGTAACATCAAATACACTGATATTTAAAATACTTGGGTTTTTCAAAAACGATGAAAATTCATTCACTGCTTTTGTGTATGAGTGATGAGTTGCTTGCGACAGGTGGGATTTTACCAAGAAAAATTTATCCAAAACTTCAGGCATAGTTAAACCTATTTTTCGTTTTGGTAAAATCGATGCTTTGTCCGTGTCTGCATGAAAAACACTTTGCTTGATGCTTTGAATGCTGTTTAAAGCATCCATCATCATCTGATGGTCCTCAGGACCGTCAGCACGAAAAACACCCCTAGACAGGTCAATTTCATAGTTTTTTGTGGCACTGAGGTCGAAATCCTCAGGCTTGACTGTCTTTGACAAAATCAACTCCATGATTTTTACAGCACGAAAAATTGCTGTGATTTTATCATTTGTCTGAAGAGAACGCTTGAATTGCCTACCGGCAACGCGTGTGTGTATGTAGTATGAACTACCACGGAGGTAGATCGGAAGGTTAAGCATTTTTGATTTTGCTACCAAAAATGCTACCAACCTCGACGCCTTAAAATCTATAAGTTCTTGATTTTAAAGGTTTTTTTGACTTTGGCGGAGAGAGGGTCTTTATAACCGTTGTCCATTCCGTCCATCCTCGGCCAATAAAGTCCTCCTAAACCATTGTATTTAAAGGAAAACCAAAATCTCATTGTCCAATAAGATTCATCAGAGTACACTGAAATCCAGTTTCCAAACATGGGTAGAAGTGTGGGTAGAGAACGGAACAAACTCACGGCCTTGGCCATCAGCGGGAAGAAGAAACCGGGCTATTACGGCGATGGCGACGGCCTGTATTTGCAGGTGTCGGCCTCAGGTGCAAAATCCTGGGTGCTGCGCTATACCTTGAATAAACGTGTCAGGGAAATGGGTCTTGGCTCCGCTTCGCTTTATAGCCTCGCACAGGCCCGCGAAATGGCCCAGGGCTACCGCAAGCTGCTGACCCAAAAAATCGACCCCATTGACCACCGTAATGCCGAGCACGCCAAAATCATGTTGGCCGCCGCCCAGCGTCGCTCTTTTGAGGAATGCGCGGCCGAGCTTCATGTGCTGAAGCGGTCGTCCTGGAAGAATGTTAAACACGGCGATCAATGGATTAACACTCTCGCGACATACGCCTACCCGGTGTTCGGGAAAAAGGATGTCACGTCCGTGTCCAAAGCCGACGTGCTGCGGGCGCTGGAGCCAATCTGGACCACGAAGCCAGAGACTGCTACCCGCGTGCGCCAGCGCATCAGGGCGGTACTGGATTGGGCTGCCGCACGCGATTATCGCCAAAACCATGACCCGCATATGTGGGATCAGATCAGCCGCGCGCTGCCCAGTGCGAGCGAGGCCAAGAAGCCCAAGCATTTCGAGGCATGCCCCTACCTGATGGTCAATGAAGTCATCGAGGCCGTTCGCATGTCGGGGGCCGAAGAAGCGGTCCGGGACGCCTTCGAGTTCCTCATCTTGACAGCGGCCCGTACGGGCGAAGTCCTTGGGGCGCGCTGGTCCGAAATCGACTTCGCCCAAAAACGCTGGGTGATCCCTGCTGAAAGGATGAAGGCGTCGCGCGAACACCGTATTCCCCTGGCCCCGCGCTGCTTGGAAATCCTGGCCCGCAGACGTGACGCTGGCTCCGAGCTGGTATTCGCCAACCAAAAAGGTCGCATGTTAAGCAACATGGCTTTCACCATGCTGCTGCGCCGGTTCGGTTATACGTTCACCGCGCACGGATTCCGTTCGACCTTCCGAGACTGGTCGGCCGAGCGCACGTCCTACCCGCGCGAAGTATGCGAGGCAGCCTTGGCTCACACCGTCAAGGACTCGACGGAAGCAGCCTATTTCAGGAGCGACCTTTTTGAAAAGCGGCGCGCGCTAATGGAAGCATGGGCTACTCATTGCGCCAAGAAGGGCGAGACGATGGGCGAAGTCGTGCCTATCCGTGTGCGTGAACCGGCTTAAGCGGTCATTACACAATTCAAACTGAAAGCGAGACGGTGGCGTGGAAAAACAAGATCAAGCAGGACCTGAAGCTGCCCAGGATGATCAGGCAGCAGCCAAAGAGGTTAAAAACAATCCGACACATGCGCCGGTACGGCGCCGGCGATTAGGCGTCGAGCAGGCAGTCAGGATGGCGCAACCTTTTTTCGCTGATCCTCACATCGCTGTGCGCATGAGCAAAGCAACGTCCACCCGCGCCCGTCTCACCCTCGTCGCGCAGTTGCGGACCAGCGCCGCGTCAGAACTTTCGAATGTGGCCGCTCGTATCCCGATGGCCTCCGACCGCATTTTGGCCGAATATCGGAAGCGCGGCATGTCACCGGCCTGGCGCTTGGACGCTGACGCGGCCGGTTTGTACCACGATGACGAAGCAGTAGGTTTTTGCGGCTTGGTAGAAAAGTATGACCCGACCGAGTCGGAGCAGCAGGCCGTGAAACTGCTGCGAGCTTGTATCTTCGCCCAGGAATATGGCGACGTGCCGATTTTCGACGCCCTCAACCAGGCTGTTAAACAATCGGAGACGAACGCGAAGAACAGGAAAAAAAACGGGCTGCTGAAAGCCGCAGCACAAAAAAGGATCATCCTATGCTATCGGGATGCCCAAAAAAGCGGTTCAACTTATGGCTTAATCAAAAGTTTAGCGTACGAATATGGGGTCAGCCGTACGGCCATTTATAACGTCATCAACGGCGAAAAATGAACAACATTGCCAACTAACGTCGTTGCTTGACACTCGTCTTTCAGAATCCTTTCAGTCCCTACCGGACACCAAGATGTCCATCAACATCCGACTGAAAGGAAATCATGAGCGACTCTTTCCCGACCTCCGGCTACCTGCGCCTGCCCGCGGTCCTGAAACTCTTCCCCGTCTCGAAATCGACCTGGTGGGCTGGCGTCAAGGCCGGTCGCTACCCGGCCGGCGTCAAGCTCTCGACCCGCGTGACCGCGTGGCGCGCCGAGGACATCGCTACCCTCGTTAACGGGGGTAAGTAACATGGACAAAATGCGCGATATGGCAGAAGTGTCGATCAACAAGGTCGAGACGATCCTGCGCGTGATGCGGGCCGGGAAAAGCCTGAACCGCTTCGAGGCCGAGGTGCTCGGCGACCATGTGCTCCCCTCCACCATCGCGGGTTTGCGCGCCCAGGGCTACCTGTTCCTGGCAAGCTGGGAGCGTGTCCCCACCCGTTTCGGCAAACTCGTCCGCGTGCGCCGTTATACCTACGTCGGGAGGGTCTAGGCCATGAGCCACCACCAATTCGTGTCGCTCAAACGGCTGAAAGAAAAAAACATCATCGAGGTGGCCGCGCGCCACAACTTGCGCGAGATCGCTGCCGAATGGCGTTCCCCCGCTACCAAGATCGACAGCCGCCGCAGCCACCTCAACCAGGTGATTGCCGGCCCATGCGAAGCGGTGGAGGTCGCCCGGCTCGCGCAGCGCCTGATGCGCGAGGCCGGTATCGGTAGCCTGAGGAAGGATGCCGTCCTCGGCTTGGAAGTCCTGGTCAGCTTGCCGCCCAAAATGGAAGCCAAGCTGCAAGATGCGGTTTTCATGGACGCGGTGAAGTGGACCGAGAGCCACTTCAACGCCCCGATCCTCAGCGCGGTGACCCACCGCGACGAGGCGGCACCGCACTGCCACATCCTCGTCCTGCCCTTGGTGAAGGGTCGCATGATCGGCTCCGAGCTGTACGGGAACAAGGCCAAACTGCGCGGCATGCTGGCCGACTTCCACGACAAGGTCGGAAAACGCTATGGCCTGGTGACGAAGGCCACCATGCTCGATACCTACCGCTTTGCGAACTGCTTGGCGCTTGAACGCGCCTTCGCCACCTTGCAAGGCCACGCGCTGAAAGACGAGGTCCTGAGCGTACTGTTGGAACCGCATCTGCAAAACCCGGCGCCTTTGCTGGCGGTGCTCGGCTTGCCAGTGCCCGTGCCGTACAAAGCGCCGAGCGCATTCGTGAAGACGATGACGAAGCCGATGCCGAAACGGGTCTAGGCCGTCCGTCCATGACCTGGCGGACGAGAACCCCATGCTCTGTAGGGTTCACAGTTTCGCCAGGTCTGTTTCACAAACTGTGCCGCTATGCCGCTCTCCACTCGCCACCACGCCCACAACCAGTTCGCCTACCTTGCCGCTACTTCTTCGATGACCATTCCCACCCATATGCTGCCCGCTTCCTATCACGCCACAGGCCGCAGCGCCGCGCCGACCTTCGTGGCCCTCGATCAAGGCCAGCTCTCAACCCCGTCGGGGGAAGCCGACGGTCTTTTCACGAAGCCGGCACGCCGCGATAACGGTGTCGGCACAGGGGTCTAACGTGAGGCGCGGGGAAAGCAAAACGTCCCAACGGCGGCTGTGTGCTGCCAGTAAGCAGCTCGCGGCACTTCAGATGCGCAAAGCCGGGCACACCTACTCCGAAATAGCCGTCCATCTCGGCTATCGCAGCCGCTCAGGCGCCTTTTTCGCGCTGCGAAGGGGCCTGGCCCACGTTGTCATCGCCGACGCGAACAGCGAGCTGCTGACGCTGGAATTAGAGCGTCTGAACGCCCTGACGCTGGCGATATACCACCGTGCCATGGCGGGCGACCTCGGGGCGATTAAAGCCTATCTGCTGATATTGGACCAGCGCGCGGCGCTGCTCGGCCTGGATGCCAGTAACAATCGCGCCAAATAGCAACGGGGCTGGCCATAATGCGACGCGGCATGGCCTTTGGCAGCCGCCCCGCTATCGGTAAAAATAGCCAGGCTAACGACGCTCTACAGCTTTTCGATTTGTCGGTTGATCGCCTTTCGCGTCCGCTCGCTGCGCTCACTGTAGCGGTCGGTCAGGTACTCAGTGCGACCCTACCGGCGCAGCCGGGGGCGAAGGGTTTTGAATCAGTGAATCAGTGAATCAGTAAATCAGTGAATCAGAGCGTGTCGCTGGCGTGATGTCACGCACGTCCTCCGGCAATTCACCGTTAACGCACCGGCATCGAACGGACCCGGTGGACGGATGCCTTTTCCGTGTGGTGCGGCGACTAATCGTCCGCCGATTTCGCCACCTGAGCAACGCCCATTCAGCGACCGTGTAACGGACGATGAACCGAGGCGGACCAGCTCATTGAGCTGCCCGCGGCAGTCGATTCCGTCGCGATACACACAAGATGCGCAAAGCCGGGCACACCTATTCCGAAATCGCCATCAAGCTCGGCTACCGAAGCCGCTCAGCGCCTTCTTCGCGCCGCGGAGCGGGCTGGGCCACGCTGTCATCGCCCAAGTGACCGACGAGTTGCTGACGCTGGAATTAGAGCGCCTGAGCGCCCTGACGCTGGCGATGTACCACTGTGCGATGACGGGCGACCTGAAGGCTTTACAGGGTTATGTGCTGGTACTGGACGGTGGGCAGCCCTGCTCGGCCTGAGTTCAAGGACGATTTGAGACCGGAAGTCCCTTGCCATTGTTTCAACGCAACTTGTACACTCAAGTACCCCTGAATAAACGTTCGCACATAAACTTTGCTCAATAGGCCCGCCATGCCAAATGGATACAGCATGACCGCAGAACATCGATACATATCAGACGTGCTCCGCTCCCTGTGGCATGAGTATGTTGAACTCAGGAATGATATGGCTACGTTTTCACCGAAGCCTATTGAGGACTACGAGGACGAGTATCAAGCAGCGCGATCAGACCTGATTGCCCGGAATCCTCACCAGCCAGTCGAATCTATGGAGGAGATGGCGCGACAGGGCATTCAGATTGCATACCAGAACCAATTTTCTGAGAAGTTCAGCAACAGGATGTCGAAGCTGTTTGTATCAGTCCTATTTATGAGCCATGCCCTTTGCGAGGCACTCATAAACCAGATCCTGATTCTGCGCTTTCACGACGAAAATATTTCTGAACTGTATGAAGTATGGGAGCGCGCCAAATTCGAGGATAAATGGCTACTTGCACCAAAGTCATTCCTACCAAGTTACAACTTTGATAAAAGCGGGCAAATCTATCAAACGTTGAAAGAGCTAGTTGCACAGAGAAACTTCTATACCCATTACAAGCCAATGATCGAAATAGAAGGCAAAGTCATTTACGGGAAAGAACGCAAACGAAAAACGTTTGAGGAATCGATGCGGTTGATCAACAGCTTCATTAGCCTACCTTATGATCTCTGCATTTTATCTTCGATCTTAATGAAAGATTTCAGCTATCAAATATTGCTCAACCGTGAAGAAATTCCGGTTGCAGAATGGCATCAACGGGAGCTGGACCGAATATCGAAGGAAAACAAACCGCACTGATTCCTTTGGAATTGTTGACCTCGTCAGCCTCGATTCTGAGTCGCTCAGCAGGATGACGGGCGCATGTGGCGCAACCGCGCTGCCTAGGCACTTGCCCCCGCAGTTAAGGCCTTCGTTTCGTTGATTGATGGGCTTGTCCCCAGCCGCACCGTGTCCTCTTGCCCCGCCTTCATAGAGGCCGAAAGCGCCGCTTGAGTACCGATACCTTGATCGAGCAAGCATTCCTCACAAAAACCGCGTATCGCGCGTTCTACGGCGTCGCAGGTATAAGCGAAGGCCGCTTGGATGTCCTGATCGCTGCCTTGGGCAACACTTGGCTCAGGTATATCCCATATCGCTACTTTTTGCGTGGCCGACCATTCCCACGTCTGCGCCGAAGCTGCTTTTCGGCAAAGAAAAATGACGTGATCAATTGATTGACCTTGGCCGCTGAGGAAGATGCTAAGTGGTTTACTGGACAATCCGTCCGTTGGGTATCCGCGCCGCCCCAGTTCGCGCAATGCCAAAGAGTTTACGGTACCCGTCGGGCGCAGGCCGGCGCTATGGGCGTTTATATAGCCTGCCCCCGAGGCGCGCAGAATAGCCTCAGCCATGATGCTGCGATCAGCGTTGCTGGAACAAATGAAAAGTACTTCGCGCGGGGCGGAGTGAGGAAACATACAAACTCGGCAAGAAAAGTGCGGGCGCAATCCCGCTTAAGGTAATTTTAAAACCTTTGCTTTTTTGCACGTATAAGTATGAATCCAGCATTGCTGTAGGAAAAATCTTACAACTTTCCAAGAATTTTTCTTGCTTGAGAGCAGCGATGCGCGCGAGCTTAAGCCTACTCGGCTATAAGCTCTGAAACATGGGTAGAAGTGTGGGTAGAAACCAGGAAGTGCCCTGAAACCCGCATGAATACTAGTGTCTTGGCGGAGAGAGGGGGATTCGAACCCCCGATAGGCTATGAACCTATACACGCTTTCCAGGCGTGCGACTTAAACCACTCATCCATCTCTCCTGATGGTGCTCGTATTGCTACGAAGCCGCCTATTATAACAAGGATTCCCAGCAGTACAAGAGCAAGCGTTCAAGCGTCACGCGGCGACCTCCAGCCGCCGCCTCCACGGCCTCAGCACATGGCGCACCGGATTCACCTGCGAGCCTGTCTCTTCCACGCCGATCAGCCCGCGCCGCTTCAGGTGCCGCAGCGCCACCTGCACCGCCGACTTCGACAGCCCCGTCTTCACCGCGATCGTCTGCAGGCTGGCCGGCACCTGGTCGCGGCCCAGGGCCTGGGCGCTGTGCAGCAGGAACAGGTACACCACGAAGGCGGCCGGGCGGCGGTCGTGGCCGACCAGATCGGGCATGAGGACGTCGAAGACATAGGTGTCGAGCGAGGACTGGCGGGTAGTCATGGATACTATAGTGTTTAAAAGCACACGGATGCCGATGGTGCCACGATAATCACACCCATTACAAGTACAACAGGATGTCCATCCATGATCACCCAACTGAAGTTCGTCAGCATCCCCGTTTCCGACCAGGACCGCGCCCTCGCCTTCTACACCGACAAGCTCGGCTTCGAGATTTCCACCGACCAGCCGATGGGCCCGGGCAAGCGCTGGATCGAGCTGCGCGTGGCGCACTCGAGCACCCGCGTCGTGCTGTTCACGCCGGATGGCCAGGAAGACCGCATCGGCACCTTCTTCAACGGATCCTTTGCCTGCGACAATGTGGAAGCTACCTACCGCCAGCTCAGCGCGCGCGGGGTCGAGTTCAGCGAGCCGCCGACCGTGCAGCCGTGGGGCTCGTTCGCCAAGTTCCGCGATCCGGACGGCAATACCTTCGTGCTGTCCTCGTCGTAAAGAGCCTTGGATCCCCGCCTGCGCGGGGATGACCTTGTTGCCTGCGCGGGGATGACGTTGTTAAGTGACACAGGCCGCCCGCGAGGCGGCTTTTTTCGTCGCGTCCGCCGGTGCTTGCGCTTTTCCGTGTTCCAGACCAGCGGAGTGGTGATACTGTTGCTAGATTAAAACTTTTCACCACCGCCGTGAAACGCAAAGTCCTCTATGTCGTCATCTTCGCCGTCGCGGCCGCCGGTGCCGCCACCGGCAGCTTCGTCGTCTCGCGCAAGCCGGGCGCGCCCGCGTCCCGGGAGGCCGGGCCGGCGATCGACGTCAGCGCCATCTCGGCCGACATGCGCTACATGCTGGACGCCTACCGCAAGGTGATCGTGCTGACGTTCGATGAAGACGGACTGTCGCCGGCCGCCCGGGCGCAGACCCATGAAGTCGGCCAGCAGCTGTTCCACGAGAACCAGGAGCGCATCGGCAAGATCGACGACGCGCTCGTCAAGCTGCTGGCGTCGGGCGATCCGCGCCGCTTCGAGGCGGTCGGCAGCCTGCTCGATTACGTCGAGTCGAACGAGGGCCTGTACGACGCCGACCGCCTGGCCTTCCGCGAACTGATGCAGTCGCTGCTCGGCCAGGTGGCGAAGGATTCGTCGCTGCCGGCGATCAAGCTGCACAAGCGCGTCTCCGAAGACCTCGACGCGCTGGCCGAGATCGAGCGCAACTACGAGAAGGAGATCCATGCGGTGTTCGGACGCTTCGAGTCGCGCTCGATCGCCCTCAAGCGGGAGAAGTGGGACAGCTACGTCGCCTACCTGAAGACGATGTACCAGCGCGACCGCATCCTCAAGGATTACGGCGTGGTCATGCCTTATCCGGCGAGTGAGTCGTCGAAACCGGAACCGGCCGAGCCGATCTCGCCGCCCCAGTCCCGGCAGCCGCAGAAAGAAGAAGACGAGATCTTCGGCAAGGCGCTGCCGAAGAAGACCGTGGTGCTGACCTTCGACGACGGCCCGCACCGCCGCTACAGCGAGGAGATTGCCGCCATCCTCAAGCAGTACGATGCGCCGGCCGTGTTCTTCAGCGTCGGCCGCAACCTCGGCTCGCTCGATGCGAACGGCGCAGCCCACCTCGGCGCCGGCGCGGAGGTCAGCCGCAAGCTGAAGGCGGCCGGCTACGTGCTGGCGAATCACAGCCTGACGCACGCGCAGTTGTCGAAGCAGAGCGGCGATGGCCTGAAGGCCGAGATCCTCGGCACCGATGCCCTGCTCCGCGCCGTCGACCCGCAACGCTCGGCCCTGTTCCGCTTCCCCTACGGCGCGCGCAACAAGGAAGGCATGCACATGCTGGCCGATGCGCACCTGAAGTCGGTGATGTGGAATATCGATTCGCTCGACTGGGCCGACCCGGTGCCGTCCTCGATCGCGGAGCGGGTGCTGCGTTCGGTCGACAAGGAAGGCCGCGGCATCATCCTGTTCCACGACATCCACGAGCGTACCGTGAAGGCGCTGCCGCTGGTGCTGGAAAAGCTGGCGGCCGAGGGTTACCAGTTCGCCGGTTGGGATGGCAGCACCTTCAAGGCGGCCGACGCTCCGGTCGGCGGCTCGGCCACTCCCGTTCCCGTGGCGCGCGCGGCTGCCACCGGGTATGCCAACTCGTGGGCGATCCTCGTCGGTATCGATGAGTACAAGAAGTGGCCGCGCCTGCAATACGCCGTGCGCGACGCCGAGGGCGTGGGACAGCTTCTGGTGCAAAAGTTCGGCTTTTCGCCCGAACGCGTGATCACGCTGAAGAACGAACAGGCGACGCGCGCCGGCATCCTGGGCGCGTTCCACGATTTGCTGGAGCGCGGCAAGAATGCGGGCGGCCTGCAGCCGAACGACCGCGTCTTCGTGTTCTTTGCCGGGCATGGCGCAACGCGCAAGCTCAGCTCGGGCCGCGACCTCGGCTACATCGTTCCCTCCGACGCCGACCCGGACAACCTGGCCCTCGACGGGATCCCGATGACGGAAATCCAGAACATCGCCGAGAGCCTGCCGGCCAAGCACGAGCTGTTCGTGATGGACGCCTGCTACAGCGGCCTGGGGCTGACGCGCGGCGGCGCCAACGCGGCCTTCCTGCGCGAGAACGGGCGCCGTCTGGGCCGCCAGATGCTGACCGCCGGCGGCGGCGACCAGCTGGTCTCGGACGGCGGCCCGAACGGCCACTCCATCTTCACCTGGACCCTGCTGCAGGGCCTGGGCGGCAAGGCCGACCTGAACGGCGACGGCCTGATCACGGCAACCGAGCTGGCCGCCTATGTGGCGCCGGCGGTATCCAGCGTGTCGAAGCAGACCCCGGCCTTCGGCAGCCTGCCGGGCTCGGAGGGCGGCGACTTCGTGTTCGAACTGCCGGAAGAGACCGAGTTCCTGAATACGAACACGGCCCAGCTGTCGAACGATGCGATCGCGCTGAACACGAAGCTGGACGCGAAAAGCCGGTCGCATGCGACGGGCGCTCCCCTGACCGTGGTGGTGAAGGACCTGCAGGGCGGCACGGCAACCATCAAGGCACCTGCCGCGGTGCCGGTATCGCGCCGCCAGCAGGCCCAGCGCGCCAACGACCACGGCCTCCAGCTCTACAAGGAGAAGCAGTACGTCCAGGCCGAGACCCAGTTCACAGAGGCCTTGAAACTGCGGCCGAATTTTGCGCTGGCGGCCAACAACCTCGGCTTCGTGTTCTACAAGCAGGACAAGTTCGCCGAGGCGGCGCGCTGGTTCGAGAATGCGATCAGGATGGATCCGTCGCGGGCGATCGCCTACATGAACCTGGGCGATGCGTATGCGCGGGCCGGCCAGGCGGACAAGGCCAGGACCGCCTACAAGACCTACCTGGAGCTGGCGCCGGGCGGGAGTGGCGCCGGGTATGCTAGGCAGCAGCTGGAGAAGCTTTGATACCGTCGCGGGAACGATGTTTAAGGGTAACGATTATGGACATGAAAAAGATCAACGCCGGCAAACTCCGCGCCATCGGCTACGACCCCAGGGAACGCATCCTGCGGGTCGAATTCGACGACGGCAGCGCCATCGACTACTCCGGCGTCGGCAGCGAGACCTGGCGGCGCTTCTCGACCTCGAGCGCGGCCTGGAGTTTTTATCGCGACAATATCGAGGAAGAGTTCGCGGGCAAGCGCGGGCGCGCGGCGGTCGCCAGCAAGCGGGCCGAGCTCGATGCGCTGTTCAAGCAGCCCGGCGAGGAATAAAAAACGCCGCAGCGTTTGCACGATGCGGCGTCAACTCTGCTGTTAATGGGTGTGCGTGGGCTCGGGGAGCCCACCCTACATGACTCGGTAGGGTGGGCACCCCGTGCCCACGCCGACGTTTTACGCCGATTCCTTCAGTTGCTCCAGGATCGCCGGATTCTCCAGCGTCGACACGTCCTGGGTGATGGCCTCACCCTTGGCCAGCACGCGCAGCAGGCGGCGCATGATCTTGCCGCTTCGCGTCTTCGGCAGGTTGTCGCCGAAGCGGATTTCCTTCGGCTTGGCGATCGGACCGATCTCCTTGCCGACCCAGTTGCGCAGCTCGGCCGCCAGTGCCTTGGCTTCGTCGCCGGTCGGGCGCGCCTGCTTCAGCACCACGAAGGCGCACACGGCTTCGCCGGTGGTTTCGTCCGGTTTGCCGACCACGGCGGCTTCCGCCACCATGTCGTGCGCCACCAGGGCCGATTCGATTTCCATCGTGCCCATGCGGTGGCCCGAGACGTTCAGGACGTCGTCGATGCGGCCGGTGATGGTGAAGTAGCCGGTGTCCTTGTTGCGGATCGCGCCGTCGCCGGCCAGGTAATACTTGCCGCCCAGTTCGTCCGGATAGTAGGCGCTGCGGAAGCGGTCCGGGTTGTTCCAGATGGTGCGGATCATCGACGGCCACGGACGCTTCACGACCAGGATGCCGCCCTGCCCGTTCGGCACGTCGGCGCCGGCTTCGTCGACGATGGCGGCCATGATGCCCGGCAACGGCAAGGTGCAGGAACCCGGCACCATCGGGGTCGCGCCCGGCAGCGGGGTGATCATGTGGCCGCCGGTCTCGGTCTGCCAGAAGGTGTCGACGATCGGGCAGCGCTCGTTGCCGACGTTCCTGTAGTACCACATCCAGGCTTCCGGATTGATCGGCTCGCCCACCGTGCCCAGCAGTCGCAGGCTG
The DNA here is from genome assembly GCF_051233485.1 of Massilia sp. LXY-6. Lineage (NCBI taxonomy): Bacteria > Pseudomonadati > Pseudomonadota > Betaproteobacteria > Burkholderiales > Oxalobacteraceae > Massilia > Massilia sp. LXY-6. Next base: position 127,858 of record NZ_JBKFGF010000009.1, read on the forward strand.
GACAGATCGAAGCTCTTCGGATGCAGCTTCTCGTCGGCGTTCGACATCTTGATCAGCGAACGGATCGCGGTCGGCGCCGTGTAGAAGATCGAGACCTTGTGCTTGGCGATGGTTTCCCAGAAACGGCCGGCGTTCGGGTAGGTCGGCACGCCTTCGAAGACGATCTGCGTGGCGCCGACCGCGGTCGGGCCGTAGCAGATGTAGGTGTGGCCGGTGACCCAGCCGATGTCGGCCGTGCACCAGTAGACGTCGTCCGGCTTGATGTCGAAGGTCCACTTCATCGTCAGCGCGGCCCACAGCAGGAAGCCGCCAGTGCTGTGCTGGACGCCCTTCGGCGTGCCGGTCGAGCCGGAGGTATAGAGGATGAACAGCGGGTGTTCGGCGTCGACCCACTCCGGCTCGCACTCGGCCGGCTGATTGTCCACCAGGTCGTGCAGCCACAGGTCGCGGCCTTCCTGGAAGTTGATGTTGCCGCCGGTACGCTTGTAGACGATCACGTCACGGATGGTGTCGCAGCCGCCCATCGCCATCGCTTCGTCGACGATGGCCTTCAGCGGCAACGCTTTGCCGCCGCGCATCTGCTCGTCGGCGGTGATGATGGCCACCGCGCCGGCGTCGATGACGCGTTCCTGCAAGGACTTCGCCGAGAAGCCGCCGAACACGACCGAGTGGGTGGCGCCGATGCGGGCGCAGGCCTGCATCGCGGCCACGCCTTCGATCGACATCGACATGTAGATGACGACGCGGTCGCCCTTCTTGATGCCGCGCGACTTCAGGCCGTTGGCGAATTTGCAGACGCGCTCATGCAGTTCGCGGTAGGTGGCGCGGGTGACCTGGCCGTCGTCGGCCTCGAAGATGATCGCGGTCTTGTCCGCGTTGCCGTTCGTGAGGTTGCGGTCGAGGCAGTTGTACGATGCGTTCAGTTGTCCATCTGCAAACCACTTGTAGAACGGCGCGTTCGATTCGTCCAGGGTCTGGGTGAACGGCTTCTGCCAGTCGATGTTCTCGCGGGCTAATCTAGCCCAGAAGCCCTCGTAGTCGCTCGCAGCTTCGTCGCACAGCTTGCGGTATGCGTCCATACCGGAGATGCTTGCCTTGGCGACGAATTCGGCAGGCGGGTTGAACACGCGATGCTCGTGCAATGCACCCTGCTCCAGGTCCTGATTGGTCTCGTTCTCAGCCATACTAGTCTCCATAGTAGTTTTCTTTGCCACATACCATATGCGTGCTCGCTTACTGAGCCCTTACAGACCAGCCTCTGCCGTAGCAGCACGGCGGCGCGCCTTCCGGCATCCCGAGATTATTCTACCAACCTTTCCGGAACATCGAAGGGCAAGCCAGCTATCCGTTCCGGGTGTAGAATGTTGAGCTGTCTTGACCACGGCCGTACACTGGCCTTCAACGCAGATGCCCGATTTGCAATCCTACGCGCCGCAATCTTCTTCCGCGGCACGCAAGCGCAGCGCCCTCGCCAACTTCATGTTTGCCAGCCGCTGGCTGCAGCTGCCGCTCTACCTTGGCCTGATCCTGGCGCAGTGCGTCTACGTATTCCACTTCTGGGTCGAGCTGAAGGACCTGGTGCTGGCCGCGATGGGCAACGCGGACGCTCTGCAGCACATCTTCCAGGCCGTCGCCGTGCCGGGCGCGCCGCTGCCCGAGAAGCTGAACGAAACGACGATCATGCTGGTCGTGCTGGGCCTGATCGACGTGGTCATGATCTCGAACCTCCTGATCATGGTGATCGTCGGCGGCTACGAGACCTTCGTCTCGCGCATGTACCTCGAGGACCATCCGGACCAGCCTGAATGGCTGTCGCACGTGAATGCGTCGGTACTGAAGACCAAGCTGGCGATGGCGATCATCGGCATCTCCTCGATCCACCTGCTGAAGACCTTCATCAACGCAAACGCCTACGACCCGAAGGTACTGATTTCGCAAACCAGCATCCACGTCGTGTTCCTGTTGTCGGCAATGGCGATCGCCTACACCGACCACATCATGACCAACACCGCAAGCAACACCAAACACTAACCTGAACGAGAACGAAATGACTGTCATCAAACAGGACGACCTGATCGAATCGGTCGCCGCCGCACTCCAGTACATCAGCTACTACCACCCTGCCGACTACATCCAGCACCTGGCGCGCGCGTACGAGGCCGAGCAGAGCCCGGCCGCCAAGGACGCGATCGCCCAGATCCTGACCAACTCGCGCATGTGCGCCGAGGGCAAGCGCCCGATCTGCCAGGACACCGGCATCGTCAACGTGTTCCTGAAAATCGGCATGGGCGTGCGCTTCGAAGGTTTCAGCGGTTCCGTCACCGACGCCGTCAACGAAGGCGTGCGCCGCGCGTACAACTTCGCCGACAACAAGCTGCGCGCCTCGATCGTCGCCGACCCGCACTTCGAGCGCAAGAACACCAAGGACAACACCCCGGCCGTGGTCCACATGGAACTGGTCGAGGGCGACACCGTCGACGTCAAGGTTGCAGCGAAGGGCGGCGGCTCGGAGAACAAGACCAAGTTCGTGATGCTGAACCCGTCCGACTCGCTGGTCGACTGGGTGCTGAAGACCGTGCCGCTGATGGGCGCCGGCTGGTGCCCGCCGGGCATGCTGGGCATCGGTATCGGCGGCTCGGCCGAGAAGGCGATGCTGATGGCGAAAGAGTCGCTGATGGAAGACATCGACATGTACGAACTGAAGCAGCGCGGCCCCTCGAACAAGGTGGAAGAGCTGCGCATCGAACTGTGCGACAAGATCAACGCGCTGGGCATCGGCGCCCAGGGCCTGGGCGGCCTGACCACCGTGCTGGACGTGAAGATCAACATGTACCCGACCCACGCGGCCTCGAAGCCGGTGGCGATGATCCCGAACTGCGCCGCCACCCGCCACGCCCACTTCGTGCTGGACGGCTCCGGCCCGGCCTACATCGAACCGCCGGCGCTGTCGACCTGGCCGGACGTGAACTGGACCCCGGACACCCAGAAGTCGAAGAGCGTCAACCTCGACACCCTGACCAAGGAAGAAGTGGCAGCATGGCAGCCGGGCCAGACCCTGCTCCTGAACGGCAAGATGCTGACCGGCCGCGACGCCGCCCACAAGCGCATCCAGGACATGCTGGCCAAGGGCGAGCAGCTGCCGGTGGACTTCACCAACCGCGTGATCTACTACGTCGGCCCGGTTGATCCGGTGCGCGACGAAGTGGTCGGCCCGGCAGGCCCGACGACCGCGACCCGCATGGACAAGTTCACCGACATGATGCTCGAGCAGACCGGCCTGATCGCGATGATCGGCAAGGCCGAGCGCGGCCCGGCCGCCATCGAAGCGATCAAGAACCACAAGTCGGCCTACCTGATGGCGGTTGGCGGTTCGGCCTACCTGGTCTCCAAGGCAATCAAGTCGGCCAAGGTGGTCGGCTTTGAAGACCTGGGCATGGAAGCGATCTACGAGTTCGAAGTGAAGGACATGCCGGTGACCGTCGCCGTGGACTCCACCGGCACCTCGGTGCACCAGACCGGTCCGAAGGAATGGTCGGCGAAGATCGAGTCGCTGAAGGGTATTCCGGTCAACGTCGCCTGATAGCGTATAGAGCGTAGGGTGGGCACCACGTGCCCACGCGCGCATACCACCAGCACGAAGCCGCCCCGGCCCAGCCGCGGCGGCTTTTTTATCGGCCTTGCAGAGCTTCCGGCTGACGCGCTACCATGGCTGCATGAATCTGCCCTTCCCGCTCCACGACGCCCCGGTCGGCATCTTCGACTCCGGCGTCGGTGGACTCTCCGTCCTGCGCCACGTCCGCGCCCAGCTTCCGCACGAACACCTGATCTACGTGGCCGACACCGGCTTCGCCCCCTACGGCGACAAGCCCGAGGAAGTGGTGACCGAACGTTCGCTCGCCATCGCCCGCTTCCTCGTCGCGAAAGGAGCAAAGGCGCTGGTCGTGGCCTGCAACACGGCGACCGTGGCGGCGGTGAAGCTGCTGCGCGCGCGTTTTCCGGAGATGCCCATCGTCGGCGTCGAACCCGGCCTGAAGCCGGCCGCGGTGGCGAGCAGGAATGGCAAGGTCGGCGTGCTGGCCACCGAGCGCACCCTGGCCGGCGCCAAGTTCCTGCAGCTGCGCGACCAGGTCGCGGAAACCACCGGCGCGCACTTCCTGCTGCAGCCCTGCCAGGGCCTGGCCGACCAGATCGAATTCGGCGAACTCGATTCGCAGCAGACCTTCACCATGCTGAGGCGCTACATCGCCCCGCTGCTGGCGCAGGGCGCCGACACCCTGGTGCTGGGCTGCACCCACTACCCGCTGGTGCAGGCCTCGATCGAACGGGTGATCGCCGACGAAGGCTTCCATGACGTGGCGCTGATCGATACCGGCGAAGCGGTCGCGCGCCAGCTGGGCCGCCTGCTGGACGCCGGCGGCCTGCTGCGTCCTGTCGAGACAAAGACGCCGGCGCGTTTGGAAGCCTATACGAGCGCCAGCGCCACCGCCCTGTCGGCGGCGTTCAACAGCCTGATCGGCATCGATCCGAAGGTAGCTGAGACCAGCTTCGAGCTGCCGCGCACTGCTGGGCACATTTAGATTTGCCAGATAGGGAAGGTGCCGCTATAATCTCGTTCTGTCTCGGCAACAACGAGATAGCAAGCAAGACAGTGGTGGCTGTAGCTCAGTTGGTAGAGTCCAGGATTGTGATTCCTGTTGTCGTGGGTTCGAGTCCCATCAGCCACCCCAAGAATTCAAGCACTTAGCCCAGTCTTCGGACTGGGCTTTTTGTTTTTTGGAATCTGACCCGGATCGGACGTACTGGGCCGTTCTCCGTCGACGCCCATACCCGCATTGTCTGCGTTTTACGCCCAAGGTGATAAGCGGCGGTTGCGGTGTCTACGTACGTACGCCGCTCTAGCTCCAACGGAACGAAATTCTCCACTTGCGACGTTGTGTCGCTATGTGTGTCCTGCAGAAGAACGGTCTAATGCCGCAATTCCTCCTGGCCGCTACTGCAGCGGCCAGAACCACACTTCCTGCGCTGAAAAATAACAGGTACCCATGCACTTCAGCCCGCCGGCCGTCGCTGGCTCAACCAGGTCGATGTACCCCTGGGGATCCCAAGATCCGTTCAGGCGGAAAAATGACACAATTCTACGCCGTGAGCCGATCTTGCGGCTGGCCTCGTAGCCGCTGGGGTAGACCTCCGGCGGACCTAGCCTCTTCTGCAGGAAATCGGATAGTCGCTGCTGGCTTTGCTCGATCCGCTTCCCTTTGAACTTACCCGCTTTCACCGTCATATGTCCCGGGAACGGTTGAATGCCGGCACCGAGCAAGGCCAAGCTGACTCGCACAGCGCAGGTGTTCTGCATGTACATGTTCTCGACGTATTCCGAGTGACCGATGCTTCGGTATAGCGCTGCGGCGTCCATCCCGCCGTCGCTGGGAGTCCTGGGCTTCTTGGGATAGTGGGCAGCCAAGACCGCATAGATCGGCTTACCCATGGCAGCACCCATCCGGCGGGCACGGCCATTGGTCCTGCCAGGCCTCGGTCACAAGTTCGGCAGCGTTCCGCTTAAGCTGCGCTGGCGCGAGCGCACCCAAGGCGGCCCGCACTTTCGCCTGGAGGTCGACGGGACGCGGCTTGGCCAGAGCCTTTCCGTTCGGGCCAGCGTGGCACCAGTCCTTGTGCTCGGTCGCATCGTAGACCCCTCGGATATAGTCTTCTGCCGCCATCGCCTCAGCAGGCTTGCTGAGCTTCTGCAGCAGCTGCGCACCTGTCATCCAAGGCGCCTCGGCAGGAATCGGCTGCAGCGGTCGGTGGTCGTCGTCCGCGCGCACTGGCGCGACCGATACCAACGGCAACACCAGAAATAAGGCCAGGCTTCTTCGCATATGTCCTCCTGTTGTGGATGAGGACACATTGCCAGTGTTGGGTTTACAGCAACCTATCGGCTGTCAACTGGTGCCCGGCGGCAGATCAACGGTGCGGGCACGCCGCCGGTCGGGCTCAGCCAGCACGCGGCACGTGAGCGCGAAGCCGGCGCCGCGCTGCTCCGGGAAGGCAGTCCCAGCCCGGGTGCCGAGTTCGATCTCGATGCCCAGTGCGTAATCAGGATCGATGGCAAGCGTTGTATTAGGGCGGTCGGTCGTGGTCATCTCGCCATGGTGCCGCGTGTCGTCGGCCTGTTTACCGTGCTGGCGGGCGTTCTCTTACCGGCATGATCATTGATCGGGCTTGTCCTTATCCGCTCCGTATGGGCGTAGCGGATTGCGCAGCGCGGCAATGACCAGTACTACGACGAACACTGCGGTGATGGCGTCGAGAGAATCCACGAAACGCTCCTCGGCAGGTGGCCTGCCCTTTCTTATTTTAGATAGATCTGGTCGAACCGTGCGCCATCGGCCAAATCTTTTTTCTGTATCTGCTGTCAGTCGCCGAACACTTCCCTGACGTCGAACTTATCGGGATTCTGTTTCGCGGCGAGCAAGGCTTCGCCTTCCCAAGCGCCAGCCCTGCCACGGTAAGGATGGTAGAGGAGTCGGAAACGTGAACGAATGAAAACGGCAGTGCAAGTATATTTTTTGCTTTAAGAGAAAGATATATACGCTTATATCTACAAAATATGTAGATGTTGTTACACACTGCTATCATTGTCGAATGACTATGACATCGAAAAAGTGGCTGCTTCTGATCGTCTCCTTGCCCACCAATAGCGCAACGACCCGCATGCGTATCTGGCGGAGCCTGAAGTCGCTCGGCTGCGGCTTGCTACGCGACGGCGCCTACCTGCTCCCGGCGGACGAGGCGCTGCACCGGCAGCTGACGACACTGGGTGACGACACGATGCGCGAAGGAGGAAACGCATGGCTGCTGGACGTCCAATCGTCAAACGCTGAGGAGGAAACGCGCTATCGGGCCTTGTTCGACCGCAGCCAGAGCTATACCGAGCTGACCGGTTTGCTGGCCGAGACCGGCAAGTCCGTCGGCACCTCGACCCCACAGGAAGCTGCCAGGTTGCTGCGCAAACTGCGGCGCGAATACGATGCCTTGCGGTCGATCGATTACTTTCCGAACGAAGCCAGCGCGCGCGCCGAGCAAGCCTGGAAGGAATTCGCTGCGCTGGCCGACGCGGTACTGACTGCCGACGAGCCGTGTGCCATCGCCGCGGCGATCGCGCGGCTCGACATCCGGGATTACCAGGGACGCCTATGGGCAACGCGGCGGCGGCTCTGGGTGGACCGGGTCGCGAGTGCTTGGCTCATCCGCCGTCACATCGACCACGACGCACATTTCGTATGGCTGGACTCCCCGGCCGACTGTCCGCCGGACGCGCTGGGATTCGATTTCGACGGCGCAGCTTTCACCCATGTCGGCGACAAAGTGACATTCGAAGTGCTGCTGGCCAGTTTTAACCTGGACAGAGACAAGGGGCTAGCACGCCTCGGCGCGCTGGTGCATGTCCTGGATATCGGTAACGGCTTTGTTGCCGAAGCCGCCGGTTTTGAAGCCATGCTGGCTGGCCTGCGGCAGCGTGCGCGCGACGACAACGAACTTCTCGAACAGGCAGGATCGATCCTCGATGCGCTGTACGCCCATTTTTCATCCACCCCGGCATCTCCGCTCTCTGCAGGAGAAAAAGCAGCATGAACACAAGCGCAGGCGACAGCATCGAACCCCGCTACACCTTGTGGCAAATGGTGCGGTACATGCTGCGCCTGGGCACCCTGGGCTTCGGCGGACCGGTCGCCTTGGTCGGCTACATGCGGCGCGACCTGGTCGACGAGCGCGGCTGGATTTCCGAAGCCGATTACAAGGAAGGACTGGCCTTGGCCCAGCTTGCGCCCGGACCGCTGGCCGCCCAACTCGGCATCTACATGGGCTACGTGCACTACCGCATCCTCGGCGCGACGCTGGCGGGCCTCGCCTTCGTGCTGCCCTCCTTCCTGATGGTCGTGGCGCTCGGCTGGGCCTATGTGCGTTTTGGCGGCATCTCATGGATGCAGGCGGTGTTCTACGGCGTCGGCGCCGCGGTCACGGGCATCATCGCGATGAGTTCGAAGAAGCTGACCGAGAAGACGCTCGGCAGGGACAAGCTGCTGTGGGCCGTCTACCTGACCCTGGCGGCGGTCACGATCGTTACCGAATCCGAAGTGGCGTGGTTACTCATCGCTGGAGGCGTGCTGGTCTGGCTGCTGCGCGCGCCGCCGCAGTGGGCCCGCAGGGGCACGCTCCGCGCGGTATCGGTGGCGGAGCTGCCATTGGCGGCAAGCCTGTTCGGCACGGCGGACACGTCCCAGCTGACGCAGATCGCGGTCTTCTTCGCCAAGGCCGGCGCGTTCGTATTCGGTTCAGGCCTGGCGATCGTTCCTTTCCTGTACGGCGGCGTGGTGACGGAACACCACTGGCTCACCGAAAAGCAGTTCGTCGATGCGGTGGCGGTCGCGATGATCACACCGGGGCCGGTAGTGATCACTGTCGGCTTCATCGGTTACCTGATCGCCGGCTTGCCAGGCGCGACAGTCGCGGCACTCGCGACTTTCATTCCCTGCTATCTGTTCACCATCATTCCAGCGCCGTATTTCAAGCGCTACGGCAAGTTGCCCGGTGTGGTCGCCTTCGTCGACGGCATTACCGCCGCAGCGGTCGGTGCGATTACCGGCTCGGTTGTCGTGCTGGCAAAGCGCTCGATCACCGATCTGCCGTCCCTTATGCTGGCAGTGGTCACGATCGCCGTGCTGTGGCGTTTCAAGAAGCTGCAGGAACCGGTCGTCATCGCCGCCGCGGCAGCGGCTGGCCTGATCCTTTACCCACTCATGCATTCGTAAGGAGGACCCATGTTCAAGACTAGCATCCTTGGCGCCGCATTGATTCTCGTGGCGCCTGCCGTGCTTGCGCAAGCCGCCACATTCGATCCCGCTCCCATTGCACAGGCGACGGGCATGAAACCCAGCTACAACGCCAAGGAGAACGTCTACAAGCTCACCAAGCCGCGGCAGGGCATGGCGGCCGTCGACGGCTGGAAGCTGCCGCCTTTCCTCGGGACCACCTCTTACGCAGGCTTTACCCCGACCGGCCAACCGGGGGAAGTGATGGTCATGGGCGACAACGTCCTGTACGAGGACGAGGTCGGGCCGGCAATCGACGCCGCCCTGGAGAACGGACTCGAGGTGACTGCGCTTCACAACCACTTCTTTTTCGAACAACCTCGCCTGTATTTCATGCATGTCGGCGGGATGGGAGATGCCGGCGCGATGGCGGCCGCGGTCAAGAAAGTGTTCGACGCGCCGGAACGGGTCCGGACCGCCCACAGCACGCCGGCCACGGCCTATCCGCTCGCGCGCGTCCCGGCCGAGAGCCGCATCACCGCCGCACCGCTGGATGCGATTTTCGGAAAGAAGGGTGAAGCCAACAACGGCATGTACAAGGTGAGCTTCGGGCGGTCCGTGAAAATGCATGGGTTGACGATGGGAGACGCGATGGGCGTGAATACCTGGGCGGGTTTCGCCGGCAACGACCAGCAGGCTGTCGTCGATGGCGATTTCGCCGTGCTCGAGAGCGAACTGCAGGCCGTGCTCAAGTCGCTCAGGAGCGCCAGGATCAATATCGTCGCGATCCACCAGCACATGACGGGCGAGGAACCAAGACTCATGTTCCTGCATTACTGGGGTCAGGGAAAAGCCCAGGAGCTGGCAAAAACGGTACGGGCGGCGATCAGGCTCACCGCGACCAGGCCCGATAACGAACCGGCCAGGCAGCAGTAAGGTCCAGGCCATCGACGGCGCGGCCGCGCATTCATGGGCTCGATGAAGCATTTTCTGCTGGTGTCAGCCTTGATGGTCGGCTGCATGCCTCAGGCGAAGGCCCTGCGCCCTTTCGACGGGACCGATGCGGCAGTCACCGACAAAGGAAAGCTGGAGTTCGAGCTCGGCTACCTGGGACTGCTGCGCGATGGGGAAACAAAATATTTGTCTGTCCCCGCACTGGTCATGAACGCGGGCCTGTCGTCAGGCAGTGAACTGGTGCTCGAAGGACGCTTGCGCACCCGCGTTGGCGGCATTTCAGGCGCGTCGGGCTCCGCACTCGAAGATGCGGCTATATCGCTGAAGCACGTATATCGAGAAGGTATTTTGCAGGGCGAAAAGGGACTGAGCATCGCAAGCGAATGCGGGCTCTTGGTGCCAACGCAGGCTGGAGAGCGAGCCGGCATGGTGTGCGCCGGAATCGTATCGCAGCGCCTGTCGAAAGCGACGATTCATGTGAACGCCACCCTCGCCAGAAGCAGGGAGCGTCAGTGGGAACGATTATTCGGGCTAATCGTCGAGGGGCCACGTTATGGCAGACTGGAACCGGTGTTCGAGGGGCTGGTCGGCGCCACGTCAGGGGGCGTCAGGATGCATTCGCTGCTTGTGGGCGTTATCACATCGATGGCCGATAACCTGACGTTCGACGTCGGATTGCGTACTGGGCGCGACGGTGTCGCTCGTGTTGCCGAGCTTCGGGCAGGCCTGACGTGGAGCCCGCCCTAACCTTGAGAAAGCGGAGGGCGTGATGGCCAATGTTTACTCTTTCGCGCGGCGGCTGGTGCCGACGATCGGCGCGGTACTCATGCTGACCCATGCGCCGCAGCCCGGTACGGCGGCACTCCCAACTCAGCGCCCCTTGCTACAGCAGGTTGGCGATTATCCCCTGCCGGGACACACGACCCGGTGGGACTACATGGCGATCGATCCGGACCATGCGAAGCTGGTATTGGCTCATCTCGGTGACAGTACCGTCGTGGTGGTCGACAGCCACACCAAGTCGGTGCTAGGACAGGTCAAGGCCAGGCAGGTGCACGGTGTGCTTGCTGTGCCTGAGCTGGGGCGCATCTATGCGACGGCAACTGGGAATGAAGAGCTGCTCGTCATCGATGAAGCGGACCTTTCACTCCTCGCGCGCGTGCCCGTGGGCCGTTATCCGGACGGTCTCACATACGCGGGGTCGGCGGGCAAGGTCTATGTCTCGGACAAAGAGGGCAACACGGAAAGCGTGATCGACGTCCGCACCGACAAGCGTATCGCGACGATTGAGTTGGGTGGTACGGTCGGCAACTCGCAGTACGACCAGATCAGCGGCCATGTTTTCATCAACGTCGAGGGAACAAGTGAACTGGTCGAAGTGGACCCCGCGACGGACCGAGTCGTTTCTCGAACGCGCCTGCCAAACGCCGAAGGGAATCATGGCCTGCTGATCGAGCCAACACTGCGGCTGGCTTTTGTCGCATGCGAGGGCAACGACAAGCTGATAGTGCTCGACTTGCGCAACCGGCGCGTGACGGCTCGATTCGATGTAGCGGGTGAACCCGATGTGCTGGCCTACGATGCCGAACTTGGCATCCTGTACGTGGCCACCGAGTCGGGACCTGTCCACCTGTTTCGTGTCCGGGCGGGCGCGGTTGACAAGATGGGCGAAGTGCGGGTGGGACCGAACGCGCATACGGTTGCGGTCGATCCAGTCTCGCACGAGGTATATTTTCCGCTGCGCCAGGCCGGCGGGCGGCCCGTGCTGCGGGTGATGCGTCCCGTCACTCAGGGAGCGTGACCATGTGGCCGGGCATGAGCAAGCCACCGCCTGCCGGGCCCGCGCGCGACCTGTCATCGTCAATCCGCTCCCGCCTGTTATGGGTGCGCGGACTGCGCGCCCTTGCCGACGGGTTTGTCAGTCTGCTGCTGCCGATTTATCTGGGCCTGCTTGGCATGTCGCCACTGCAGGTGGGCGTGATCGTAACAGGCACACTGCTCGGTTCAGGCGTGTTGACGGTAGGGGTGGGGCTGCGCGCGTATCATTACGATTACAGAGCACTTTTGCTACTGGCGGCGGCGTTGATGGCCGGGACCGGGCTCGGTTTCGCACTTCTTTCCGATTTCTGGCCCTTGCTCGCGGTCGCCTTCGTCGGCACGCTCAATCCGTCCGGTGGCGATGTCAGCGTATTCCTGCCCCTTGAGCACGCGGTGCTTGCGCAACTTGCCGACGAGCGCGGCCGTACTGCGGTGTTTGCACGATACAGCCTGGTCGGCACGCTGGTGGCCTCGGTGGGGACCTTGCTGGCGGCGCTGCCCGACTTGCTCGCCGCCGCCGCACAAATCCAGTTGAAAACCGCGCTGCAGGCGATGTTCGCGCTGTACGCTGTGGCCGGCGGCGTTTCGGCCTTGATCTACCGCGGCCTGCCGACGCAGCGAGTGGTAAGCGGGCCGCCGACCGAGGCTCCACTCAAGGAGTCAAAACGGCTGGTCTTGACGCTCGCTGCACTGTTCAGCCTGGATGCGTTTGGGGGCGGATTCGTCGTGCAGTCACTGCTTGCGCTATGGCTGTTCCAAAAACCAGCTTTCCACCTTGGCCGCGGGAACGATTTTCTTCTGGACGGGTGTCCTATCCGCGCTTTCGTACCTGGTGGCGGTGAAGATGTCGGATAGATTCGGGCTGCTGAACACGATGGTGTTTACCCACATGCCGTCGAGCCTTCTGCTGATCGCCATTCCGTTCATGCCCACGCTTGGCTGGGCGGTCAGTCTCCTGTGCGCCAGGGCCGCCTTGTCGCAAATGGACGTGCCAACCCGCAGTTCCTACGTGATGGCCATCGTGCCGCCAGCGGAACGGCCGGCAGCGGCCAGCATCACGTCCGTGCCACGCAGCCTTGCAGCAGCCATCAGCCCGGTGATCAGTGGTTACCTGCTGAGCCTTTCGAGCTTCGGTTGGCCCCTGCTCGCCGCGGGACTGTCGAAAATCATCTACGACATAATGCTTTACCTCAAGTTTAGGAATATTCGGCCGCCGGAAGAGCGTCCAGGCGAACTGGCGCAGATTGCGTGAACGAATCCGCTCCAAGCCATGCCGGCCATAGAAACGCATCGTCAATCATCATGGCGGAAAGGCGCGGCAAGCCGCGGGCGGCGTAGACAAAGTCAGGATTGTGATTTCTATTGTCGTGGGTTCCAGTCCCATCAGCCACCCCACGGAATTCGATAAAAAGCTTGGTTCGCAAGACCGGGCTTTTTGTTTTTCGGTGGCCGTTCTGGTCAACATTCCGATGCACTCATACAACAATTTCGATCTCAAGGAATTTTGCCGGAAATTTTTCTCTTGATTGTTCGATATTGAGATCTCCTGTCACCGATTTTTATGTTGCATTGAATTAATACGCCGAAAACGCTTCCGCCGGATCTTCCGGAGGACATCTCCATTCGAAGAGAATGTGTATGAGTTGTCCAAGTTGATGAAAAACCATGCATTTCTTCAATGAATTTATTGTAAGTTGATGATTTGTTGACTAATTTTTACTGTTGGCAAATCCATATTTGTAGTTACAAATAGTTACAAATTGCATGTCGCAAAGCCCTTAAGCTTCGAATTTCCAACAGGAATACCTGCGAACAAGAAATTCGATAAAAGGAAAGACATGCAACAACATTGCAATATCAAGGCCAGCAAGTTGATGCCTGCCCTGCTGGTTTCCCTCATGGCTGCCGGCACTGCCTCGGCAGCGACGCTGTCGGTCGGGCCCGGCATGGCCTATGCTGCACCCTGCGCTGCTTTCGCTGCAGCCAACGATGGCGACATCATCGAGATCCAGGGGAACAATACGTATAGCGGCGACGTGTGCGGCATTTACCGCAACAATCTGATCATTCGCGGCGTGAACGGCCGTCCGAAGATCAATGCCAATGGCGCCAACGCCATGGGCAAGGGGACGTGGGTTGTCGACGGCAACAACGTGACCGTCGACAACGTCGAGATGTTTGGTGCGAAGGTGGCTGACCGCAACGGCGCCGCCCTTCGCCTCGAAGGCACTCACTTCACGCTGCGGAATGCTTTTATTCACGATAACGAGAACGGCATCCTCAGCAATCCCAACACTGCCAGCGATATCGTGATCGAGTACAGTGAGTTCGGCCACAACGGCTATGGCGACGGTCAGTCGCATAACCTGTACATCGGCAACGTCAAGAGCCTGAGCTTCCGCTACAACTTCTCGCATGACGCCAATGTCGGCCATAACCTAAAGTCGCGTGCGATCACCAACACGATCGTCTATAACCGCTTCTCGAGCCTGGCTTCCGGCGAGACCGGCAGCACCGCTGCCGGTCAGCCGAGCTACGAGATCGACCTGCCGAACGCCGGTACTTCCTACGTGATCGGCAACGTGATCGAGCAGCCTGCGTTCAACCAGAATCCGAACCTGCTTGCCTACGGCGAGGAAGGCGCCAGCAACCCAGGTCAGGACCTGTACGTCGTCAACAATACCTTCCTGAACGACTACAGCTCGGGCGGCACCTTCGTGATGGTCGGCTCCGGTGTGACAACTCCGGTCCTGCTGCAGAACAATATCTTCGGTGGCATCGGCACGATGAGCAACCAGGCCAATGCCATCGACAAGACCAACTACCGGGCGGCGGCACCAGGCTTTGTCAATCGCGCTGCCTACGACCTGCATCCGACCGCGAACGCGCTGGTGATCGACGCCGGTTCGGCGCCGGGCAATTCGGCTACGGGCGTGCCGCTGACCCCGGTTGCGCAATACAAGCACATCGCTTCGGGTGAAGCCCGCAGCGTGTCCGGCAACCTCGACATCGGCGCGTACGAAGCGCTGTCGACGACGACTGCTCCGTCACCGGCTCCAGCACCGACCCCGGCGCCAACGCCGGTCACTTGGACCACCTGCGCCAGCGAAGGCGGCAAATGCTCCTTCAGCGGCACCCGCCAGGTCCGCTACGGTGCCGGCACCAGCTTTATCGTCAAGACCTTTACCCGTTCGGTCGCTTGTACCAGCAAAGCGTTTGGCGGCGACCCGCTGGTGGGCGCGGCCAAGTCTTGCAGCTACTCGAGCGTAAGCGTGACAAAGTAAACCGGCACAGTGCCGCCTGACAGGAAGGCCGCGAAGCTCGCGGCCTTTTTTCATGAATTTGACCCGCCCGTTTCAGCGGCACCGAAACTCCAGCGCCCCCAGCATCAGCGCATCCCTGCGCACCGGCCGCTTGGCGATACAACGCGCTGCGCTACGCGGGTCGAACCGCACGACCCGGGAAATTCCCATATACATGCAGTCGACCTGGTAGCTCATGGCACGCGGCCCCTTCTTGAGGTCCCACGACTGGAACAGCGTGCCTCCCAGCTGCCACTCCTTGTCGGGCGCTCCTTCCGGCAAGGCTTTGCTGCCGAAGCGGCTACCAGGCAGGTAGGCGGACATCCGCACGCGGTCCAGTCGCGCGTGTCCGGCCTTCCACTCGGGCGGCGCATTGGCCGGGCATTCCAGGACGGCGGCACCGGCGATGTTCCAGGCCAGCAGTAGCAATGGCGGCAGCGCGGCGGCAAAAAAACTTCTTCCTGGAACGCAGGGCATGGCAGTGTCCGGATGTGGTCGGACTATCCATGCTACATACCGCTCAGGCGGGCTATTTGCGTGCCCTCACCTGCAAAAACAAAAAGCCAGTCACGCGGACTGGCTTTTTGCGTCAGCAAGACGGATTACGAACGGTTCGGATTGTTCGGATGGTCATCCAGGCGGTTCGGTACGCCGTCACCGTCGCGGTCGCCGCGGCGCCAGCCGCCACGTTCCAGCTGCCAGCCGTTGTCGCCCTGGCGCCATTCCGGACGGCGGTAGGTGTAACCCTTGCGAACTTTCTCGTAATGGCCCTTGACCCACACGTAGCGGTGGCCGTTCCAGTTCCAGTAGCCCGGCGCCCATTCGTAGCCGCGGCGTGCATGGGGCACGACTTCGTGGCGCGGCGCCGGCGGCGCGGTACGGACAACCAGCACGTCACCTTTCGCGAAGGCCTGCGCCGGCACGAAGGCGGCGGTGCTGATCAGGGCTGCGGCAGCGGCACAGAGGATTCGTTTCATGATGCTTCTCCTTTCGGTTGGTGTGATTCCACTATAGCGATCTGGACCGCGGCGAAGTGGTTTTGATGCAAGTGCTTACAACCGAAACAAGACGCCACAGATGTGTAACAGAAAGCATTCGTGTTGCGCCACGTTAAGGACTGTCGCCGATCAACCCTTCTTCCGGTTGTGCTTGTTCCGCTAGGGCCGAAGCCGTACCGTCGAATCACCCAGCCCGCTCCCGACCGGAGTCCTGTCATGAAACTGCGCATCAAGTCCCTGCTCTGCATCCTTTTCTTGCCCGTGCTGGCCGTCAGCGCCGGGACCTCGCTGCAGTCCGCCGGCAGCGGTCCGCTGGACTACGTGTTCAAGCGTGGACTGGTGCGTCCGCAGCCGTAAATAAAGCTGCAAACGGAAGCTGCAAAACGACAAACCGGCCACGCGGGCCGGTTGTTCGTCATTCAGGCAGGAAGAAGGAGATCAGTCCAGCTTCCAGGCGTAGTCGACCTTGGTCCAGGTCTGGGCCGGAGCGCCGTCCTTGGTGCCCGGCTTGAACTTGCATGCCGACAGACCTTTCAGGGCCGCCTTGTCCAGGCCTTTGAAGCCGCTCGACTTCTCCAGTTTCGAATCCGCCACCGAACCGTCCGCGTTGATCTGGAAGGACATCGAGGTCACGCCCTGCTCTTCGTTCATCAGCGAGGCCTTCGGGTATTCGACCTTGCACTTCGACGGGTCAAAGCTGGCCGGGGTTTCGGCAGCGGCGGCGAAACCGGTGGCGAACAGGGCAGCGAACAGGCCGACGGCGAATTTCTTATTGGACATTTTTATTTCCCCTAAATAACAAAGTTTTTTTTAAATCGCCGGTGCGCTCACCGGCCGTTCGACGAGCCGTCCTGGCTCAGAATTCTTCCCAGTCGTCACTGGCGGCGGCTGCGGCGACCTTCTTCGAGGTCGACGACGCGCTGTCCGATGCCGGCGCCTGCTCGTCCGCAGCCTTGGCCTTGCGGGCGGCCGCAGGCTTCTTCAGCTGCGGAGGTGCCGCTTGCGGAGCTGCCGCTGGCGGACGGGCCGGGCGGGCAACGACGGCGCGGGTCGCCACGGCGGTCGAGACCGGCGCTTCGGCCGCGGCTTCCTCGCCTTCGGCCAGCTTGAAGATGCTGACTACGCGCTGCAGCTCGGCTGCCTGGTCCTGCAGGCTCTGGAAGGCGGCGGCAGCCTCCTCGACCAGGGCGGCGTTCTGCTGGGTCATGCCGTCCATCTCGATGATCGACAGGTTGACCTGCTCGATGCCGGCACTCTGCTCGGCGCTGGCGGCGGCGATGTCGCTCATGATGTCGGTCACGCGCTTGACGCTGTCGACGACTTCTTCCATCGTCACGCCGGCCTGGCCGACCAGCTTCGAACCGCGGCCGATCTTCTCGACGGAATCACCGATCAGGGTCTTGATCTCTTTCGCTGCCGCAGCCGAACGCTGGGCCAGGTTGCGCACTTCCGACGCCACGACCGCGAAGCCGCGGCCCTGCTCGCCGGCACGGGCCGCTTCGACGGCGGCGTTCAGCGCCAGGATATTGGTCTGGAAGGCGATACCGTCGATCACGCCGATGATGTCGGCGATCTTGCTGGCGGAGCTGTTGATCTCGCCCATCGTGCCGACCACCTGCGACACCACTTCGCCGCCCTTGCGCGCCACGTTCGACGCGGTGGCGGCGAGCTGGTTGGCTTCACGGGCGTTGTCGGCGTTCTGCTTCACGGTCGAGGTCAGCTCTTCCATGGCCGAAGCGGTCTTCTCCAGCGAGCTGGCCTGCAGTTCGGTACGCGAGGACAGGTCGACGTTGCCGGCGGCGATTTCACGCGATGCAGTGGTGATGGTGTGGGTGCCGCGACGGACGAGGCTGACGATATCGACCAGGCTGTTGCGCATCTGTTTCATTTCGCTCAGCAGACTGCCACGGTCCGACGACTTGGTGTCGATGGCGATCGACAGGTCACCTTCGGCGATGCTGGTGGCGATCTTCGAGGTGTAGCTTGGCTCACCGCCCAGCTGCTTCAGCAGGCCGCGGGTGATCACGGTGGCGGCGGCCACGCCCATCGCGACGGCCAGCCCCAGCAGGACCAGCATGAAATTACGTGCGCTGACGAACTGGGCTTCCGCGTCGGCCTGGGTTTGGGCGTTCTGCTTGTCTTCCATGGCGCCCAGCTGGTCCAGCGCTTCCAGCCACTTCTTCTGGGCCGGACGGATTTCCTTGACCATCACGCGGGTGGCGTCCATCGCGTTGTTGGCCAGGTAGAGCGCCGATGCCTTGGCAATCGCCGGCATGGCCACGCCTTCCGCGTCCTTGATCTGGTTCAGCAGGGTTTTCTCTTCAGCCGAGGCTTCGAGCGAGAACTTCTCCGCCAGTTTCTGCTGGAAGGCGTCGTACTTGGCGGTCTGTTCCTTGAAACGGTTCAGCTCCGGTTCCATGTCGGCCGGGTCGGTCATCAGGGTCAGGGTGCGCAGCGAAGTGACGCGCTCGCTCACGTTGTTGCGCATGTCGATGACCAGGCGGGTCACGACATTGTTCACGCTGACGACGTGGTCGAGGCGGTTCTGGATCTGCGCCATGCGCACCACGCCGACGACGGTCAGGATGACCATCAGCACGAGCACCAGTGCGAAGCCCAGCCCCAGACGTACGCCGACCTTCATATTAGATAAATTCATCGACTCTTCCCTGTCTCTCAAATGATTTTGAATCCGCCCGGAACCTCTACGCCGCGCGTCGCTCTGTTACTCAAAGTTCAACTTCTCCGTGAGCTTTCGCGTATTTCCGTCAGGATAAATCAAAACACTGCCGTTGCATTCAGTAAACATGATCCGACTCAATAATGTTTCGCTACTACAACAATATCAAGAGATATGCGAGGAGAAGAGCCCGATTATGGGTCTGTTCTTTCCTTTGGGCAAGAAAAAAGAGGGGTGGAGCCTGTCTATACAACAGGGCATGACGGATTTTTAAAGGGAACGGCGATGCCCGGACGGCACCGCCTTGTGAGGAAGAAAATGAATCAGGCTGCCTTGCGCAGCCGTCCTGCAGCTTCCAGCAGGAGCTCGGGATTGCCTTCGGCGAGGCGGCGGGAGTCCGACAGCAGCTGGCGGAAACCGCGCGCGCCCGGCAGCCCGGCCATCAGGCCCAGCATGTGGCGGGTGATGCTGTTCAGGCGCAGGCCCAGCGGGCCGTAGCGTTCGAGCTCGGCGCGGATGTACGGGATCATCGCTTTCAGCACCTGTTCGCGCGATTTCGGCGCGGTCCCGTCGCCATAAAAGCGGGCATCCCAGTCGGCCATCACAAACGGATTGTGGTAAGCCTCGCGGCCGATCATGACGCCGTCGACGTGCGCCAGGTGGCTTTCGATCTCGTCGCTGGTCTTGATGCCGCCGTTGATGATGATTTCCAGTTCCGGGAACTCGCGCTTGAGCTGGTAGGCCACCGCATAGCGCAGCGGCGGGATCTCGCGGTTTTCCTTGGGCGACAGCCCCTTCAGCACGGCGTTGCGGGCATGGACGATGAAGGTGCGGCAGCCGGCGTCGGCGATGGTGCCGACGAAATCGCGCACGAAACCGTATTCTTCGTTGTAGTCGATGCCGATGCGGTGCTTGACGGTGACGTCGATCGAGACGGCGTCGCGCATCGCCTTCACGCAATCGGCCACCAGTTGCGGCTCGTTCATCAGGCAGGCGCCGAACGCACCCTTCTGCACGCGCTCGGACGGGCAGCCGCAGTTCAGGTTGATCTCGTCATAGCCCCACTGCTCGCCCAGCTTCGCGCTCTTGGCCAGGTCGGCCGGTTCGCTGCCGCCCAGTTGCAGGGCGACCGGGTGCTCGACCTCGTCGTAGCGCAGGTGGCGCTCGACGTCGCCATAGACCAGCGCCCCGGTGGTCACCATTTCGGTGTACAGCCAGGTGTGGCGGGTGATCTGGCGGTGGAACACGCGGCAGTGGCGGTCGGTCCAATCCATCATCGGCGCAATACTTAGAGTTCGTTTGCGGTATTTCATATTTTCTTGGTTCCTCATGCCCAGCGTCTTACGCAACCCATTAGTTTACAGCGAAAGCGCCTTGGGCGACCATCTGCCATCGATAGTGGTTTTGTCGCTACGGCATCCACACCGGCCCGCAAGCGCCGCACAGCCATCCCTGCATCACTACTCCGTCACCCCGAGTGCTTGCTGAACAGTATCCAAATGTCTGACGCCGGCCTGACCCTGGCTGAACTTCTCATTTAACATCCCGACATTGCCAGGCGTACGGCGCAGCGCGTGATCGCACAAATGATCTCGCGCGGCCAGGTCAGCGCAGTGGGGAAGGGAGAATTTGCCGCTATTTCGGCGCTGGTGCCCATGCTGAAACGGGCGTGCAAAATGCGGGTACGGATATGTTCCCGAGCTTCATCCCGCTCTCGGCAGACAGCCAAGACATCCTTGCGTATGTCGACCAGCCCGTGGAGGCACGCAAGCCGGTAGGCTACCAACGCGAATTTATGGATGCCTACCGCCCCAACGAGACTTGGTACCTGTCCGAGTCACTACGCCGCCAACTGCGCAAGATGGGGCTTACCGCCGACGTCGGGCGCCGGCGGACACCTACAGCCGCGCCATCCTGAACCGTTTGCTGATCGATCTGTCGTGGGCTTCGAGCTACCTGGAAGGCAATACCTATTCGCGCCTCGAAACGCGCGAACTCATCGGGCACGGGACCGCGGCACGCGGCAAGCCCGCTATCGAAACGCAGATGATCCTGAATCATAAGACAGCGATCGGGCTGCTTGTCGAAAACACTTCGAAGGAGGTGATCAAGTCACTCCTCATGGGCGCCGGTGCGCGCATGCATCCCGGCACCTTGCTGCAGTGTGGGCAGGTGGTTTATTTCGATACGAAGGACCCCGAGCTCTGGGCGCCGAGAAGCACGCCCAGCAGCCTTGCTTCCTCGTCGCAGAATTCTTCGCCGATCTGCTCGATGATGGGACGCAGCTTGTCCAGGTCCCGGTCGAGCGCCACGAGTTGGCGAAACGCGATCCAGATCCTGTCGGCCGCGATTTCGTCCCGGATCTGGGATGGGCCCGATTCGGTGGAGAGCGCGGTCACGAAGGGAAAGAACGCCAGGGCCTTGAGCTTTTTCTCGTATACGAGCTTGCGCAGCGCGAGGTCGTAGGGCAAGTTCAGTTCCTGGTGGGCGCCGAGCAGGGCACCGATCTTCTTTAGCGAGCGATGGTTGACGATGTACCCGGTCGAGCCGGCAAACACGTAGTTGGCCAGGTCGAGCAGGCACACTCCGTCCGCTTCGCGCAGCTGGCGGCTCAATCGTAAGAGATCGATCATGGCGGACGGCTGCGGGATACAGACTTCGGTAAAGATGATATCCCAGTCATAATCACCGCTCGTGCGCAGGAAGTTGCCGATCGTGTCAGCGCTGCGCGGCCCGAGGAGCGAATCGTCTTCCAGGATGAACAGGTGCTCGGTCGCATCGAGATTCAGGCCGATCACCGCGCAATGGCTGAGGAAGCAGCCCTTTTCCCCTGGCCGTAGCGTGCCGCCGATGCGGTGCTGCTCGACATAGCGTGCATCGAGTGCGGGAAAACGCTCGATCCGCCAGTCGTCGCCGCGGAATTCCGTCCAGTTCGCTTCGAACCGGGCGCGTCGGTCGGGCGCATTTTCCATGTTGATGTATACGCACTTCATCTACTGCTCCTTCTGGTTAACACTGCGTGCGGGGCGACTCCGTCGTATGGGCATGCGCCGCCTTGGCTGCTTGCGCCTGCAGACACGATAGGAACACTCCCGACATGTGCTCTGCTTAGCCCGCCCATTATAGGTATCGAAATCTTGTTCTACAAGAACGATCATGACCGCCTCCACATCGTGGCGTTCAATCACTTAGGGAGGCGCTGAACCAATAGCTTGTGTTTTCGGTTCGATGCGACAAAACCGGCTTCGGGCAGTACGGAGCTCGGGCGCGAGCGCCTCCAAAAGTTCGGCCGGCCAGCACCAGATTGGCGAACGCGAACAAGGTATGCAGTTGTGCGGTGTTCTTCGCCAGTCCCCGGTAACGCGTCTTGCGATGCCTGAACAGGTTCTTCAGCACATGAAACGGATGCTCGACCTTCGCGCAACGTTGGCCTTGGCCTTCTCCAGCCTCTCCTTGACGTGGCCCTCATTGATTTCATCGAAGATCCTATGTCAGCTTGTGCTTACCGAGCAGGCGACGGAACTTGGGCAAGGTCTTCGCGTTCGGCGCCGACTCATGCGTCAGGTCGACGCCGCCAAAACCGCGAATGGCCTGGCCATCATAGATGGCATCTCTTCCTTAGAAGGTAGGCAATATTTGTACCAAAATGTCGACTCAACAGCAGTTTTGTTTATTGTGGGAAATTATTTTCTTCAGGAAAACGAAGATTGCAGGTAGACTGCCGTTTGTCTATGCCTGCAGGATCTGCCTGGTATAGCCAGACCGCCTGCCAGCCTTGCCCGTTCGATGCACTTGAACAGTTTGATTGCATTGCAGGCGCCATCAGGAGATCGTCAACGTGCCGGAAGCCCAAAATATCGATGTAGTGCTCGTCAACCCCGGCAGTCGCTCCGCCGTCTACCAGAAGCTGGGCGACGAACTGTCGGCCATCGAACCGCCTACCCTGGCGGGTTTGTTTGCCACCTATCTCCGCCGCAACGATCTGTCGGTCGGCATCATCGACGCTCCGGCGCACAGCCTGAGCCAGCAAGCCGTGGCCGACCTGGCGCTGGAAGCGAAGCTTGAAAAGAGCTGGGAACTGCCGTCGAGTTGGATCGGTTATTCCAGCATAGCTACGAATGCCTGCCGTTGCGCACCGAGGCATTGAGCGCGGCCGAACCAAACTACCTAGCCTTGGTAGAACGCAAGTTCGGCAAGGATGTGGTCCAGCATCTCCGAGAAATGACCAAGATCAGGCTGCAGCGCAAGATCTTGGACGACTAACGACGCCAACCAAGCTGTAAGATGATTATTACCCGTACGCCTTTCCGCATGTCGTTCTTCGGCGGCGGCACAGACTATCCGGCCTGGTATGCCGAGCATGGTGGCGCCGTATTGGCCACCAGCATCAACAAGTATTGCTACATTACTTGCCGCCATCTGCCGCCCTTCTTCGAACATAAGCACCGCATCGTTCATTCGCTGATCGAGAACGTCCAGACCATCGATCAGATCAAGCACCCGGCGGTGCGCGCCATCCTGGGCTGGGCCGGCTGCGAGCGCGGGCTGGAAATCCATCATGATGGCGACCTGCCCGCGCGTTCGGGCCTCGGATCGAGCTCGTCGTTCACGGTCGGGCTGTTGCACGCGCTGGCCGCGCTCGAAGGACGCCATGCTTCCAAGGAATACCTGGCCAGCAATGCCATCCATGTAGAACAGAACGTGATCGGCGAGAACGTCGGCTCCCAGGACCAGGTGTCGGCGGCCTACGGCGGCTTCAACCTCGTTGAATTCCATCGCAACGGCAGCTTCAGCGCCTCGCCCGTGATCCTGCGCCAGGAACGGCTGGCAGAGTTCGAAAGCCACCTGATGCTGTGCTTTACCGGCTTTTCGCGCATCGCATCGGAAGTGGCGAAATCGCAGATCGCCAATCTGCGCGAACGCCAGGCGCAATTGCACCGCATGCGCGAGATGGTGGACGAAGCCATCGCCATCCTGCAGAGCGCCAACGCGCCGATCGAGGAGCTTGGCAAGCTGTTGCATGAAAGCTGGCTGTGCAAGCGCTCGCTGTCCGACAAGGTGTCGACCAGTGACATCGATTACCTGTACCAGGAGGCGATCAAGGCCGGCGCCATCGGCGGCAAGATCATGGGCGCCGGCGGCGGCGGTTTCCTGATGCTGTTCGTCAAGCCGGAACTCCAGGACAATGTGCGCGAACGCCTGAAACACCTGATTCACGTGCCGTTCAAGTTCGAAGACGGCGGCAGCCGTGTGGTCATGTACCAACCCAACGGATTGTCTTGATGAGCCTTATCACACCGATCGCCTTGCCTGCCGACATGCCGCCGCGGGATGCGCTGATTTTCGTCGCCGGCCATGCCGGCCTGATCGGTTCTGCCATCGTGCGTGCGCTGCGGGCGGCCGGCTATCGC
Organism: Massilia sp. LXY-6; assembly: GCF_051233485.1. Lineage (NCBI taxonomy): Bacteria > Pseudomonadati > Pseudomonadota > Betaproteobacteria > Burkholderiales > Oxalobacteraceae > Massilia > Massilia sp. LXY-6. The sequence goes on from NZ_JBKFGF010000009.1 coordinate 151,831, forward strand.
AACCTCATACTGCGCACGCGCGCCGAGCTGGAATTGCGCGATAAACAGCAGGTGGACGCTTTCTTCGACCAACAACGCCCGCAATACGTCCTGCTGGCAGCCGGAAAGGTGGGCGGAATCCAGGAAAACCAGAGTTTTCCGGCCGACTTTATCGATGCCAACCTCACCATTTCGCTGAACGTGCTGGGCGCCGCGCATCGCACCGGCGTCAAGCGCCTGGTCATGTTCGGCTCGTCCTGCATGTATCCGAAACAGACCGGACAGCCGATGCCGGAGGAGGCGCTGCTGTCCGGCCATCCCGAGCCGACCAGCCTGCCCTACGCGATCGCCAAGCTGGCGGGCGTGCATCTGTGCCTGGCCTATAACAGGCAATATGGTCAGCAGCGATTCATTCCTCTTATTCCGAATAGCGCCTACGGCCCCAACGACAATTTCGACCCGGAATCAGGACACGTCCTGTCGGCCTTGCTGGCGCGTTTCCATCTGGCGAAGACTGAAGGCGCGTCCTCGGTGACCTTGTGGGGCAGCGGCAATCCACGCCGCGAGTTCATCCATTCGAGCGACATTGCGGCGGCCTGCCTGCTGATGCTGCGTGACGAACTGCCGGTCCTGCAATTGCCCTTGAACGTAGGCTCCGGCAGCGATATTTCCATCCGCGAGCTGGCCGAGAGCATCGCTCGCGTGGTGGGCTATGCGGGCGACCTGGACTGGGACAGCAGCAAACCCGATGGCGCCATGCGCAAGCTGCTCGACAGCAGCCGGATGCAGCAGCTCGGCTGGCGTGCCAGCGTTTCTCTGAAAGATGGGCTGCGCGATACCTATGCCTGGTACGTGCAGCAAAAGGCCGCGGGCCGTAATAATTCCGCCCTTCAATAGGACCGGCGCCCCGGCGCCATTTTGATTTGGTGAAATGATGACGAAAGACGAACTGATTGCCTTCGAAGAGGACATTGCCGCGACGTTCAACGCCGGCAAGATCCGCGCGCCGGTGCATCTGTACTATGGCAACGAAGAACATATCATCGAGGTATTCAAGAAGATCCGGCCACAGGACTGGGTATTCTGCTCGTGGCGCTCGCATTACCAGTGCCTGCTCAAGGGCGTGCCTCCGGCCCAGGTGCGCGACGAGATCCTGGCGGGCCGCTCGATTTCGCTGTGTTTCCCGGAACACCGCATCTACTCTTCGGCCATTGTCGGAGGCGTGCTCCCGATTGCAGTGGGCGCTGCGATGGCCATCAAACGCAGCGGCGAAGACGCCAAGGTCTACTGCTTCATGGGCGAAATGACCTCGGAAACCGGCATCGCGCACGAATCGATCAAGTACAGTCGCAACCACTCGCTGCCGATCCACTTTGTGGTGGAAGACAACGAGAAATCGGTCTGCACCGATACCCGCGAGACTTGGAACCAGGCGCGCTTGACCTACGAAGAGGTGAACGACGAATACATCACCTACTACCGCTACCAAACCAAATATCCGCATGCCGGCGCTGGTGTGCGCGTCCAGTTCTAAGGGCAGACCATGAAATACTTTGACGAACTTAAACGCTCGATGGACTTCCTGGCTCAGGATCCTCGCACTGTTTTCATGGGACAAGCCGTGGCCGTGCCCGGCACCGCCATGAGCAATACGCTCAAGGATGTGCCGCGCGAACGCCTGATCGAATTGCCCGTTGCGGAAGAAATGCAGATGGGCATGACGACCGGCATGGCACTGACCGGCGCAGTGCCGGTCAGTATCTTTCCGCGCTGGAACTTCCTGCTGTGCGGCATGAGCCAGTTGATCAGCCATCTGGACAAAGTCGATGTCATGTCCAATGGCGGCTACAAGGTCAAGGCGATTGTCCGCACCGGCATCGGTGCGCAGCGCCCCATGCATCCCCAGCACCAGCATATCGGCGACTTCACCGAGGCCTTGCGCCTGATGTGCAGCACGATCGAAGTGATCCGCCTGGATGAGCCGGAAGACATCTTCCCGGCCTACGAACGCGCCCTGCTGCGGGACGACGGACGCAGCACGATCATTGTCGAATACGGCGATTACTACAACGAAAAATGAAGCAGGCGGCAGCGTTGCCGCATGCGCCTGCAAAACTGAATGACCGGAACGAGCTCCCGATGAAATATCCCTTGATGAGGAATAATATCCTTCGTGAAGACCTGGACGCAGTGATCGAACACCTGCGCCAGGATGACCCTATCCTGACCAATGGCCCCAATGTGCGCGCCTTCGAGAAAGAATGGTCGGAATGGCTGGGCGTGAAATACAGCGTCTTCGTGAACTCGGGAGCGTCAGCGAACCTGTTGAGCATGGCCGTGCTCAAGCTGCGCCATCCGGAAGGCGGAGAAGTTATCGTGCCGCCGCTGACATGGGTATCGGACGTGGCCTCGGTACTGCAAAACGGTTTTACCCCGGTGTTTGCCGACATCGATCCGCGCACGCTGTCGATGGACCCACAGCAAATCATCGGCAAACTCACCGACCGCACGCGCGCTGTCTTCATGACGCATGCGCAAGGCTTCGATGGTTTGACCGACGAACTCCTGGCCGAGCTGGAACGCCGCAATATCCCGCTCATCGAAGATGTCTGCGAATCGCATGGCGCCACTCACAATGGCAAACGCCTGGGCAGCTTCGGGTGGATGTCCAATTTCTCGTTCTATTACGCGCACCACATGAGCACCATCGAGGGCGGCATGGTCTGTACCGACGACCCAGAGGTATACCAGCAGGTGCGCATGCTGCGCTCGCACGGCATGGTGCGCGAATCGACCGACGACGGGCTCAAGCAGGAGTATCAGGAAACCTATCCCCAGCTCAACCCGGATTTCATCTTTGCCTATCCGGCCTACAACGTGCGCAATACCGAAATCGGCGCCATCATGGGCCGCAGTCAGTTGAAGCGCTTGGACGCCAACGTCGAGCGCCGTACCGCCAACCTGATGCGCTTCCTCGGCCAGATCGACAGCCAGCGCTACCGTGTCGACTTCAAGACCGAAGGTTCCAGCAACTACGCGTTCAACCTGATCCTCAACGAGGAGGACGACGCCGTCACCGATCGCCTGATGCAGACCATGCGCAGCGCCGGCATCGAGTTTCGCCGCGGCAGCGCCGGTGGTGGCAACCAGATCCGCCAGCCCTATCTGAAGGCCATCGTTCCGGCCGACCATCACTTGGATTTTCCGCATACCGAACACGTGCATTTCTACGGATTCTATATCGGCAACTTCCCGGATCTCTCCGATGCCGAAGTCGATGAAATCTGCGCCATCCTGAACGCGGTCTGAACGATGACGATCCAGTCCGCCGTCATCCTGGCCGGAGGCCTGGGCACCCGCCTGCGCAGCGCGGTGCCGGACCTGCCCAAGCCGCTGGCGCCGATCGATGGACGCCCTTTTCTGGAGTACCTGCTCGATTTCTGGATTGCGCAGGGCATCAGACATTTCATCCTGGCGGTCGGCTACCGGCACGAGCTCATCACCTCGCATCTGGGCCTGCGCTATCGCGGGGCGCGACTGGACTACGTCGTCGAGCAAACGCCGCTGGGCACGGGTGGCGCCGTGCTGCTGGCCTTGCAAAAGCTGCCGGCCGACCAGCGTTTCCTGCTACTCAACGGCGACACCTACTTTTCCGTGGACGGCGACGGCCTGGAGACTTTCGCCCGCGCCCATGACAGCGACTGGTGCTTTTCACTGTTCCGCACCGGCGAAACCAGCCGCTATCTCGGCATGGGCGTGGCGGCGGACGGTCGCATCACAGAACTGAAGTCGAGCCAGGACGGCGACCAATGCCTGGCCAACGGCGGGGTGTACTGTATCCATCCGCGCGCCTTCAGCGCACTGACGCTGGCCGGCGGCCAAGCCTTGGCCGCTGGCGCCAGCGCCTCGTTGGAAAACGACATCTTCCCGGCCGCTTTCGATGCCGGCCAGAGAATGTACGGCGTCGAATTCAACGGCAGCTTCATCGATATCGGCATTCCTGCCGACTACCACAGGGCCGGCGCCGTCCTCAACGCAAAGGACAAGCCATGACATCCATCGCCGATCGCCTGCAACGCAACCTGGACGCCTCGATCCGTGCCATGCAGGAACTGAAGCAGCAAGACGGCACGCTCGCCACCTTCGAGGCGGCGGTCGCGGCAACCGTCGCCGCCTATCGCAACGGACGCCGCATCTATATCGCGGGCAATGGCGGGTCAGCCGCCGATGCCCAGCATCTCGCGGCCGAATTCGTCAGCAAGCTGGCGCGTGACAGGGCGCCGTTGGCGGCCGAGGCGCTGACCACCGACAGTTCGATCCTCACCGCCATCGGCAACGATTACGGGTATGAACAGGTATTTTCCCGCCAGCTGGCCGGCAAGGCGGTGGCGGGCGATATCTTCCTTGGCATCACCACGTCCGGCCAATCCCCCAACATCCTGCGCGCGCTGGAGCAATGCAAGCGCATGGGCGTGCCCAGCATCGTATTCCTTGGACGCGATGGCGGTCCGGCGCTGCCGCTGGCCGACTACGGCATCGTCGTGCCCGGGCAAGCGACCAGCACGATCCAGGAATTGCATATCGTATTAGCCCACACACTGTGCGAGTGCGTGGAAGCGGCCATTTTCGGCGACTAATTCTCCTCAAGGACGACCTATCATGTCTTACAACATCCTCGTTACCGGCGGCGCAGGCTATCTCGGTTCCATTCTCGTGCCGGCCCTGCTGGCCGATGGTCACAGGGTGACCGTGCTGGACAACCTGATGTACGGGCAGGCCAGCCTGTCGCATGTCTGTTATCACGAGAATTTCAGCATCGTACGTGGCGACATTCGCCTGGAGAGGACAATCGTACCGCTGATACAGAAGGCCGACATCATCATCCCGCTGGCGGCCTACGTGGGCGCGCCGTTGTGCAACAAGGACCCGGTCGGCGCGACCACCGTGAACCACGATGCCATCCTGATGATGCTCAAGCATCTCAGCCCCAACCAGATGCTGCTCATGCCCACGACCAACAGTGCCTACGGTTCTGGCGACGAAAACAATTTCTGCACCGAAGAATCGCCGTTGCGCCCCATCTCGCAATACGCCATCGAAAAGGTCGAGATCGAACAGGCGATCATGCAGCATCCGAACGCCATCAGCTTCCGCCTGGCGACGGTATTCGGCATGTCGCCTCGCATGCGCATCGACCTGCTGGTCAACGATTTTACCTATCGCGCCGTCCATGATCGCTTCGTCGTGCTGTTCGAGCCCCATTTCAAGCGCAATTACGTGCACGTGCGCGATGTCACCCGCGCTTTCCAGCATGGCATCACCAACTTCGACAGCATGAAGGGACAAATCTATAACGTCGGCTTGTCGGAGGCCAATGTTTCGAAGATGGAACTGTGCCAGACGATTGCGCGCCATGTGCCGGATTTCATCTTCCCCGAGGCGGCGATCGGCAAGGACCCCGACCAGCGCAACTACATCGTCTCCAACGCTAAGATCGAGGCCACCGGATTCAAGACCGCTTTCTCGCTGGATCGCGGCATCGTCGAACTCGTCAAGGGCTTCACTATGTTGAAGAACACCAAGTACGGCAATGTCTGAACGCGCCAGGCCCTGCGTATTCATCGACCGCGACGGCACCCTGAACGTCGAAAAGAATTACCTGCACCGCTACGAAGACTGGGAATGGATTCCCGGTTCGGTCGAGATGCTCAGGCAGCTCCGCGATGCCGGGTTTCTGACCATCGTGGTCACCAACCAGGCGGGCGCGGCACGAGGCTATTACGACGAGGCCGCGATCGAGCGCTTACATGCCCTCGTGGACAAAGAACTGCGCGCCGCCGGCAGCGGCATCGATGCCTATTATTACTGTCCGCACCATCCCCGATACGGGGAAGTGCGCGACTGCGATTGCCGCAAGCCCGCGCCGGGAATGCTGCTCGAGGCGCAGCGGCAGTGGAATGTCGCGCTGGAAGACTCATGGATGGTGGGCGACAAGCTCAGCGATATCGAGGCAGGCCTGGCAGCAGGCGTCCGTTGCATCCTGGTCCGTACGGGCTATGGGCAGACGGAACAGGATAGCTGCCCGCCGGGTGTTCTCCTGGTCGCCGACTTTGCGGAAGCAGGAGCCCTGATCCTGCGCGACGCTGGCGCATCAGCAATCTTAAAATCTTAGCAAAAAATAAGGTGAATGGCTTGAATCCCCCCTCTCCACGTATCCTGTTTATTTTCGTCGAGTTCCCGAACTGGCGCATGGCCCGCAGCCTGTCCTTTCCCACGCAGGTGGGTCTCGAGCATGCATTGCGCCAGAGCGGCGCCGACGTGTTCAGCGTACCCTGCCTGTCCATCATGGACAACAATTCCAATGGGAACTGGCTTTCCCGCCTGCAGGAAATGGTGGGAGAGCGCAAGTACGATCAAGTATGGATCGAAGTGGTTCATGCCAATTTCGACGAACAGTTTCTCTCATGGGTCGCAAGCCTGGCGCCGGTACGCTTGGGCATGGTAATGGAATCGTTACAGTACGAACCCTATGTCTACGACCTGGAACCCTACCTCAAGACGCGCAAGGAAAGAGTGGTTCGACGGCTGGCGTACATGACGCATGCACTAATGGTCGATGAAGTCGATGTCAGCGATCTCAACCAGGATGGCAAGATCAAGGCCATGTGGTGGCCGCAGACTGTTCCGCAGGCCAGCATCCAAAGTGCCGCGCCGGCCTCCAACGCTTATGCCGTGTTCTACGGCGCGCTCTACGGAAAACGTCAAGGCTGGCTCAATGAGCCCGCCCTGGCGGGCTTACTGGTGCAACCGGGGCCCTCACTGGAATATCAAACCGCTTATCCAGCATTGTTCGATCAACTGCAGCAATTGACCGCCCAGGCCCTGGAAGGCGGCCTGCCTGCTTCGCAGCACATATTGCGTCGCTACCTGAATGTGCTGCACAACCTGAGAGAAAGCGTTTTTGCCTTGTGGCTCCGCAGCCTCCAGCAAGGGACGTCCGTGGTCAATCTGCCATCATTTTTTCAAGGATTTCCTAGCCGCATCTATGAGGGCATGGCGGCAGGAAAGCCCGTCATCTCCTGCAGCGTGCCTGGCCGTCCAAGGACCAATGCCCTGTTTACCGACGAACAGGACATCCTGTTATATGACCCCGACTCTCCCGAGCATCTGGCCCACCAGATCCGTCGCATTCAAACCGACAAGTCGCTCGCGGCCCGCCTGGTGACCAATGCCAGCCAGAAGATCCGTGCCTTTCACACTACGGAGTTTCGGGTTGCGCAGATCCTGGGCTGGCTGGAGAACGGGGTCGAACCCCATTTCAGTGTTTAGGAGTCGGCTTGAACTGTTGCAATCCAACAAGGCGACGTCGGCGCGGTTTACCTTTCAAATTTTTCGTATAGGGACTTTCGTGACTGCAGCAAACTTCTTCATCAAACCTGGCTACCGGGCTCGTACCCAGCCCGAGTACGACGCCGATATCCAACAGGATGGCACGATCTTGCATCCGGAAGTCTTTTCGCTGGCGGCCACCCTGGCTTACCAGTACGAGTGCCGCTACATCATCGATATCGGTTGCGGCAGGGCTGACAAGCTTGCCGCGCTCCACCCCGAATTCGAGATCATCGGACTGGACTCCGGGAGCAAGCTCGAATATTGCCGTACCCGCTATCCGTTCGGACAGTGGATTGAAGTCGACCTGGAAAACTGCACGGACCCGGACATCCCGGCCGATATCCTGCGCAACGCGGTAGTCGTCAACGCCGGTGTGATCGAACACTTGGTCAATCCGGCCAAGCCGATGCAACTGATCCACTCTTATCTCATCCATGCCAAGGTGGCATTGATCTCTACACCGGAACGCGACCTGGAACGCGGTTTTCAGGATATGGGCCCGCCTGCCAATCCGGCCCACATTCGCGAATGGAATCTCGCCGAACTGGACCTCCTGCTCAGCAGCGAAGGCTTGCGTCCAGCCTACTGCGGATTGACAGTTAGTAACGATAAGGACAATTTGCGCAAGACATCGCTGGCAATCATCCCCGGACTTTCTTTGAATTCATCTGAAGTGCGTGACCTGGGCGCCTTTTGCAAACAATGGTTGGCCGCGTCTCCCGAACAGCGTGAAGCCGCGCACCCCAGGTATCTCCACCATTTGGCAGAAGTGGAGACGGCGATGGCACTGGCCAATACGGAGGCGCAAAAGATCATCGCTGCCCCTCGCCTGCTGGAGATTGGCACACAGCACATCGACAACGGCCAGTATGACGAAGCATTCCAGGTACTGACCGAGGCCCTGCGGAACAAAACTGAAAACACTCCCGTCCCCGCCATTCTTTTCCAGTTGGGCCGGTTGGCAGCCTTCCGCCACCTGAACGAAGATGCCAAGGAGTTGTTCTATCAGGCGACCCTTCGAGATGCCGAGTTGACCAAAAACGTCATCGACTTTTACGTTGATCAGGTGGCGCGAGCGCGCTCGGGACAGCGGTAGAAAAGAGGTTTCGCGGCGTCCGTGCTCGGCATAAAGCTGGATGGTTATTCCGTCCGGGGATTCCTTCCAGCCCTGCTCGTACTCGCCGTTGCACAGGTACAACGGGCTTCCGGTGCCGGCGCGTCGGCGCGTAATCCGGATCGAGCGCCAGCAATACACTGGCACGCTACCGGTGCGCGAGCCCATGCCCCCATCGAGTTCGATCCCCGCTCGTGGCTTGCCAAGGCTACCTGAACTGCCCCTGCGCCTGAGCCAGTCCGCGCTGGTCGTAGGCGGCCGCGTCGGCCGGGTTCAGCCTGAGCGCGGCGTCGTAGCTGTCAACGGCGGCAGCGAAGCGCTGCAGCGCGTGCAGCGCCATACCGCGGATACGGTGGCCGTCCGGAAGGCTCGGGGCGACCCGGATGGCGGCGTCTGCGTCCGCCAGCGCCTGCTCCGGCTGCCCCGAACTCAGTTGCAGGAGGGCGCGCTTCAGGTAGCCGTCGCCTGTTTGCGGTGCGATGTCGATCATCCGCCCGCATGCCTGCAGCGCCGCGTCGAAGCGCTGGAGCGCCTCCAACACCTGGCAACGGTTGCCATGGGCGTCCAGGTAGCCGTCGTCGATGGCGAGCGCACGGTCCAGATTGGCCAAGGCCTGTTCATGGTGCCCCTGGCAATACAGGACCATCCCGATATTGTTCCGCACCGCCGCATCCTCGCCATGGCGGGACATGGTCTGGGCATAGGCCTCTAGCGCCTCGTCGTAGCGCAGCATCTCATGCAGGGTGATGGCGCGGTTGAAGCAGGCGTCCAGGTGGTTCGCATCCAGGGCCAGTGCGCCGGCATAGGCCTCCAAGGCGTTCTCGTGTTGCCCGAGTTCCTTGTAGGCGTTACCCAAATCACAATGTATGGCCGGCACCGCCGGATCGATGTCGATGGCCGAACGCAGGAAGCCTGCTGCTGCAGCATAGTCGCCGGACTGGAAGGCAACGACGCCGACATGGTGCAACGCACCAACATGGCCGGGCATCAGGCTGAGCACCTGCTCGTAGGCGCTCAGGGCGCGTTCGAGGCTGTTCTGCCGGTGAAAGGCGAGCCCGTCGGCAAACAAGCGCTCGACCTGGGCCGCATTCGGGTTTGCTCTGGAGCCGCCCAGAACACCGATAATTTTTACCATGATAATCCTTCCGAATCTGAAATTAACCCAGGGCCCGAATCGGGCGTATGTAGGATGGAGACCATCCGGCTACGCATCATCCACGGCCTGGAGTGTGGGGCAAGATTTCTACAAGGCAAAGCATTACGCGCCGCCAGGTAGCATTTTTTTCGCTGTCACGGCGCCGCTGCCCCGGCGATGAATTGCGCGAGGTCCGCTGCGATGCCCTCTAGCACCGGCTCCCATTCGCCGGACGCCGGCTGGCGGTACAGGCGGACCGACGGATACCACGGGCTGTCGCTGCGCTCGCGCAGCCAGCGCCAGTCGCTGTTCAGCGGTAAAAGAACCCATGTCGGCTTGCCGAGCGCAGCGGCCAGGTGGGCAGCGCTGGTGTCGACGGTGACGACCAGGTCGAGCGCGTCACACAGGGCGGCGGTATCGCTGAAGTCACCGATTTCCCCGCTGAACTGCAGGACGTCCGGATGAGCTTCGAGTGCGACCCGGTCAATCGGGCGGATTTCCTTTTGCAGCACGACGAATTGGACGTCTGCGGCCAGCAAGGGGGCGAACTTGGCGAAGTCGATGCTACGGTTGTGGTCGTTCAAGTGGACCGGGTTTCCCGACCAGACGATACCTACGCGCAGCTTTGACTTCTGACCGAGCCGGCGCGCCCACTGCGCCGATTTGTCGGGGTCTGCCGCGAGATAGCGAGGGAATGCCGGGATCGAATCGAGGCCGGTCCCGAACGCGAGCGGCAGACTCAGCAGCGGACACTGGAAGTCGAACGGCGGCAGCCGGGTGCCGCGCGCCACCACCTGATGCACACCCGGCTGGCTGCGCATCAGGTCGCACAGCGTACCCGGCACTTCCAGGATGACCTCGGCGCCGCGCGCGGCCACCAGCTGCGCATAGCGGCAGAACTGCAAGGTGTCGCCCAGGCCCTGCTCGCCGTACAGGAGGATGGTCTTGCCGTCCAAGTCCTGGTGTCCGCGCCACAGCGGCTCAGTGAACTCGCGCCGTTCGCGGGCCAGGCCCTGCGAGGCGGTCTTCCAGCGCCACTCGTAGCCGAGCCAGCCGTCGGCGAAGTTCCCTTCCTGCAGGTCGAGCAGGCTGCGGTTCCAGTGCGCCAGGGCGAATTCCGGCTTGAGCGCGATCGCGCGGTCGTAACTCGCGCGCGCATCAGCGCGGCGGCCGAGCGCATCGTAGATGGTGCCGAGATTGACATAGGCGTCGGCATAGCCGGGCGAAATCTCGAGCGCGTGTTCATAGGCCGTGATCGCCGCGTCCATCTCGCCCAAATCACGCAGCACGTTTCCGCGGTTCAGGTAGGTGCCCGGACGCTCGCCGCCCAGCGCCAGTGCCCTGTCGTGGCAGGCCATCGCTTCGTGGGGCTGCTTCAAGTCGCGGTAGGCGACGCCGCACTTGTCGTGGGCTTCGGGATCCTGGGGGTCGAGACGGATGGCTTCCTTGAAGCTGTCGAGCGCCTCGTGCACGCGCTTGATACCGAACAGCACAATGCCACGCGTCTTGTGAGCTTCAGCGTACCCGGGCGAGAGGGAGACCGCGATCTCGCTGTCGCGCAGCGCTTCTGCCGGCCGGTCGAGCGTGTAAAGCGCCGTCGCGCGATTGTTGTAGGCCTTGGCGAACGCAGGGTTCAGTTTGATTGCCTGCGTATAGCTTTCGATGGCGGAGTCAGACTGGTCGAGAGCCTGCAAGGCGGTGCCGCGGTTGAAGTGTGCCTCAGCTGAGTGACTCAATTGGAGCGCCTGGTCGTAGCATTGCAGGGCAACGTCGAACTGGCCCATCTCCTTGTGGACGTTGCCGCTGTTGTTATGGGCATCGACGTAACGCGGATCGAGTGCGATTGCACGGTTGTAGCTGGCGAGTGCATCGTCGAAGCGGCCCAGCTCCTTGAGTACCACGCCGCGATTATTGTGGCATTCGATGTCCTCGGGATTCGCGGCGAGCGCGATATCGTAGCTTCGCAATGCCTCCTCGTGCCGCTTCATGGCCTGCAAGGTCGTGGCGCGGTTGTAGTGCAGGTCGGGCAGCGACGGATCGAGACGGCCTGCCTGCTCGTAGCAGTCGAGCGCCTCGGCGAACCGGCCCAGCTCCTTGTAGGTGTTTCCGAGGTCGAGGTGGGCCGGTGCCAGCGAGGGAGCAAGCGCGAGCGCGGAACGGATGAAACCGGCGGCAATATTATGGTTGCCGGTCTGGAAGGAGATGATGCCCACATGGTGCAGCGCACCGGCGTGGCTGGGCATCGCACGCAGCACCTGCTCGTAGACGGCCATCGCATCGGACAGCTGGTTCTGCCGGTGGAGTGTCACGCCGCGTGCGAACATCTGTTCGAGGGCGACGGCGTCGCCCCCCTCGTGTGCCATCGTCATATATATCCTCTTAAGTTTCCAGGCCAGCATCGGCCTGCGCGGCTGCGCGACGGACGAAGTATACGGTGAAAACTTGCCCAGTGGCAAAACCATGCGTCGTTGGCTGCAGCCCCGCAGGTAACTTGTAGTGATTTGCCGACACAGATGACTTGTCGACAATGGTGGAGCCCCCCTGCTTTTAGGACCGAAAATATTTTAAAAAATTTCCCTACGGCACTTAATGAACCCAGATAAATGGTCGTCCTGTACTTGTGAGAGCGCGAAAAACGTTGCTCCAACCAGACACCAACCCTCTATCAGGAGCTTCAAATGCTGAGCCTTCACACCAACAACGCCGCCCTCGCCGCACAAAGCGCTTTGAGCACCACCCAGAACAAACTGTCGACCTCGATGACCCGCCTGTCGACCGGCTACCGCATCAACTCGGCAATGGACGACGCCGCCGGCCTGCAGATCGCCACCCGCCTGAAAGCACAGACCAGCGGTATGGCCGTCGCCATGCGCAACACTCAGAACTCCACCTCGATGCTGCAGACCGCCGAAGGCTCGCTGAACGAAGTGAACAACATGCTGGTCCGCATGAAAGACCTGGCAACCCAGGCATTCGACGCGTCGTCGAGCTCGGCGGACAAGACCGCGATGCAGTCGGAATACGACAACCTGAGCAAGGAAATCAGCAACGTCATGACGAACACCAAGTTCGGCGGACAAGCCCTGCTCAAGGGCGGCACGATCGCATCGGCCATGACCTTCCAGATCGGCGCCGCCTCCGGCCAGACGATGACGATGGACCTGAGCGCCTCGATGGGCACCACCGGTTCGGTGGGCAGCCAGCTGGCCCTGGTCAGCGCCAACTTCCTGGGCGCTGGCACCGCCACCGCCGGCACCGAACTGTCTGGCGCCTCCAACACGATCATCGACACCATCACGACCGCGATCGATGGCATCAGCTCGGTTCGTTCGAGCCTGGGCGCAGCCGCCAACCGCCTGGACCACGTCTACAACAACCTGTCGAACATCAGCAGCAACACCGAGGCCGCTACCGGCCGCATCATGGACGTCGACTTCGCACAGGAAAGCGCGAACATGACCTCGAATCAGATGCTGATGCAAGCCGGCACCGCCATGCTGAAGCAGACCAACAGCATGTCGTCGATGGTCATGTCGCTGCTGCAGTAATCGTCAAATAGCCAGACTCCAAAGGCCAACCTTGCGGTTGGCCTTTTTACTTGTTACTCTGCCTTTCTCATGGCCTCCCTGTCCTTCCCCCCGCTCGTTTCACCAGTCTTGCCCGCAGTGCCCGCCGCGCCTTCGCTGCCGGTCGGTCCGGTGGCCGCCGTGGCCCCGGCCGCGCTGCTGGCCGACATCGATTCCCTGCCGCTACCGCTGCCCGGATCGCAAGCGGCGCAGGCACAGGCCGCCCAGGCGGCAGCCGGCGGCACGCCGGACGGCGCCGCGATGCGTCCCGACCAGGTCGTGATGGCGCGCCAGCTGTCCTGGCCGGACCGCGACGGCGGCACGCTCGCCAGTTCCTGGCGCAGCATGGTGCGCAGCTACGGCGCCCAGATCGTGAGCCGCGAGCTGCAGGCGCGCCCGGGACAGTTACCGACCGCGATGCTGCAGGCCGGACAGCTCGGTGGCCAGGACCCGCGCGTCCTGCGCCAGGCCGACCTGGCCGGCACGCCCCTCGATGCCTGGCGCTTCACCGTGCATGCGGGCAGCGCGCAAGACCAGCACCTGCGTGTGGTGCAGCAGGATCAGGAAGCCCCACAACAGCAGCAGAAAAAGCGCCGCGCACGCGCCGCCCTGCGCCTCGAACTGGTGCTGCTGGATGGTACCGTGGTGACGGTGCAGGCCGAGCCGGTGGCCGACGGCGTGCTGCTGGAACTGTGCGCGCCGGACGCACGCACCGCCGCGCGCCTGCGCGCGCTGGAGCCGGAGCTCGAGGCCGCGGTAGGACGCGCGGGACTGCGCGTGCTGGGATGGAAGTACCGCGACAGCCTGCCTCTGGGGCCCGCCCACATCCGCCTGCCTTCGGCGGATGCGGCATCGGCGCTCAGCCTGCCGGTGTTCCGGGCGATGGCCGAGCTGGCGCTCGTGCTGCCGGTTCAGTAATTCAACCGACCGTACCGATGATCGAGACGTCGCGGTTCTCCGGAATCTCGTTGTAGGAGAGGACGTGCAGCCCCGGCGCGAACAGGCGCGCGTAGCGGGCCAGCAGTGGGCGCACCTGCGGCAGCACCAGCAGGAGCGGCGGCGTGTGCTGCTGCTTCATCTGCTCGCGCGCCACCGGCATGTTCAGCTGCAGCTGGGACAGCAGCTGCGGATCGATCGGGTAGTTGTCCAGCGCGACCTTGCCGCCATTGTTCTGGCGCGCCTGGTTCAGGGAGCCGAGCAGCATGTTCTCGAGGTCGCCGGACAGGTTAAAGGCCGGCATGTCCTTCTTCTTCCCGTACAGGCCCGACACGATCTGGCGCCGCAGCGCACAGCGCACCTCGGCCGCCAGCAGGATCGGATCCTTGGTCGATTCGGAGCTGTCCAGCAGCGTGGTGGCGATCACCACGATGTCCTTCAGCGACACGTTCTCGGCAAGGAGTACCCGGAACACGCGCAGCAGCTGGGTGTGGGTCAGTGCCTTGTCCAGCGCCGAGGCCAGTTTCGGCGACAGTGCCGTCAGCCGGTCCATCATCGCCGGCACGTCCTCGTGGCGGAACAGCTCGGACAGGTAATCCTTGGCGATCTTCGAGGCGTGGGTCGCGATCACGCTCGCCACTTCGACCACCTGGTAGCCCTGGCCCAGCGCGTGCGCCTTCTGCTCCGGGTCGATCCAGGTGATGGCCATCCCAAAGGCCGGCTCGATACCGGGGATGCCGTCCAGTTGGCCGTACACGGTCGGCGACGGGATCGCCATCAGGCATTCGGGCACCACCTCGCCTTCGGCCACCACGGTACCGTTCACCGAGATCGCGTACTGGTTCGGACGCAGCGTCAGGTCGTCGCGCACGCCGATGCTTGGCAGCAGCAGGCCCATTTGCTCCGACAGGCTCTGGCGCACGCCCTTGATCCTCTTGGTCAGCGCCTCGCCCTGCGATTTATCCACCAGATGCACCAGCTTGTAACCGACCGCCACCGAGATCGGCTGCACCACCGGCAGCTGCTGCCAGTCGAGTTCGGGCACGCGGTCGTCGCGCAGCGCCGCCTCGATCGCCGCCACGCTCTCCTCCGCAGGCGCCTTGACCTCGCGCGTCAGGCGCCAGCCCACGTAGCCCAGCACGCTGGCGAAGCTCACGAAGAAGAACCACGGCATGCCCGGCACCAGCGCCAAAATGACCATCACGCCGGCGGCCGAGAACAGCACGTGCGGCTGGGCCAGCAGCTGGCCGCTGACCTGTTCCTCGAAATCGCCGGAGTCGCTGATGCGGGTCACCAGGATCGCCGCCGCGGCCGACAGCAGCAGCGCCGGGATCTGCGCCACCAGGCCGTCGCCGATGGTCAGCAGTGCGTACTGGCGGAACGCATCGCCCATCGACAGGCCGTGCATCCACGCGCCGATGGCGACGCCGCCGATCAGGTTGATCAAGAGGATCAGGATCGAGGCGATGGCGTCGCCGCGCACGAACTTCGAGGCGCCGTCCATGGCGCCGTAGAAGTCCGCTTCGTTGGCGACATCCTTGCGACGCTGCTGCGCCTTTTCCTGGTTGATCAGGCCAGCGTTCAGGTCGGCGTCGATCGCCATCTGCTTGCCGGGCAGCGCATCCAGCGTGAAGCGCGCCGACACTTCCGAGATCCGCTCGGCGCCCTTGGTGACGACCACGAAGTTGATGATCATGAGGATCACGAACACCACGATGCCGACCACGAAGTTACCGCCGATGACGACGTTGCCGAAGGCCTCGATCACGTGGCCGGCCGCGGCCGTGCCCTCGTGGCCGCGCAACAGCACCACGCGGGTCGAAGCGACATTTAACGCCAGCCGCATCAGCGTGGTGCCGAGGATCGCGGTCGGGAACACCGAGAAGTCCAGCGGACGCCGGGACGACACGGATACCAGGATCACGATCAGCGCCAGCACGATGTTGAACGTGAACAGCACGTCCAGCAGCACCGGCGGCAGCGGCAGCATGATCATCGCCAGGAGCGTCAGCAGGAACGCCGGGGTGGCGAACTTCTGGCGGCGCAGCTCGGCGATCAAGCTGCTGATCGTGTTTGTGGTGCGCATGTTCATGTTGCGGATACCTCACTCAAATGACTAGGAACGACGACTTCGTTCGGGAACCGTGGGGGCGCCTGGCGCCGGCCGTCACGGAATGCGTTCAGTTGCAGCACGTAGTTCAACACCTGCGACACCGCCTGGTAGAGCTGCGCCGGGATCTGCTGCTGGATCTGGCTGGTGTTGTAGATCGCGCGCGCCAGCGGCGGCAGCTCGACCGTCTCGATCTTGTGCCTGGCCGCGACCGACTTGATGTACAGGGCCATCTCGTCGATGCCCTTGGCCACCACGAACGGCGCCTCGGCGCGCTTGGTGTCGTACTTCAGCGCGACCGCGTAGTGCTCGGGGTTGACGATCACCACGTCGGCGGTCGGCACGGCCTTGTTCACGTTGCGCCGCGCCAGCTGCTGCTGGATCTGGCGGATGCGCTGCTTCACCTCGGGCTTGCCTTCGTTGCTCTTGTATTCTTCCTTCACTTCCTGCTTGCTCATGCGCTGGCCGCGCGCGAACAGGAAGAATTGCAGCGGCACGTCGACCAGGGCGAAGATCAGGAACACCGAGACCAGCGCCATCAGGCCGTCGAACATCTGCGACGCGCCGCGCAGGATAGCGTCCGGCAGCGGCATGCGCTGCAGGTCGATCCACGACATCGCGCCGGAGCGCACCACGTGCCACAGCACGATCGCCAGCACGGCCGCCTTGGCGACCGAGGTGCCGAAGGTGCTCCAGTGCTTGGCGGAGCCGAGCTGACCGAGGTTCGAGACCGGCGAGAAGCGGCTGAACTTCGGCGCCAGGCCCGCGGTCGAGAAACTCCAGCCTCCGGGCACCAGGCTGGAGAGCACCACCGCCAGGGTCACGCCGAACAGCGGCAGCAGCATCTTGATCAGCAACATGGCGGCGCTCATGAACACGATCGACAACGCGTTCTCGATCGCCCCCGCTTCGCCGACCGGCACGAACACCAGGCGGAATAGCGCGCGGAAGGATTCGAGGTAATCCGGCAGCAGGAACACGAACAGCTTCAGGCTGGCCAGGATGCCGACCGCGGTGGCCAGGTCCTTCGAACGGACCACCTGGCCCTGCTCGCGCGCCTTCCTCAGCTTCTGCGCCGAGGCCTTTTCTGTCTTGTCGCCGCCGGTGCCGGTATCAGCCATGCGCTGCCCTCATCTGCTGCTGGAGCATTTCCAGCACCTGGTTAGTCATCTGCACATAATGCTCGGGGATGAAGCGCACCACCTGGGCCAGCATCATCAGGCCGAACAGCGTCACCAGCGAAAAGCCCAGCGAGAACAGGTTCAGCGACGGCGCCACCCGGTTCAGGAAGCCAAGGCCGATCTGTACCACCAGCGTCGAAAACACGATCGGCAGCGCCAGCAGGATCGCCGCCGCGAACACCCAGCCCACGTTCAGCGCCACGGTCTGCAGCAGCAGCGAACCATAGCCGGAGCCCACCGGCCAGGCCCGGAAGCTCTGCCCCAGCACCCCGACCAGTACCAGGTGGCCGTCGATGGCGAAGAACACCAGGATCGCCACCAGCCCGAGCAGGCCGGACACCACGTCCGACTGCTGGCCGTTGACCGGGTCGTTCATCTGCGCCATCGAAAAACCGATCTGGCTCGACGCCAGGAAACCCAGCATGGACACCACCGCCATGGTCAGCTGCAGCGCCAGGCCGATCACGCCGCCGATCACGGCCTGCTCGACCATCGCCACCACGCCGGCCAGCGAAAACGGATCCGGCATCGCGCTCCCCTGCGTCAGCGGCAACATCATGAAGGCCAGCGCCACCGACAGCAGCGCGCGCGCCGGCAGCGGCACGTAGGCTTCGCCCAGCACCGGTGCGGTCGACAGCATCGCCATGCAGCGCGCGAACGGCCACCACAGCGCGCCGATCAGGGGAAGCAGGAGGTTGACGACGTCGAGCATCGGTGCGAAGGCTTATCCGACCAGCGTCGCTGCGCGCTGGAACACGGACACGCAGTAGTCCATCAGTTTGGCGGTCATCCAGTGGCCGGCCACGATCAGCGCCAGCAGCGTCACCAGCAGGCGCGGCAGGAAGCTCAGGGTCTGCTCGTTGATCGAGGTGGCGGCCTGGAAGACCGCGACGATCACGCCGGTTACCAGACCGGGGAGCACCAGCACGGCCGCCAGCAGCATCACCAGCTGCAGGGCCTCGACGATGATGTCGACAGCGATATCGGGAGTCATATCTCTAATCAGTATCCGTGGATGCTGCCGACCAGCGTGTTCACGGTCAGGGTCCAGCCGTCGACCAGCACGAACAGCAGCAGCTTGAAAGGCAGCGAGATCACGAGCGGCGACAGCATCATCATGCCCATCGCCATCAGCACCGACGACACCACCAGGTCGATGATCAGGAAGGGAATGAACAGCATGCAGCCGATCTGGAACGCGCTCTTCAGCTCGGACAGCACGAAGGCCGCCAGCTTGACGGTGAAGCCGCGCGCCATCGGCGCCATCTCGGGCGGTTCGCCGGCCAGGTGCGCGACCTGGGCCAGCGCCGCCTTGCTGGTCTGGGCCAGCATGAAGCGCGACAGCGGCACCTCGGCGGTCTTGAGCGCCTGCTCGAGCGTGATCTTGTCCTTGTCGTAAGGGACGAAGGCTTCCTTCCAGACCTGCTCGCCGACCGGGCGCATCACCAGCAATGTCAAAATCAGCGCGACCCCGGTGACGATCCGGTTCGGCAGGCCCGATTGCAGCCCGAGGGCCTGGCGCAGCAGCGACAGCACGATCACGAAGCGCGTGAAGCTGGTCATCATCATGACGATCACGGGCAGCAGCCCGAGGATGGTCATCAGGACCAGGATCTGCGACTTCACGGTGAGGCCACTGCCGGTGCCGGGGATGATCCCGGGCAGGACGTCCGGATTCTGCGGCGCCGCATGGGCGCAATTCGCGGCGGCGCCGGCGATCAGCAAAAGGAAAACGCCGGCGAGTGCCGGCGCATGGCGGCGCAACGCATTGCGACAATGCGCGCCGTCCAGCTTGAACGTCATGGTGCGATCAGGTCCAGGTTGAGGCCATCGAGATCGATCACTTTCAGGCCGTACTGCTCGCCCGCGACCACCACTTCGGCGCGGCCGATGGCGGCGCCGTTGACCTTGATGAGCAGCGGCTCCCCGGCCAGCGCGTCGAGCGGCAGCACGGAGGACGGGCCGATCTCCATCAGCTCCTGCAGCGAGATGCGGGCCGAGCCCACTTCCAGCGTCAGGGTCACCGGGATGCGGCGCATCATCTGCGGCAGGCGCGCCGCCTTGGCCGCCCCGCTCGTTGCGGGAACGGCGGCGTCAAAGTCCGCCAGGTCGTCGATGATGATGTCGCCGCCACCGGCGATCTGCTCGTTCAGGTTCATGTCCATTTATTCGGCATCTTCAAAAGAGGTTAAACACAGCTTTCCCTTGTGCTCGGCGACGGCGGCCGTAAACAGGCGCGCCTCGTCGAGCAGGACGTCGGCCCGGCCCACACTGACCGGAATCACGTCCCCGATTTTCAGGTCGAACAGCGTGCCCAGCGTGATTGCCTTGCTGACCAGGCGGCCGTCGAGCTTGACCTGCAGCTTCGACGACAGCGGCTCGCTTGGCCCGCGGACCGCATGGGCGCGCGGATGATCCGGGCGCAGGCTGCTCAGGATCGCCGCCATCAGGGCCTGGTCCGGAGCAATCCAGAACCGGCCCGTTGCCCCGTTGGCATCGCGTAGCGTCGCGCATACCGTCCAGGCGCTCTTGCCCGGCATTGTCGAAGCGTTCACGGCGCCGGCCGGCACCGCCGCCGGTGCGACGTCCATTGCCATACTGATAGCGACGCGCCCATACAACAGGTCGATCATCTGTTGCGTCAGTACCACGATGAGACGCTCTTCCGTCGCCGTCACGCGCTCGCTATCCGGATCGCGCGGCGTTGCGGTTGCGCTACGTCCACCGTAGCGCCGTTCCAACAGTGTCAGTAATAAACCACGCTCGAACGCCACCGAGACCGTGCCCATGGCACCGGCGGCAGCCATCCAGCGCAAGCTGCCGTCCTGCGGCGCACGGCCGAATTCGACACTGCCGAGGCGCCAGCCGCCCCAATAACGGCGCGCCGGGCCCTGCATCGCAGCGTCGAGGTCGTCCTGCAGGCGCACTGCGAACTGGGGCAGCAGATGCACCGGACGCCCCAGCAGGCAGGGGTCGAGCACTTGGTGCTGCGAGGTGGTGTCAGGGGTTCCGATCGGCATGTTCAAATTAACAATTCAATAAGCGGGAATGATGTCTTTTCATTCCTCAAGGCAACTATTATACCCTTTAAATTGTGTCGCAATGCTTGAGATTCCTCTTTGAATTCGTCATTGCCGTACGGTAATATGATCGTATTCAGTGCTGAATTGCGGAAATTTTTACTGGGTAAAGCCAGACGACGTCGGTATTCTCTCCGGTTTCGCGACGGAAACCAAGTCTCTGGAAGAAGCTAAGAATTTAACAATTTCTATATCGCAACCAAAATTGCGACACATTGACACAAAGAAACACTGTCAAATCTATACCTACCTTTACTCAAAAATATCTACGCATGGGAGTGGGAAACACGATGGGAACTGAACTTGCTGGTCTGATCCGTGCCGATCTGGCCGCCCTGACCAATGACGCCAGCCGTCTTGCCGTGGCGCCGGCGCTCGACGCCGGGCAACTGACCCAGGAGCATGCCACTGGCAACTTTTCGTTCGCGCAGAGCATGAAGAATGCACTGGTCAGCGTCGACAATGAAGAGCGCATCGCCACCGACAAGATGGCGGCCGTCGACAGCGGCAAGAGCGACGACCTGGTCGGCGCCATGCTCTCCTCGCAGCAGGCCAACCTGTCGTTCTCGATGCTGATGCAGGTCCGTAACAAGGTCATGGGCGCCGTCGACGAGCTGCTCAAGCTCCCCGTCTGATCAGGAAAAAGCACATCGTGATTGCCGCCCTCAAATCCGCCATCGGCGGGAAACGCCTGCCGGCACTGCCGCCGGGGCTGTCGAAAAACCTGACTCCGATGCTGGTGCTGGCGATCGCCATCACCGCCGCGCTCACCCTCTACATGTGGAAGGACCAGGCCGACTACAAGCCGGTCTTCGGCGCGCGCGAAAAGGTCGCCGCTTCCGACATGATGAGCGTCCTCGAAGCCGAGCACGTGTCCTACCGCGTCCACCCGGACAGCGGCCAGGTGCTGGTGCCGGCCTCCCAGCTTGGCAAGGTACGGATGCTGCTGGCGGCAAAGGGCGTGACCGCCCAGCTGCCGGCCGGTCTGGAGCTGATGGACAAGAGCGACCCGCTGGGCGTGTCGCAGTTCGTGCAGGACGTGCGCTTCCGGCGCGGCCTGGAAGGCGAGCTGTCGCAGTCGATCCTGACGATCGACGCGATCGCCTCGGCGCGCGTGCACCTGGCGATCGCCAAGTCGACCAGTTTCGTGGCCAGCGACGGCGACAAGTCCTCGGCCTCGGTAATGGTCGCGGTCAAGCCGGGCCATACCCTGTCGAACGAGCAGATCGCCGCGATCGTCAACCTGGTCTCGGGCAGCGTCGCCAGCCTGGCGCCGAACCGGGTTTCGCTGGTCGACCAGAACGGCAACTACCTGTCCTCGCGCGTCGACCTGAGCGACGGCTTCGACGGTGCCGCCCAGGGCGACGCCGCCGCCAAGCGCTTCCAGGACGAGGTGCGCGCCAACGTCAACGAGCTGCTCGGCCCGGTCCTCGGCGCCACCAACTTCAAGGTCAGCGTGACCGCCGACGTCGACAACGACAAGATCGAGGAAACCCAGGAGAAGTACGGCGAAGCGCCGAAGGTCACCAGCGAAGCGATGCGCGAAGAGATGGAGAAGAACCGCATGGCGCTGGGCGTGCCGGGCACGCTGTCGAACCGTCCGCCGGTTGCGGCCAACCCGGCCGACCCGAATGCCGCCAACGCCGCCGCCGATCCGAACGCGGCCAAGGCTGACGACGGCAGCGCGCGCAAGAACGCCACCACCCGCCAGTACGCCTACGACCGCGCGATCACCCAGATCAAGCGCTCGCGCGGGAGACTCCGCAAGCTGTCGGTGGCGGTGGTGCTGAACAACGCCCAGGCCGCCTCGCCGAAGACCGGCTGGACCCCGGCCGAAATCGCCAACATCGACAAGATCCTGCGCGGCGGCCTGGGCATCGACACCAAGCGCGGCGACGTGCTGGCGGTGTCCTCGCTGAGCTTCCCGGCCCCGGCCCCGGTCGAGCCGTGGTACCAGCAACGCGACAACGTGGTCGACATGACCGGCTGGGCCGCCTGGATCGTCGGCGCCCTGTTCGCCTGGTTCGCGGTGCTGCGTCCGCTGATGCGCATGCTGACCAAGCGCGGCACGCCGCAAGGCGCGCAGGGCACGCCGCATGCGGCGTCCGCCCTCCACCTTCCGGGCGGCGCGGCGGTGAACGGCGCGGCCGGTGCGCTGGCCGCACCGGGCACGCAGGCTGTGCCGGGAAGCGCGGCAGCAGCCCTGCCGGCAAGCGCGGGCGCGGGCGCACCAATGCTGGGCGGCGCGATGCCGGTCCAGTCGCTGCTGGAAAACTATGATTTGCCACCGGCCGGTTCGGCCGTGGACGTAATGGTCGACCACCTGAAGGTATTGGCCGGCAAGGAGCCGGAGCGGGTGGCGGAAGTGGTCAAACAATGGGTGCAGAAGAAAAATGGCGGATCTGAACAATAACGACGTGCAGGAAGTGGCGCTGACCCCGGTCGAACAGGCCGCGATCGTGCTGTTGTCGATCGGCGAGGAACCGGCGGCCGCCGTGCTGCGCTGCCTCGAGCGCGAGGAATTGATCGAGCTGACCCAGGTGATGAGCCGGATGAGCGGCATCAAGGTCGACGCCGTGAAGTCCTCGATCCAGAAGTTCTTCGACGACTACCGCCAGCAGAGCGGCCTGCACGGCGCCTCGCGCAACTACCTGAAGCGCTCGCTCGACCTGGCGCTGGGCAGCGAGATCGCCAACAGCGTGCTCAACACGATCTACGGCGACGCCATCCGTCCGATGATGGCGCGCCTGCAGTACGCCTCGCCGAAGTGGCTGGCCGACTACATCGCCGCCGAGCACGTGCAGATGCAGGCCGTGTTCCTGGCCTTCCTGCCGCCCGCGCTGGCCGGCCAGATCATCGACGCGCTGCCGGAAGAAGGCCGCGAGCTGGTGCTGCTGAACCTGGCGCGCCTGGAAGAGATCGACCGCGAGCTGCTGGCCGAACTGGAAGAGCTGGTGCAGCGCTGCCTGTCCGCGCTCGACACCCAGAGCGCCACCGTGGAAGGCGTGCGCCAGGCGGCCGAGATCCTGAATCGCCTGCCGAACAACCGCGCCACCATGGTCGAGCTGCTGCGCGCCCACGATCCGGAAGTCGTGTCGCAGATCGAGATGTCGATGTACGACTTCTTCATCCTGTCGAAACAGACCGAACAGACCATCACGCGCCTGCTGGACGAGATCCCGCTGGAGCAGTGGGCCGTTGCCCTCAAGGGCGCCGAGCCGCTCCTGCGCGACGCCATCCTGGGTGCGATGCCGAAGCGCCAGGCGCAGAGCTTCGAAGACCTGATGCGCCGTTCCGGCCCGGTGCCGATGTCGCGCATCTTGCAGACCCGCCGCGAGATCATGGCGTCCGTGAAGGACCTGGCCGACAACGGCGAAATCGAAGTCCAGCTGTTCGCCGAGGCGACCGCCGAATGAAGCAGTTCCGGCCTTATCACTTCCCGCCCCTGTCGCAATTCCTGGCGGCCAAGGGCAGCGCCGCGCCCTCGCCGTCCTCGTCCACGCCGGAAGAGGACTGGCAGGGTGCGATGGCCGACGGTTTCCGCCAGGGCCAGCAGGACGGCTACGACGTCGGCGTCGAGCAGGGCCGCAGCGACGGCCATGACGCCGGCCATGCGGAAGGCCTGGCGCGCGGCCTCGAAGAAGGCCGCCAGCAGGCGCTCGCCGAACTGGAAGCGCTGGCCAAGCCGGTCGACGCCATGCTGCGCGGGCTGAAGAAGCTGAAGACCGAATACAAGAATGCCCAGCGCAAGGAAGTCGTGGACCTGGTCGGCAAGATCGCCCGCCAGGTGATCCGCGCCGAACTGGCGCTGCAGCCGGTGCAGATGCTGGCCCTGGTCGACGAAGCCCTGTCGGCGATGCCGCCGACCCGCGACGAGGTCGAGGTGATGCTCAACCCCGAAGAGATGAAGCGCATCCAGGAACTGGACCCGAAGCGCGCCAGGAAATGGAACCTGCTGGCCGACCCCGCCCTCGAGCCGGGCGAGTGCCGCGTCAGGGCCGGCGACCACGAAGTCGACGCCGGCTGCCAGGGCCGTCTTGCCGCCTGCATGGAGCAGGTGCGTGAGGGGCTGGCTGCCGCCGACCAGGAGGAAGCCGCGTGAGCGCACTGGCCGAAACCCTGCGTTCGCTCGACATCGGCACGGTGCCGGTGGCCACGCCCACCGGGCGCCTGGTCGCGGTGCAGGGCCTGCTGCTCGAGAGCGTTGGCGTGCGCCTGCACACCGGCCAGCGCTGCCGCGTCGAGCTGGTCGACGGCGACTGGCTGGACGCGCAGGTCGTGGGCTTCCGCGACAAGGTGACCTACCTGATGCCGTTCAAGAAGGCCGACGGCCTGGTGACCG
Organism: Massilia sp. LXY-6; assembly: GCF_051233485.1. Classification (NCBI taxonomy): domain Bacteria; kingdom Pseudomonadati; phylum Pseudomonadota; class Betaproteobacteria; order Burkholderiales; family Oxalobacteraceae; genus Massilia; species Massilia sp. LXY-6. The sequence goes on from NZ_JBKFGF010000009.1 coordinate 176,666, forward strand.
GCGCGCGCGTGCTGCCGGCCGCCGGCCCGTCCAGCATCCAGATCGGCCCATCGTGGATGGGGCGGATGGTGAATGGCCTGGGCGAGCCGATCGACGGCCTGGGCCGCCTCGGCGGCGACCAGCTTCTTTCGACCACCCCGCCCAAGGTGAATCCGCTGAAGAAGACCCCGGTCGAGGAGCCGCTGGACGTCGGCGTACGCGCGATCAATGCGATGCTCACGCTCGGCAAGGGCCAGCGGGTCGGCCTGATGGCCGGCTCCGGCGTCGGCAAGTCGGTGCTGCTCGGCCTGATCACGCGCCAGACCGTGGCCGACGTGATCGTGGTCGGCCTGATCGGCGAACGTAACCGCGAGGTGCGCGAATTCGTCGAGAAATCGCTCGGCCCCGAAGGCCTGAAACGCGCCGTGCTGGTGGTGGCGCCGGCCGACGAAAGTCCGCTGATGCGGGTGATGGCGACGCAACTGTGCCATTCGATCGCGGCGCACTTCCGCGACCGCGGCCAGAACGTGCTGCTGCTGTGCGATTCGCTGACCCGCTACGCGATGGCGCTGCGCGAAGTGGCGCTGTCGCTGGGCGAGCCGCCGGCCACGCGCGGCTATCCGCCGTCGGTATTCTCGAACCTGCCACAACTGTGCGAATCGGCCGGCAACGGCGAGAACGCCTCCGGCAGCATGAGCGCCATCTATACGGTGCTGGCCGAAGGCGACGACCAGCAGGACCCGGTGGTCGACAGCGCGCGCGCGATCCTCGACGGCCACATCGTACTGACCCGCGAGCTGGCAGAGCGCGGCCACTATCCGGCGATCGATGTCGCCCAGTCGATCAGCCGCTGCATGGCCCAGGTGGTCACGCCGGAGCACTCCCAGGCGGCGCGCAGGCTGAAGGCCGCGATGGCGAAGCACGCGCGCGTGCGCGACCTGATCCCGCTCGGCGCCTACCAGCCGGGCGCCGATCCGGAAACCGACCGCGCGGTGAAGCTGCATCCGCACATCGAAGCCTTCCTGTGCCAGGGCACGCGCGAAGACGCGCCGCTCAAGCCCTGCGTCGACCAGTTGAAAGCGATGATGGCATGAGCAAGCAGAATACGATCGCCAGCCTCGGCACCCTGGTGCGCCTGCGCAGCACCGAAGTCGAACGCCTGCAGGCCGACCTGGCCAGGCAGGAAACAATGCGCGCACGCTACCAGGCCACCGTCGAGCGCCTGACCGACCTCGCGGTCGGCAGCGGTCCGTCGGCCAGGCCGGAGACGAAGCTGTCGCCAGCGCTGGCGCTCAACTGCGGCAATTACAAGCAGGCGGTGTTTGCGCTGGCCGACACCCAGCGCACCGACCTGCACCTGCACGAGGCCAACATGGCGGTCTCGCAGCGCAACCTGACCCAGGCCTGGACCCGGCGCGAGTTGCTCGGCAAGGTGCTGTCGCAGCATGAGGCCGCGTTCGCGCGCGAGCAGGACCGCGCGCAGCGCAAACAGGAAGATGACATCGCCACGCAGTCGTGGCTGGCAGGACGGACCGGGTAACTCCGCCGTCTAATTTGGAATAAGGAGCAGACATGTCGAGTATTACCGCCCCAACCTACGACCCGACCACGACCGCCACCGCGCTCGCGCAGAAGTACACCGCGTCGGCGCAGTCCGCGCTGACCAGCCAGACCAACCAGGCAAAGGCCGTGACCACCGCCCTGAGCAGCCTGAGCACGGCGATCAGCAGCTTCCAGAGCAGCCTGTCGAGCCTGACCGGCGCGAGTTCCACGATGCTGGCGCAGACCGCCACCCTCAGCGACACCAGCTTCGGCAGCGCCAGCGCGACCGGCCACGCGGTTGCCGGCACCTACGACTTCTTCGCCGAGCAGATCGCAACCGCCGGCAAGACGACCTACAGCAACTTGACCGATACCACCCGCAACACCGGCACGCTGAGCGTGCTGCTGGGCGGCAGCGCCACCGGCATCGACGTCGATCTGGCCAGCGCCTCAGACGCTAACGGCACCCTGACCGTGCGCGCACTGGCGGCGGCGATCAACAACGCCACCGGCAATGCCGGCCAGGTGTCGGCCTCGGTGGTGAGCTTCGGCACCAACACCCAGCTGATTCTAACCTCGACCAGGACCGGCGCCGCCACCGGCGTGTCGCTCGACCTGTCGGCGATGGGCAACGGCACGCTGAAGACCAACCTGCAGAACACCGCCAACGTCAGCGCCAATGTGCCGCAGGACGCCATCGTCTATATCGGTAACCGGAGCGGGGCCCCGGTGACGCAGCCATCGAACACGTTCACCAACGTCGATGGCTTGGCCGTCACCTTCACCAAGGCCCAGGCCAGCACCGATCCCAATCTGACGGTGACGGTCAAGACCGATACCAGCGCCACCACCGCCCACGCCCAGGCTTTCGTCGACGCCTACAACAAGCTGAAGTCGACCATCGACGACATGGTTGCCCCGGCCGACGGCAACACCGGCGCGGCAAGCGGCGCCTTCGCCGGCGACGCCGGCATCAAGGCGTTGCAGGAACGCCTGATCAGTATGTTGCGTCCGGGCGGCAGCAGCACCTCACTGTCTAGCTTCGGCATCACATCCCAGCGCGACGGCACCCTCGCACTCGACACGGGCAAGCTTTCGAAGCAGCTCGCGCTGACGCCTGACGGCCTGGACCGCATACTCGGCAGTACGGCCGCCAGCGGCCCCAGCGGCATCGCGAGCACCCTGAACACCTACCTGAACCAATGGAGCGGCAGCACCGGCCAGCTCCAGCACCGTCAGGACGACAATACGAAACTGAAGTCGACCCTGGCCACCCGTCAGGACGATCTGGACCGCCGCTATGACGCGGCCTACCAGCGCTACCTCCAGCAATTCACGCAGCTGCAAGCCCTGCAGAGCCAGATGAACTCGAACGTGTCGCTTTTCGACGCCCTGTTCAGCAACAAGTCCAACTAAGAGATATTCCGATGTCTTATCAAGAAGCCTACAGCAGCTATCACGCGACGAACCTGGACGCGCAAACCTCGCGCGCCTCGCCGATCGAACTGGTACTGCTTCTTACCGACGGCCTGCTCGAAGAGCTGGCGCGGGCCCGCGCCCACATCGTCGGCAAGCGGTACGAAGCCCGCGCCGCCAGCATCAACAAATGCACCGACATCATCAACGGCCTGTCCAGCTCCCTCGATTTCGAGAGCGGCGGCGAGGTCGTCGCCAACCTGGCCAACCTGTACGAGTTCTGCGTCCAGCACCTGAATGCGGCCGGCGTCAAGCAGGATCCTAAGATGGTCGACGAAGTCGTGAAGATCATGACCACCATCCGCCAGGGCTGGGGCGGCGTACAGGCGCGCAATGGATAAGTCGGCCGCCCTGCTCCGGATCGCCGAGTCGCTGCGCGGCGCCGCCGACGGTGCCGCTTGGGACCAGGTGGCGCAGATGACGCGCACGCTGGCCCCGCAGCTCGACGCGCTCGCCGTCAGCGGTCCGCTGACCCCGGCCGAACGCGCCGCCCTGCAATGCCTGCGCGAGGCCCACGACCATGCCTTCGATGCGGTCGCCGTCGCCGCCCGGGCGCTGCAGACCCGCATGGACGACATGCGCGCCAACAAGGAAGGCTGGCTCGCCTACGCGATGCACGATACAACCGAATCGGCCACGAGCCAGGCATGACCATGATGATGAATACCGTCTCCCAGTCCGCCGCGGCTGCGCCAAAGAACGCCGACGCCAAACCGGCCCAGGCCACGTCCGACGCCGGCGCCGGCGCGCAGCCGAACGCCTCCACGCAAGCCGGCGCAAGCGCCCAGCCGTTCGCCGCCTGGCTCGGCAATCAGGCCCAGGCTGCCGCGCGCGCGGCCCAGGCCGGTCGGCCCGACGACGGCGCGGCATCGGACATCGCCGCTGGCAAGGGCAAGGACGCCGCCGCGCCGGATGGCCCCGCCGACGATACCGCTGCCACTTCGGCGCCGCAGGACGGCGCGCTGCTGGCCGCGATGGCGATGCCGCTGATGCCGCTGACCCCGGCCCAGGTGGCGCAGGCCGTGCAGGCCGCGCAGCCGTCCGCTGCGCGCGGCGATGGGGACGCCACCCCGGCCGCCGATACCCCGGCCGTCGCCGGCGTGCCGGGCCACGGCATCGCCGGCGATGGCGGCCGCCACGCCGCCACGCTCGACCGCGGCCCCGCCCTGCCGCCGGCGGCGGACGGCGCATCCGCCCAGGCTGCGCGCCCGGCCCAGGCCGATGCCGCGCCCTCGACGCGTTTCGCCGTCCATGCGCAGGCGAACGCAGCTGCTGCGAATACCGGCACCCAGGACGGCGGCGCCGACCATGCCGGCAACGGCGCCCCGGCCGCCCCGCTTGCCGGCGCGATTCCCGCCCAGCCGGCGGCGAATGCCCCGGCCGCCGACACCGTCAAGCTGGCCGGGCCGCCGACCGCTTGGCGCCAGAGCCTGCAGGAAGCGCTGGGCGAGCGCCTGAACGTCCAGGTCGGCAAGAACATGGAACAGGCCGTGATCCGTCTCGAGCCGCCCCAGTTGGGCCGCATCGACATCGCGATCCGCCACAGCGCCGGCATGCTGGAAGTGAACATCTCGGCTACCAACGGCGAGGTGCTGCGCCAGCTGCAGACCGTCAGCGACAACCTGCGCAGCGACCTGTCGCAGCGCCAGTTCACCGAGGTCGCGGTAACGGTCGCCCCGGCGCCGAAGAACGGCGCGGCACCGTTCGGCGATCCGCAGCAGGGCCGCGGCCGCCAGCAGGGCCGCGAGCAGGAGGACCAGGAGCCCGGCCGCGCCCTGGCCGAAGCAAGTAACAACCCGTCCGCCTTTTCGCTGGGCGGACGCGACTAAAGCACGACAATGATGAGCAAAATGAAAACGATGATCGCCATCGCCGGCGCCGTGATCCTGAGCGCCGCCTGCGCGGGTGGCGCGGTCTGGTGGTTCATGCCGAAACCGGCCGCCGCCGCGGGCACGGAAAAGAAGGAAGCGCAAAAGCCGAAGGAGGCCAAGCCGGTCAAGTACGTCACCCTCGACAAGGTGATCGTGATGCTGCGCCGTGGTCCGAACGAGGCCGAGAGCCATTACCTGTCGACCGACCTGGTGCTGGCCACCGAGCCGTCCAAGGAAAAGGAAACCAAGGAACACCTGCCGCTGCTGCGCAGCCTGGCCGTCCGCACGCTGTCGAGCTACACGATGGCCGAGGCGTCGTCGATGACGGTCGAGAAATACGCCGAGCAGCTGAACCATGCCTTCAACGCCAATTATGAGCAGACGCGCGCGGAAAAGCCGTTCGAGGAAGTCATGATCGGCAAGCTGATCATCGAATAGCAGCCGGGGACACCGTGGGTTACATGACCGACTACGCCGACAGTTACGCCAGCACCGAGTATGCCGGCGCCGCCGTGCACGCGGCGATGAGCGCCAGGGACGAGCAGCGCCACCTGGTCGCCTACGCGCCGCTGGTCAAGCGCATCGCCCGCCAGCTGGGCTCGCAGGTGTCGGGCGCGATGGGACGCGAGGACATGGAACAGATCGGGCTGATCGGCCTGCTGGAAGCGCTGCGCCGCTACGGCACGCCGGACGCCGGTTTCGCCAGCTACGCCGGCCTGCGCGTGCGTGGCGCGATCCTCGACGAACTGCGCCGCCAGGACTGGCGTCCGCGCGCCGTGCGCCAGGAAAGCCACAAGATGCGCGACGCCGTGCGCGCCCTCACCCGCAAGCTGGGCCGCGAGCCGAACGACCGGGAAGCCGCGGAGGCCCTCGGCCTCACCCAGGAAGCGTGGCGCCAATTCCTGCTGGACGACTGCGCCGAGGAGCTGCTCAGCTTCGACGACATCCTGCAGGAAGCGAGCGAACGCGCCCACAGCGCGCCCGGCCCGGAAGAGCAGTTCATGGTGCGCCGCAGCCTCGAGCAGGCCCTGAACGCCCTGTCGGAGCGCGAGCAGCGCGTGATCCAGATGATTTACGAATTCGAGCTCAGCTACAAGGAAATCGCGGCCGTGCTCGACCTGTCCGATGCCCGCGTCTGCCAACTCAACAAGAGCGCACTGGCCAAGATGAAGGCCGCGCTGGCCCAGGCCTAAGAAAAGGAAACAACATCATGCAAATTCTCGGCATCCTCATCGTGCTCGGCGCCGTCTTCGGCGGCTTTGCCTTCATGGGCGGCACCGTCGGCGCCATCTGGCAGCCGATCGAAATGCTCATCATCGTCGGCGCAGCGGTCGGCGCCCTGGTGGTGGGCAACCCCAAGCACGTGCTGTCCGAGCTGCTGGTCCAGGTCAAGAAGATCATCGGGCGCAACAGGCACGATTCGGAATTCCAGCGCCAGCTGCTGCTGCTGATGTACGAGCTGCTGCAGACCGCCGCCGGCGGCCTGAAGGCGCTCGACGCCCACGTCGAGGCGCCCAAGGAAAGCCCGATGTTCCAGCGCTATCCGCTGATCCTGGAAGAGCCGAAACTGCTGGCCTTCATCGTCGACAACTTCCGCCTGATGGCGATGGGTAAGATCAACGCCCACGAACTGGAGGGCGTGCTGGAGCAGGAGCTGGATGCGATCCACGAGGAACTGATGCAGCCGTCGAAGTCCTTGCACAAGATCGCCGAGGCGATGCCGGGCTTCGGCATCCTGGCCGCGGTGCTGGGCATCGTGATGACCATGAACTCGGTCGGCGGCGGCGCCGACACCGCCGAGATCGCGGAGCACATCGGCGCCGCCATGGTCGGCACCTTCATCGGCATCTTCTTCTGCTACGGCGTGCTGGACCCGATCTCGAACATGATGAAGCAGCTGGTGAATTCGGAAGCCTCGACCATGGAGACCGTGAAGGTCGTGCTGTGCACCCACGTGGCCGGCAAACCGCCGCTGCTGGCGATCGACGCCGGGCGCCGCCTGATCCAGCTGAACACCAAGCCCAGCTTCGCCCAGCTGGAAACCTGGATCAACGCCATGGCCGACGGCGAAGACGCCGGCGCGGCCCGCAAGCGCGCGTAAGGATTGGATCGACCAGCATGCAAGCAGCTAAAAAAGGCGACAAGCACCACGAAGAGACCATCGTCAAGCGTGGCGGCGGCAGGCAGCACGACGACGAGCACGGCGGCGCCTGGAAAGTCGCGTTCGCCGACTTCTGCATGGCGCTGATGGCACTGTTCCTGGTGCTGTGGCTGATCGCCGCGCGCGAAGCTTCGGCGCTCAAGAACATCGTGCGCGACAACACCGCCGCCGGCCTGATCGAAGGCAGCGGCGGCAAGCCCGAGATCTCCGGCAATCCGAGCGGCAGCCTGATCGAACGCTTCCCGATGCCGAAGGCGAACGGCGGCGCGCAAGGCCCGGCCAGCGGCGGCAAGTCCACCGCTGTCCGCACCAGGTACGAATCACCGTCCGAGCTGGCGGCGCTGGCCCACGCCCTGCAGGAGATGAGCGCCGATGCCGGACTGGCATCGAACCTTGCCACCGTGATCACGCCGGACGGCCTGCGCGTGATGCTGCACGATACCGACCGCCAGGGCATGTTCGTGCGCGGCAGCCCGATTCCGACCGACCGTTTCTCGAAACTGTTGCGCGCCATGGCGCCGCTGTTCGAAAAAATGGAAAATCAAATGCTGGTCGTAGGCCACACCGACTCCCTGCAGTACACTAGCAGCGACCCGAACAGCTACTCCAACTGGAGCCTGTCGGCTCACCGTGCGCTGGCTGCGCGCTCCCAGCTCCTCATCGGCGGCATGCGCAAGGAAAGCATCCTGCAAGTGGTCGGCATGGCCGACCGCGCACCGATCGATGCCGCCAAACCCGACGCCTCCGTCAACCGCCGCATCGAACTGCTGATCCTGACATCGAAACAGGCCGCCGCCGTCACCGCGATGTTCGGCATGCCCGCCCAGGTCGAAGATCTGGGCAAGGACGTCTCGATCACCAAGCCGGGCGAGGACGCGCTCAAGGAACTGCGCAGCCAATTGCCGAAGAAACCATGACGATTCAATCCAAAACCCGAGGATCCCGAATGAAGATCACTGGCGCCTCCACCTCTTCCATCACGATCGCGCCGCAAGCCGGCGGCCCTGCGGCCGCGCCGGCCGTCGTGCCATCCAGTGCCAACGAAGCGCTCGAGTCAAGCGTGCTGCAGCCGGCCCAAGGTGCGCTGAAAGCCCTGCCCGACTTCGACGCCGCCAAGGTCGCCGAACTGCGCGACGCCCTGCAAAAGGGTGAGCTGCCGTTCGACGCCGGCCGCCTGGCGGGCCTGATCCAGCGCTTCCACGGCAGCCAGGGCTGAGCGATGGGCCGACTTACCCGCGACCAGGCGATCGCCCGCCTGCTGGACGGCATCCAGGACGACCTGCAAGCCTGCGGCGCCATCCGCACCCTGCTGGAGCGCCAGTTCCAGGCCGCCCTGCGCCACCGCGGCGCCGAACTCGGTGCGCTGGCCGAAGAACTCATGCCCCAGCTCGACGCCATGGAGCAGCGCCGCCAGCAGCGCGTGCAGCTGGTACGCGCCCTGCATGGCGGCACCGCCACCATGGACGACCTGATGAATGCCCTGCCGGGCCCGCAGCGTACGCGCGCCGCGGCGGACTGGGAGCGCCTGGAACATCTGGTACGCGACTGCAAGCAGGCGACCGCCCGCAACGGCAACCTGATGGCCGACCAATACACGGTGATGCAGCGCGTGCTGCATGGCGAGGAGCAGCTGTATGCGCCACGCTGAATTCAATACCGCTTCGATGCCGGCGACGACGCCGACCGCCCCGACCCGCCCTACCGCGGGCATCGGCGGCGGTGTCGGCGCGCAGTTCGGCGCCACCTTCGGCTCCGTGCAGGAAGAAGTCGCATCCTTCATCCAGAATGGCGGCGGCGACGGCTTCAGTGCCGGCGCAAGCGCCTCCCTGAGCCCCGAAGGCAGCATCTGGCAGGCACGCGCCAGCCAGGCCGCCAACGCCATCGTCGGCGCTGACGCCAACGACAAGTCCCCCGACCAGAAGGCGTTCTTGGACAGCATCGCGCCCTGGGCCAGGGAAGCGGCCGACAAGCTGGGCGTGGCGCCCGAGCTGGTGTCGGCCCACGCAGCACTGGAATCGGGCTGGGGCCAGCGCCCCCTGCGCAACAGCGACGGCAGCTCGACCTACAACCTGTTCGGCATCAAGGCCGGCAAAGGCTGGGACGGCGATGTCGCCGAATCCGCCACCACCGAGTACGTCGGCGGCGCCGCGCTCAAGACCAGCGCGCGCTTCCGCGCCTATCCGGACCAGGCCAGCGCGTTCCGCGACTACGCGCAGATGCTCATCGAGAACCCGCGTTTCCGCGCCGCCCTCGGCGCCGGCAGCAACGCCCACGCCTTCGCCTCGGGGCTGGCCAAGGGCGGCTATGCGACCGATCCGGCCTACGCGGCCAAGCTGTCGCGGCTAGCCGGCAAGTTACAAGGGATCAGCGGCTGATGCCGCTGTCGATGGGCTCGACGGTACCCGGCCCGGCCACGCGCATGCGCACCACCTGGCCGCTGCCGGCGTTGCGCACCCGGACCAGGGCGCCGCGCGCGCCCGCGTCCAGCGCCTCGCCGGCCGTGCTGACCTCGATGCCTTCGCGGCGCGCCACCATCAGGACCGCATCGCCGCGCTTGACCAGGACCGGGGCGCTGAGTTGCCCGCTGCGCAAAATGTCTCCTGGACGCAACATGCGGCGTGACATTTTTCCGACCGCTTCGTCAGGCGAACTGATCGGATCGGCAATGTTTGAAATGTCACGGCGCTCGATGGTGACTTGTGCATCCGTCAAGGCTTCGTTGGCCGCCACCGGCGCCGCGGCGGTCGCCACCATCGCCGTCACGCGGGCCCGGACGAGGTACTCGTACCGCCACCCGGGGCTGTCGTTGCAGCGCGCCAGGAAGCGCATTCGCTGGGGAGAACGGGTGTCGAGCGCCTCGATGACCACATTCCGGGCACATGGCGGCGCGGCGCGGGCAGTCACGACCGAGACCTCGAATTGCGGTTCGGTCAAGCCGGCGGCAGCCATCTGCCGGTCCAGTTCGGCACGCGCGGCTTGTTCAATTTGCACTGGAAGCGATTGGGGAGCGGCTTGCGCGAACGCATAAACCAGCACAAATGAAGAAGCAACAAGGGTTGCCTTACGGAAAGCAATCATTAGAAAATAGCGTCAGCGAAAAACCTGATTCTAACCAATCACACTGAAGTACCCATCACGGAGGTTCCTGCACATGACAATTAACTTCAAGGACGCGCTGGGAGTGCATGCCGACGCGCTCGCGTTGCGCGCCGAGCGCACCAAGGTGTTGGCCGCCAACATCGCGAACGAGAGCACGCCGGGCTTTACCGCACGCGACCTCGACTTCGGCGCCATGCTGCAGGAACGCCAGGATGCCGAAGCTGGTCAGATGAGCGGCCAGCTCAGCCTCAGCGGCGATTCGCCGCTGTACCGCGTACCCTACCACCCGAGCGCCGATGGCAACACCGTCGAAATCGGCGTCGAGCAGGCCGCGTTTTCGCAGAACGCCTCCGACTTCAATACCAGTCTCACTTTCATCAACATGCAGCTGCGCGGTCTGGCAAAAGCGATCAACGGTCAATAAGGCGGGACAATCAGCATGGGTTTCAAGGACATTTCCCAGATCGCCGGCTCGGCGATGGCGGCGCAGTCGGTGCGCCTGAACACGATCGCCAGCAATCTGGCCAATGCCGACGTGGCGGCCGGCTCCGAAGCCGAAGCCTACCGTGCGCGCAAGCCGGTGTTCGCGGCCGTGATGGGCAATGCCGCCGGCGGCGGCGTGCGCGTGCTGGACGTGGTGCAAAGCGCCGAGCCGCTGCGCCGCGTGCACGAGCCGGACAATCCGAAGGCCGACGCCGAAGGCATAGTCTATTACACCAACGTCAACGAAGTGGCCGAAATGGCGGACATGATGTCGGCCTCGCGCGCGTTCGAGACCAACGTCGAGGTGCTGGGCCGCATCAAGTCGATGCAGCAGTCGCTGCTGAAGCTGGGAGAAGGCTAATGGTCGCCACCGCATCCACCTCGAACAACCTGGCCGGCAACACCGGCGCGCAGGCTTCCGCCAAGGTCGCCACCCAGGCCGCGACCAACGAGAACCGCGACATGTTCACCAAGCTGCTGGTGGCCCAGATCCAGAATCAGGATCCGCTGGCGCCGCAGGACCCGACCGCCTACGTCAACCAGCTGTCGCAGCTGTCGCAGACCGAGGCGCTGCAGAACCTGTCGCAGATGACCACCGCGAACGCCAGCATCCTGCAGAGCATGCAGACGCTGGCGATGGGCAGCCAGGTCGGCTCCGAGGTCACGGTCGCGACCAATACCCTCAAGCTGGACGGCGGCAAGGTCAACGGCACGATCCAGCTGAACGGCGCCAGCAGCGCCACCACGCTGGTGCTGACCGGCCTCGATGGCCAGCAGCACACGGTCGACCTGGGCGCCCACGGCTCCGGTACGCAGTCGTTCACGATCGACCCGGACGCGCTTGGCCTGCCGCCGGGAAGCTATGCGATCCAGGCCAAGCCGTCGGACGGCAGCTCCCCGCAGATCGAGATCGCCGCGCGCCTGAACAGCGTGCGCGTCGCGAACGGCGGCGTGGTGCTGCGGGTGGCGAACATCGGCGAGGTCGATCCCTCGTCCATCACCGGCTTCAACGGTAAAACCGAATCTTAAAGAACAAGGAATCGACATGAGCTTCGACATCGCACTGTCCGGCATCCAGGCCATCAACACATCGCTGGAAACCGTCTCGAACAACATCGCCAACGTCGCCACCTACGGCTTCAAGAGCAGCCGCGCGAACTTCGCCTCGGTCTACGCCGGCACCTCCGCCAACGGCGTGGAAATCGGTTCGCTGACCCAGACCATCGGCCAGAATGGCTCGACCCAGACCACCGGCCGCGGCCTGGATGCCGCCATCGACGGCCGTGGCTTCTTCGTCAGCCGCGATCCGCAGGGCGGCCTGACCTATACCCGGGTCGGCATCTTCTCGACCGACACCAAGGGCTACCTGATCGACAGCAACGGCAAGAAGGTGCAGGGCTACGGGCCGAGCAACGGCGGCGCGCTGGGCACGATGGGCGACCTGCAGGTGCCGACCGGCCAGATCCCGGCCGTCGCCACCACCAACATCGCCTTTATCGGCAACCTGTCGGCCGACTGGAAAGCGCCGGCCGCCGCCTTCGACCCTTCCAAGTCGACCACCTACAACATGGTCAAGCAGTCGGTCGTGTATGACTCGCTGGGCACCCAGCACACCGTGTCGCAGTACTTCGTGAAGAAGGACGACAACGCGGTCAACGTGTTCTACGCGCTGGACGGCGCCGCTCCGGCCTCGACCACCACCCCGAACACGACCCTGAGCTTCGGCACCGACGGCAAACTGAGCGGCACCAGCAGCGCCACCCTGGCGATTCCGGCGGGGACCGGCGCGGCCGGCGGCAGCATCTCCATCGACTACACCGGCACCACCCGCTTCGCCGGCGAAGCCACCACCACCACCAACCGCAGCGACGGCTATGCCTCGGGCGCCTTCGTCGGCGTCGAACTGGCCGCCGACGGCTCGCTGGTCGCCAAGTACAGCAACGACCAGTCACAGGTGGTCGGCACCGTCGCCATCGCGACCTTCGCCAACGAAAGCGCGCTGAAGCCGATCAGCGACACGAGCTGGGTCGCCAACGCCGATTCCGGCGCCGCCCTGTACAACGTGCCTGGCGTGGGCCTGTCGGGCAAGCTGAGCACCGGCGCGCTGGAAGGCTCGAACGTCGACATCACCTCGGAACTGGTCGGCCTGATGACCTCGCAGCGCAACTACCAGGCCAACTCGAAGGTGCTGACCACCGAGAGCCAGATGATGCAGGCCCTGATGCAGGCCATGTAATGGACAAGCTGATCTTCACCGCCGTCTCCGGCGCCGAGCGCCTGCTGCGCTCGCAGCAGGTCCACGCCAACAACCTGGCGAACATGGACACCTCGGGCTTCCGCGCCAGCATGGAAGTGGCCGGCAACACGGAACTCGGCGGCTTCGGCTACGACGACCGCCACCTGTCGACCATGCAGTCCGACACCGTCTCGACCCGCGCCGGCTCGGTGCGCGAGACCGGGCGTCCGCTGGATGTCGCCATCGGCGGCAAGGGCTACCTCGCCGTGCAGTTCGGCGACAACGAAGCCTACACCCGCTCGGGCGAGATCGACATCGACGCCAACGGCGCACTCATGGTGCACGGCCGTCCATTGCTCGGCGAAGGCGGCCCGATCACCCTGCCGCCGCACACCGCGGTGGAGATCGGCACCGACGGCACCATCTCGGTGCTGACCGAAGGCGCGGCCCAGATGCAGGTGGTCGACAAGCTGCGCCTGGTGAACGCCGAAGGCGCCGAGCTCACCAAGAACGAGGCCGGCCTGATCGTGGCGCGCGACGGCGCTCCGTTGCCGGCCGACCCGGCGGTCAGCGTGAAGCCGCGCGCCCTCGAAGGCTCGAACGTCTCGGCGGTGGAGGAGATGGTTGCGACCATGAGCCTGAACCGCAGCTTCGAAATCCAGATGCGCCTGTTCAAGGCCAGCGACAGCATGAACGAGGCGGGCAACCGCCTTCTCGGCGCGTAATCACGCCACGACCCTACAAGGAGAGAACATGAATCCAGCAATGTGGATCAGCAAGACCGGCGTGCAGGCACAGGACGCGAAACTGCAGGCCATCGCCAACAACCTGGCGAACGTGAACACGGTCGGCTTCAAGCGCGACCGGGTGGTGTTCGAAGACCTGTTCTACCAGATCGACAAGCAGCCGGGCGCCCAGACCGCGGACAACACCGTCTCCAACGGCGTCCAGCTCGGCAACGGCACGCACATCGTCGGCACCCAGAAGGTCTTCACCAACGGCAGCATCCAGACCACCGGCCAGTCGCTTGACGTGGCGATCTCCGGCAACGGCTTCCTGCAGGTGCGCCGTCCGGACGGCCAGCCGGCCTATACCCGCGCCGGCCAGCTGCAGGTCGACGCCAACGGCGTGCTGACCAACGCCCAGGGCCTGCCCCTGGTGCCGCAGATCACGGTGCCGAACAACGCAACCGGCATCACCATCGGCGAAAACGGCATGGTCAGCGCGACCGTTCCGGGTTCGATCGCCCCGACCGAACTAGGGCAGCTGACCCTGACCTCCTTCGTCAACCCGGCCGGTCTGCAGGCGCTGGGCGAGAACCTGTTCCAGGAAACCGCCGCCAGCGGCAACCCGAACGAAGGCAAGGCCGGCGACGGCGCCTTCGGCAAGATCAAGCAGGGCGCGCTGGAAGGCTCGAACGTGCAGGTGGTCGAAGAGATGGTCGACATGATCGCCGCCCAGCGCACCTACGAGATGAATACCAAGGTGCTGTCGGCCGCCGACAATATGCTGCAATACCTGGCTTCGGCATCGCGCTGATCACATGATCCGTCTCACCTCCGCGGCAGTAGCCGCATTTGCTTTACTGCTCACGGGCTGCGCGTCGCGCGTCCCCCTGAACGACACCAAACCGGTCGACGACGCGCTGGCCCTGCCGAAGGCATCGGCCGCGCGCGCCGGCATCTCCGGCGGCGTGTTCTCGGCCGATACCGTGTCGCTGACCTCGGACGCGCGCGCGTTCCGCGTCGGCGACGTGGTCACCGTGCTGCTGCAGGAAACCACCCAGGCCAGCAAGAAAGCCGGCACCAGCTTCTCGAAAGGGTCGAGCGCGTCCGTGAATCCGATCGGCCTGCTCGGCAAGACCTTCGGCCGCACCGGCGTCAGCGCCAGCGCCGACCGCAGCTTCCAGGGCGACTCTACCAGCACCCAGCAGAACGCGCTGTCCGGCGCCGTCACCGTGCTCGTGCAGGAAGTGCTGCCGAACGGCCTGCTGCGCGTGGCCGGCGAAAAGCGCCTGCAGCTGAACCAGGGCGAGGAATACCTGCGCCTGGCCGGCTACCTGCGCGCCGCCGACATCGACAACGACAACCAGGTGTCCTCGCTGCGCGTGGCGAACGCCCGTATCGCCTTCTCCGGCCAGGGTTCGCTGGCCGACGCCAATACGCCCGGCTGGCTGACCCGGTTCTTCACCGGTCCGCTGATGCCGTTCTAAGCGTCCTTCCAAGGCAAACCATGATTCGAATTTCCGCTACTGGCTCGATTTTCCGTATCACTTCCGCGCTGCTGGCGGCGTCCTTCGCGCTGCCTGCGCTGCCCGCGCTGGCCGCGCCGGCCGCCTCGGTGGCCCGCACGCCACGCGCGGAGGCGATGCCGCAGCCGCGCGTCCAGCCGCTGCGCAACCTGGCCAGCGTCGAAGGCGTGCGCGACAACCCGCTGGTCGGCTACGGCCTGGTGGTCGGCCTGAACGGCAGCGGCGACTCGACCCAGGTGAAGTATTCAAGCCAGTCGGTGGTCAACATGCTCAAGCAGTTCGGCGTCAAGCTGCCGGACGGCGAAGAGGCGAAGAACAAGAACGTCGCCGCCGTGATGGTGTCGGCCGTGTTCCCGCCGGGGTACCGCCGCGGCCAGGCGATCGACGTCACCGTGTCCTCGCTCGGCGATGCGAAAAGCCTGCGCGGCGGCACCCTGCTGCTGACCCAGCTGCGCGCGGCCGACAACGAAGTCTACGCGCTGGCACAGGGCAACCTGGTGGTCGGCGGCCTGGCGGCGTCCGGCAAGAGCGGCTCCTCGGTGACGGTGAATACGCCGACCGGCGGCCGCATCCCGAACGGCGCCATGATCGAGCGCGAGATCCCGACCGACTTCGCGACCCGCCAGCAGGTCGTGCTGCGCCTGCGCCATCCGAACTTCGACACCGCCACCAATGTCGTGGAAGCGATCAACCGACGCTTCGGGCCGGTCGCCACCACCGCCGACGGCACCAGCGTCGAAGTGGTCGCGCCCACCAATCCGACCGAGCGCGTGGCCTTCGTGGCCAAGCTGGAAAACATGCCGGTCGAAGCCGGCGCCGAAGTGCCGAAGGTAGTGTTCAACTCGCGCACCGGCACCGTGGTGATCTCCGACGGCCTGCGCGTGAAGTCGGCCGCCATCACCCATGGCGCGCTGAAGGTCGTGATCTCGGAAAGCTCGGCGGTCAGCCAGCCGGGCCCGTTCTCGAAGGGCCAGACCGCGGTCACGCCGCAATCGAAAGTCTCGGTGGACCAGGGCTCGGGCCAGATGTTCCACTGGCCGGCCGGCGCGAAGCTGCAGACCATCATCGACGTGGTCAACAGCCTGGGCGCGTCGCCGGACGACATCATGGCAATCCTGCAGGCGCTTGACCAGGCCGGCGCGATCGAAGGCGAACTGGTGGTGATCTGATGCTCGATAAACTGACTCCCCTGAACGCGCCGGCGCCGGCGCAGGCCGATGCCGCCGATCCGAACCTGGCCCCGGTCGCAGCCGCCGCCAACGCGCCCGCCCCCGCGGTGGCGGACCCCGCCTACGTCAAAAAGGCCACCAAGGCCGCCGTCGAATTCGAGAGCTTCTTCATCTCGCACATGCTGCAGCAGATGCGCGAAAGCGCGCGCGCCCTGGCGCCCGAAGACAGCCCCTTGAAGGACCCGGTCAACAGCGACATGCTGGACATGGCCGACAAGCTGCTGGCCGGTCACCTGGCGGGCCAGCGCGCTTTCGGCGTGGCCGACGCAATTCTCAAGCAATTGTTGCCTCCAGGCCTTAATAAAGCCGGCTGAACGGTCGCCCTTAGTCATTGATGGGTTACTGACCCGCACAAGAAAGACACGCAATGAGCATCCTGAACAATGCACTGTCCGGCGCGCTGGCCTCGCAACTGGCGCTGTCATCGAGCAGCCAGAACATCGCCAACCTGCAGACCAAGGGCTATACGCGCCAGTCGGCGCTGCTGAGCGCCGTCGCGCCCGCGGCCGGCTCGACCCAGGCCGGCAACGGCGTGCGCGTCACCGCGCTGCTGCGTTTTTCGGACAACTACAAGACCCAGCAATTGTGGCGCACCGCGTCCGACCTGGGCCAGCATGCCCAGACCCAGCCCTACCTGACCCAGCTGGAAACCGTCATGGGCAACGACGATGCCAGCCTGTCGGGCGGAATCGACAAATTCTTCGCGTCCCTGAACGCGGTGGCCGGCGTCGACCCGACCTCGACCCCGCTGCGCCAGCAGGTCGTGACCGCGGCCGGCCTGCTGGCCCAGCGCTTCAACAGCCTGAACAACGTCTACAACTCGCAGCTGCAGTCGGTGCGCCAGCAGCGCAGCGCGATCGTCGATTCGGCCAACACCGCGATCGCCGCGATCGCCACGCTGAACGCCCGCATCGCCAACGCGAATGCCACCGGCAGCAATGCCTCGTCGCTGATCGACCAGCGCGACCAGGCGATCGACAGCCTCTCCACCCAGATGGGGCTCGAAGTCAGCGACCAGCCGGACGGCACCCGCAACGTCTCGCTGAAGTCCGGCCAGTCACTGGTGCTGGGCAGCGTGGCCGGCAAGCTGTCGGTCAGCGGCGGCGCCGACCTGTCCTTCAGCCTGAGCTTCGCCGGCAGCACCTTCGACCTCGACGTCACCCGCGCCGGCGGCCAGCTGGGCGGGCTGTCCTCGTACGAAAAGGATGTGCTGCTGCCGCTGCAGAACAACGTCGCCGAGATGGCCCAGCAGATCGCCGACAAGGTCAACGCCCAGCTGGGGGCCGGCTACACGATGGATGGCAAGCCGGGCAAGCCGCTGTTCGTCTACAACACGGGCAACACCTCGAGCATGCTGCAGGTGGCGGGCGGCTTCCAGACCGCCGATCTGGCCTTTTCCGGCGACGGCACGCCCGGCGACACCGGCAACCTGCAGAAGCTGGCCGCCATCAAGAATCAGTCCGTCACCCTCACCGGCCTCGGCTCGGTGCTGCTCGGCGACGCCGACACCCAGCTGGTCGGCAAGCTGGCGGTCGACAGCCAGCAGAACAAGGGCGCGCTCGACACCTACCAGAGCATGCGCGACCAGGCCGAACAGGACTGGCAATCGACCAGCGGCGTCAACCAGGACGAGGAAGCCGTGCACCTCGTCGAATACCAGAATATGTACCAGGCCAACATGAAGGTAATGTCGGTCGCGAACGCGCTGTTCGACGCCACCCTGGCGATGATGGGCTAAGACAAGAGAGAGAATCATGCGTATCGCGACCAGCCAGTACCAGGCGATGATGAACCAGTCGCTGCAGAAGAACCAGGCGCGCATCAGCGAGCTGACCCAGCAGATGGCCAATGGCAACCGTATCCAGGTGCCGTCGGACGACCCGGTCGACAGCGTGCGCATCTCGCGCCTGAAGCGCGAGGAAGCCGCCATCGCCCAATACCGCGACAACATCGCCGCGGTGAAGCAGCGCATGTCGAAGAACGAAGGCTACCTGAGCAACATGGTCAACGACATGAATTCGGGCCGCGACCTGCTGGTCTGGGCCGCGGACGGCAGCAATGCGCCGGACGACCTGCACGCGATGGTGACCTCGCTGAGCGCCCTGCGCGACAGCCTGATGTACACCTCCAATTCGATCGACCAGGAAGGCCGCAGCATCTTCGCCGGCACCGCCACCGCCACCGCGCCGATCGCCTACGACGCCAAGGCGCCGCTGGGCTCGCGCTACAGCTACGCCGGCAACACCCAGGACCAGACCGTAGTGGTCGGCAACGGCATCACCCAGGTCGCGAACCAGAACCTGAGCGGCATGGAAAAGCTGCTCAACCAGCTCGACCAGACCATCGCCACGCTGTCGGCGCCGGGCGTCAGCGCCAACGACCCGGCCGTGCGCAGCACCATCTCGGCCAACCTGGACGGCTTCGACGACGCCATGAACCTGTTGTCGGGCAAGGTCGCGGTGCTCGGCGGCCAGCAGAACATCCTCAAGACGATCGATGCCAACCACGAGAACGTCAGCCTGTCGAACCAGACGGCGATTATCGACATCGGCCAGCTGGACGTGGGCGCCGCGGCGATCGAACTGAACGGCTATTCGACCGCCCTCCAGGCCAGCTACAAGGCCTACAGCAAGATCGGTAATCTCTCCCTGTTCGCAGCGCTCTGATGGCAATGGAAACGACATTACGTACGACGACTGCCGGCGGCGCCCTCGGCACGCGCGCCGGCGTCGCTACGCGCCTGGACCAGCCGCGCGCGGCCGGACCCACGGCTGAACGCAGCGAGACCGGCCGGGCCACGGCGGCCGCCGCCGGCCCCGCTCTCCTGCGTCGCAACGCCGCCAGCATCGGCGCTGCGCTGCAGGACCAGGTCGCCCGCGCCCAGCAGGCGCTCGATTACCTCGACCAGGTGCAGGGCCAGCTCGAATCGCTGAAGGGCGAACTGACTTCCAGATTGGCCGGCAGCCGCGGCGCGGCGCGCCAGCAGGCGGACGGCCAGGCGAACGCCAAGCTCGGCGCCCAGGTGCGCCAGCTGGCCGCGACCCTCGCGTCGCGCCGGAAAAGCGCCGGCGGCGGCGTCGACGGCGACCTGAATTTCAACGGCAAGCCGGCCACCCAGCGCTTCCGCATCCGCGGCCTGGACCTCGATGCGCTGCGCAGCGGCGGTCCGCAAAGCCTGGCCTTCTCGGTCGGCGGCAACGGCGGCCCGCAGCTGTCGGTCGAGATCGGCGCCGGCATGAGCGACGACGAGATCGCCGCCGCGGTCGACCGTGCGATGGCACCGATGGGCGTGCGCGCCGGCCTTGACGGCCAGGGCGGCCTGGTGTTCTCCACGCCGGAGGCAAACTGGCCGGCGATCAAGGACAGCATCGCCATCAGTGGCCGCGGCCGCGTGAGCACCGACGAAGTCCCGGCCGAACTGGCGCCGCAGCAGTGGAACGCCGGCAGCGGCGACGCCCTGCGCGCAAGCCTGCGCGAAGTGGTGCAGGCGCTCGAACGCGTGCGCCGTTCACGCGACGCCGCCAGCAATTCCTTGTCGGCCGCCACGGTGGAAATGACCCGCGTCACCACTCCGCCTCCGGCAGCCGAGCAAGCGGCCCAGGAATTCGCGACCACCGCCGCGAATCCCGACTACGAGTCGTTGCTGTCGCTGACCTCGGCGCTGGTGGGTGTCAGCCGCGAGCGCGTGCTGGCGCTGCTGGGCCTGCGCTGATCTTTACGATCAGCGTGGCTTCACGCTGATCGTCGTCCCGCGCAAATCGATATCGCGGATCTCGACGCTGCCGAAGCTCGACCCCGGCGCGCTGCCCACGCGGATGTTGCGGAAGCTGATCTCGCCGATGGTGCTGGGCAGGCGCAGCGTGATCGACCCGTCCTTGTTGATCACCGCGTGCGAATTCGCTGCGTCATAGGTCACGTCGGCTACCTTCGTGTCGGCCGACAGCAGCATCGCCAGCGGATTGAAGACCTGGGCCAGCTCGCCGAGCACGCGCACGCCGCCGTCGGGCAGCGCATGCTGCATGTCCCGGGCGGCCTGTACGCCGCTCCGGCCGCTGAGGGCTGCCAGGCGCAGCTCGGCCTGGCGCGCCTGGTCGCGCAGGGCGTCGTCGTCCCCGCCTTTACTCGCTCCCTGCGCCATGATCTGCCCCAGCTCCTCGTCCGACAGCTCGCGCAGCAAACGTTCGCCGAATGCGCGAGCGGAAGCCGCGGCGGCCGGCGCCGCCGTCACCGCGGCATAGGCATGCAATGGTCCAAGCAAGGCCGTCGCCAGCGCCGTCGCCATCCGCACATTGCGCTGGCGCCGGATCGCGCCGCGCACCTGGGCCTCGGTGATCAGCTTCATGTCGGCCAGGATCTCGCCCAGCCGGCGTCCACTGCGGCCCTGTTCGCGGATCGCCGCATCGAGCTGCGCTTCCGAGATCAGCTTCTTGCCGAGCAGGATCTGCCCCAGCTGCGATTTTTCGCGGCGCTGCCTCATCCAGTCCATCGTCCGCCCCTCCGGCTCATTGGCCAACCGCCGCCCGCAGGCGCAAGCCGACGCGGTTCTGCAGCTCCGTCATCTTCGGCTGGATCTGCGCGGCATGGGCCTTGGCCACGTTCTCGCCGACCGTCTTCTTCATCTCCGGCACCAGGGTCTCGAACTTAGCCAGCACCGGCGAGTCGAGGATGTCGGCCAGCTGCCTGAGTTCTTCCGTGCTGAACTTCTGTGCCAGCAGCGGCGCCACGTTGGCCTGTACCACCGCCTGGGTGCTGGCGCGCAGCGGCGGCGTCTCCTGTTCCAGGAATTTGCTCGCCTCGGCCGTCACGTCTTTCATCGCGGCCTCCTGCTTCTCGGCCGGCACCCGGCTGGTCACCACCACGCGCGACTGGCGAATCATCTCGGCCACCGGGGCCTGCAGCATCTGCGTGCCGATGGAATCGAGCGCCATCTTGGCCAGCACACGGCTCACCAGCGCCTGCTTCTCGGCCGGCACCGCGGAAGCTGCCTGGGCGCAGGCGCCGCCGGCCACGCTCAGACCGATCGCCATACCGGCCACACGCATTACGAACATCGATCGGGACATCGTCATCTCCACTGAATGAAACGGTTCAGAACGGGCGCGTATAAGACGCACCGAAGTAGCGCACGATCAGGCTACCCGACACACTGGTCGCCGCGTACGGGTTGTAGATCAGGTTGAAGAAATCGTCGCAGTTGAGGTTGCAGTCGCTGCGCGCCGGGATGTTGTAGCTGCCCTTGATGTAGCTGCCCGTGAGGTTCACTTCGGCGCCGCTGTCGAAGCGATAGCGCAGGCCCAGGCTCTTGAGTTTGGTGTCGGGCAGCGGGGCCAGGAGGCTCATCTTGTCGCCCGGGATCGAGCTCTTGCGCGGCTCGTAGCCGGCCCGCAGCGACAGCTTTCTGGTCAGGTTGACCTGGGTGCCGAAGCTGTAGTTGACCACACTCTTGAAGCCCATCTTGAAGCTCGCCTGGTGCGAGTTCGCATAGCCGAACAGGCGCGCCATCTCGAGCAGCTTGACGCTCTGGTCGAACTCGAAGGTCAGCTGGTTCCACTTGGCCCAGTCGGAGTAGCTGACGTCGGCGTTCAGCTGCACGTAGTCGGTCGCCATCAGCTTGATCCCGGCCTGCACCCGCCACGGGAAGGGAATCCTGGCGCTCATGTTGCCGCCCTGGTACTCGGGAATATCCGCCGGCAGGCCGGTGACGGCGCCGACCACCGGTCCGAGCAGGCTCGAATTCAGGCCGCGCACGAAGCTGCGCAGCATCGGGTCGGCGTGGACCTGGTAGCGGCCGGTGTAGGTCGTGTTGGCGCCGCCCTGATACACCAGGCCCAGCGCGAGCCACTTCTTCGGCTCCCACAGGATGCCGATGTTGAAGCTGGGATCGAACGAGGCGTGCATGTCGAAGTCGATGTTGGCCGCCCGCTTGAAGGGATCGACCATGCCTTGCGGGCCGCCGCCGCACAGGCCGAAGGTGAGCGTGTCGATCACCGTGCCGTTGCCGTCCGGGCAAAGCGCCTTCTGCAGCTGGCCGACCGTGCCGAGCAGCTTGTTCGGCGCGCGGAAGTCGGTGTTGATCGCGAAGTTGGCGTACGCGATCGGCACCGCCAGGCCGACCTGCAGCGTGTCGGAGATCTTGTAGGCGGCGGTCGGCGACAGGTAGTTCAGGCGCTGCAGCTGGATCAGGCGGCCGTCGAAGCGCGCCGGGTCGTTCGGGTCCTTGCTGCGGTCCACGCTCATCGCCTGCGACAGGTAGACCATGGTGCCGAAGGTCCAGCGCGAGCCGGGCGCGTTGTACGAGAAGCCCAGCCCCGGCACCGCCACCGCCGGCAGGCGCGCCTTCGGGATGCCGAGGAAAGGCAGCGCCACCGCCTGCCGCACCTGGCCGCTCGACATGCCGTTGATCGGGTCCTCCTTGAAGCCGCCGATGTCGATATCCGGCGCGCTCACGAACCGGTTCGGGTTGCGGATCGAGGCGACGAAGATGGTGTCGATGTGGTGGCTGCCGGTCAGGCGCGCCAGGCCGGCGGGATTGAAGTGGATCGACTCGATCCCGGGCGGATCGGCGGTCACCGCGTTCCCCATCGCCATCGCGGTCGCGCTGGTGGCCAGGTTGTCGGTGACGCCGGCCCGTGCCGTCGGCAGGGCTGCGGACAAGCCCGCGGCAAGCGCGAGCGGAGCGGACAGGCGGGCGAACGTCAAGGCGGGCCTCACTTCAGCAGCAGCGGCACGCTCATGGTCAGGGCCAGGTTCGGCGCCGCCGCAGTCAGGCCGGCGCCGACGGTGACGTTGACCGTGGTCTTGGGCGTGAAGCGGTAGCCCAGGCCGATCGACAGGATGCCGGCGCTTTGGGTCTGGGTCTTGGCCTGGGTACGCGCGCCATTGGCATTGTCGAAGGACAGCGTGGAGCCGGCCGAGATCGATTCCTGGAACGAGAACGAGGTCGTGATCTTGTACGACAGCGCATACGCGAAGCCGAGGCCGAAGCCGACGCTGGCACCCGGCTTCACTTCGCGCAGGGTGGCGTTGTACAGCTGCTGGTTCAGGTGTTTCGCCTTCAGGCCGTAGCCGAGGTTGAGGGAGCCGAACAACGCGACCGGGTCGACGATGCGGGTCACGTTGGCGCCCACGTTGAAGGTGTTGATGCCGGAGCCGGTCGCCAGGCCTTTCTCGCTGTCGACCTTGAACGGGCTTTCGCCGGTCGCCAGGCGCACGCCGCCGGTAAGGGTGAAGGTCGGCTCGTCGCGCTTGACCTCGAGCGGCTGCCAGCGCACGTTCAGGCCAAGGTCGCCGAGCGTGTGCGACACCCCCGAGTAGCCGGCATTGTCGGCATAGCGGCTGATGAAGGGCATGCTGACGTTCGCGGTCAGGTTATTGCGCAGGCCGTAGTCGAGCATCAGGGTGTTGGTGATGGTATGCGAGTTGCTGTTCTCGATCGAGAACAGGGTCGCCTGCCCGGAGCTCAGGTTGGTGTTGATCTTTTCCTGGCCGATGTAGGTGTAGCCCAGCTCGTAGTTCACCTGGACCTGGCCCTTGCGGATCAGCGAGTACTGCTTGTCGACCGCGGTCAGGGTTTCCTTCAGCAGAGTGGTGTTGTCGGCGTCGCCTTCCTTCTTTGCGAGCGCGTCGCGCACCGCATCGGAAGACGGCGCGGAAGACGGCGCGGAGCCAGCCGGCGTGGACGACTGCTGGGCCTGGGCCAGGGCTTGGACGAACAGGCCGCAAACGGCCAGCGCCAGCAGGGAACGAATCTTCATGGTGGTCCTTCGTGGTGGTCTGTTTCTATTGTTTCCGGATCGAGACGCCGCCAAAGCCGTTCAGCAGGCGCTCCATCTGCAGCTGGTTGTCGATCGGGCGCAGCAGGCCGCGTTCGCGCACGCGGTCCATGTCCGCCACGCCCAGTTCGTTGTCGGACAGGGCCAGTTTCATGACCGGCGGCCTGTCTTTCAGCGGATAGGCGAGGAACAGCGTGTTGCGGTCCCACAGGGTGGCGAATTCTTCGACCGGGAAGGTGATGTTGCCCATCGCCGGATCGGCCAGGAACACCAGGCCGCCGCGCACGCCGCGCAGTACGACGAAGTGCTTGAAGCCGGCGTAGTCGATCGGCACGATGCCCGGCTGGTCGAGGGCCACGAGGTCGGCCATCTCGGCGCGGAAGCCCGCGCTCTGCACGTTCAGCGATGTCAGGTAGCGCTTCATGTCGAGCAGCGAAAAGCCGCGCCGCTCGATGATCTTGTCCTTCTCGCCGAAGGCCATCATGCCTTCCATCGACTGCTGTTCGGTGACGTCGATGCCGAGGTGGTACTTGAGGATGGTGACCAGGGCCGCCGAGCCGCAGCTGTAGTCGTAGGCCTGGTGGACGATGTTCTTGTACTTGAGTTCGGAGAACGGCTCGATGGCGACGTTCTGCACGCCGGCGCCCGCCACCGACATGGTGGTCGGGATATCGAAGTGGTCGAGCGGACGGTCCTTGGCCTCATGCTTGGCCAGCACGCCCGATCCTCCCAGCACGACGGCCAGGATGCCCAGCAGGACTGCGATCATTCTTGTCTCCTCGTGGCGTTTTGGCCACGTTTATTGCAGTTTTTCTATATTTTGTATGCAGGAAAGGTTTCTTGATGTTATAAAACGCTGTCGATTTTGTAAAAAACCGCTCATTCGAAAGTTGTCGATGAACAGCTGGGACAGGATCAGTACCGCCTTGGGAGAACCGGTGACCAGCGTCGAGATCGGCGGGGTGCCGCTGCGCGCCGAGCGCTACATCTTCCAGCTTGGCGGCTGCGAGGTTCCGCCGCTGGATTCGCTGGTGCTGGCCTGCCACCTGGGCGGAGCGCGCGCCACCGCCGGGCGCAGTGCCGGGCGCTCGTTCGACTTCCTGGCCGGGTCCTCGACCGTGTTCCAGCCGGGCTTCGCCAGCCGCTGGACCTTCTGCGGCGCGATCGACATGGCGATGTTCCACTTCCTCGACCCCGGCCACGAGCTGGTGCGCCACCTGCAGCGCCTGTTGACCGCGCGTACCAAGGCCCCGCCCTTCTCCGACCGGCTGGTCAACGCCAGCGCCCAGCAACTGCTCGGCGAACTGGCGCGCACCACCGCGCCCAACTTCACGGAGCACGGCTTCGTGAACCGCCTGGCCCACCTGATGGTCGAGCAGACCTGCCGCGTGCTGGAGGGGAAGACCGGGCGCCACGTGCCGCCGGATGCCTTGCAGCTGGGGCGCCTGCAGGGCGTGCTGGAGTGGATCGGCGAGAACCTGTCGAACGAATTGTCGAACGCCGAACTGGCTGAACGGGCCGGCGTCTCCGAATCGCACTTCCGCCGCATCTTCCAGGAAGCGATGGGCATGACGCCGCACCGCTACGTGCTGCGCCTGCGCCTGGAGCGGGTGCACGAACTGCTGACCCGCACCAGTTTTTCGATCGCCCGCGTCGCGGCGCAATGCGGCTTCAACAGCCAGAGCCACATGACATCCTGCTTCTCGGCGGCGTACGGGATCACGCCGGCGCGCGCGCGCCAGCAGTCGCGGATGTAGCGGAACAATGAGCGTTTTTTGAAAAAGAGAGGATCATTTTTCGACGCGCCGGGATTTCGCATGCACACATAATAAAAAAAACAAGGAGACAAGCATGGACACAGCACGAGGCCCAGCGTGAAGTATTTGTCGGCCACGGACGTCGTGCAGCGCATCAAGAGCTGCCTCTCGGCCGAGGGTGTCGACGTCGAGGGCCTGTTCAGCCGCGCCGCCCTCGGATGGTTCGAGCAGGGTACGGAGCGAGCGGCGGACCTGCTGGCGCTGTCCGATCATTTCAGCCAGCTGTGGGAAGGGCTGGCGCTGGCCAGCGGCGACCCGCTGATCGGCTTCCGCGTGTTCGCCCCCGACCCGCTCAGCTGGCTGGGCGTGCTGGGCCACCTGATGCTGGCCTCGCCGACCCTGCGGCAGGCCGCGGACAACCTGATGCGCTACATGCCGCTGGTGTCGCCGGTGGTGCGCGCCACCATCGAACCGAAGAGCGACCGCGTGCGCGTCGGCCTGAACCTGGTCGGCGGCGTGCGCCCGGTGCCGGTGCAGCGCTACGACTTCACCTGGAACCTGCTGCTGACCACCTTGCGCTTCGTCGGCGGCCGCCCGGACCTGAAGCCGGCCGTGGTCGAATACGCCTACCCGCCCCCGGCCGACGGCGCGCCCTGGTCCGAGCGCTTCGGCTGTCCGGTGCGTTTCGGCGCGCCGGCCAATGCCCTCGAATTCGCCAACGCCGACATCACCACGCCGATCCCGACCGCCAGTCCGCTGGCGGCCGAGGGCCTGTTCCGCCTGCTCGACGAACGCCTGGCGCAGGCCGAGCGCAGCAGCTTCGCGGCGCGCGTGCGCGAGATGCTGCCGGCCATGATCGACCAGGGCGGCGCGCTGCGCGATGCCGTGGCCCGGCGCCTCGCGATCAGCGAGCGCACCCTGCAGCGGCGCCTGGCCGACGAGGGTACCGACTTCTCGACCCTGGTCGACGAAGTGCGGCGCACCATCGCCCAGCAATACCTGGGCAGCGACCGCATCAGCGTAAAGAACCTCAGCTACAAACTCGGGTTTTCGGACCCCAGCGCCTTCCACCGCGCCTGCCTGCGCTGGTTCGGCAAGGCGCCCGGCGAATTCCAGCAGAAAGTCAATGCGACCACAGGCGCAGTTGCCCCTGCATCGTCATCTCGCCGTTCAGACTGACCCGCCCCAGGTTGCCGCTCACCGGCCCGTGCGGGTCGGCCTGCACGCTGATCGAATCGAAGCCGGTGTCCGTGAAGCGGGCATAGGCCGGCAGGGTCAGCGCCACATAATTGCTGCCGTCGGTAGACGTCTGCGGGCTGATGTTCAGGCCCACCATCGTGATCACCCCGCCGATGTTCCTGACCACCATGTAGGTGGTGCGGCCGTCGACCTTCTGCGCGATGGTCAGGCGGCTGTCGCCGGTCGTGTTGTCGGGCTGGCGGTTTAAATTCAGCTTGATCGCGAAGCTGATGCCGTCGGCGCCGCTGACCTGCGCCAGTTCGCTGTCGGGCAGCGCCTGCGGTCCGGCGCTCGCGGCGGCGCACAGCGGCAGCATGAAGATCGCGAGCAGCCGCTTCATGGCCGGAACTTGATGTCGAGGTACTGCAGCTGAATCGAGCCGATGCGCGAGCTGCCGAGGTCGACGTTGCCGGCATCGCTGCGGAAGGAGATATTCCCGATCTGGAGCGTGCCCGCGGCCGCCTGCACGCCGGCGTCCGGCCAGTTGATGCCGATGTGCAGGCGCGCATTGCCGGCGTCGTCGGTGCGGACGTTGAAGATCCCGGCCTGGCCGCTGACGTCGGCCAGGCGCCACGGCGCCACCGGCGCCGAGCCGTCTTCCGTGGCGGCACCGATGCGCAGCTTCGACAGCACCATTGCCTCGCCCACGGCATCGCGGCCGTTCGGCTGCAGCGCCAGGCTGCCGATTTCCATGCGGGTCGACAGGCCGAAGGCCAGGCCGTCGCCCGACGCCGGCGTCGACCACTGGAAACCGCCGCCGTAATAGACCAGGTCCTTCAGGATCACGCTGCCGCCCTTGACCACGAAGCCGCCGTCGTCGACGTCGAAGTCGAGGGCGATCTGCCAGGCTTCACGCCCGGCCAGGTTCTGCGGCATCGCGATGTTGACGATGTCCGCCCTGCCCGCCCCCCGGGAAATCACGTCGAGCCGGTAGGGGTCGGCGAAGGGCGCATCGAGGTTGTCGGAACGTGACGCAGCCAGGTTGCCGATGCCGATGCTGCTGCGCTTGTCCGGCGTGTAATAACGCAGCACCGCATTCCCGGATACCGCGAAATTCGACAGGTTGAAGCTCATGCCGTCACGCCCGCCGATGTTGGACAGCACGCTGTCCGGCAGCGGCTCGAGCGCGCGCGCGAGGCCCGGCAGCAGCGGAAGGATCAGGAGCAGCAGGAGCGGATTCGCGGCGCGCATCAGTGCCCCGGCGCGCTGTTTGCCGGCACCAGGCCGGTCAGGTTCAGGGCCGCCAGCTTGTCGCGCCAGTTCAGCCAGATCCCGGCCTGCGCCTCGGTCAGGGCGGGCATGCCGGGCGCGGCCTGGAACTGCACCGGCGTCTTCAGCACCGAGATCCAGAAATCTCGGCTCGGGCCGGACGCGTCGCCGGCAGAGACTCCACCCACCTGCGACAGGCTGAGCGCGCAGCCGGTGCAGCTGCCATCCCAGCGCTTGCCGCCGCCCGGGTCGAGCGCGGTATCGATCACGCCGGCGCTGCCGGCATCGATGCGCATCGCGCCGGACAGGGTCGCGATCTTCATGCCGATGTCGCCGGAAATCCCGTCGAAGCCCAGGCGCATGCCCACGACTTCGCGCTGGCCGGCAACGGCGGTGTTCCGGTACACGAATTCGAAATACGGATTGCTGATCTGTACCAGGCGCCGGGCGTCGCCGGCGTCGCTGCGGCCGAAGCGCAGGGCGGTGATGTCGAGGTCGGCGCCGCCGCCGTTGCGCGGGCCGTAGTTGTATTCGCCCAGGCGCAGGTTCGCCAGGTTGGCGTTCAAGGTGACGTCGGCATCGAGCGCGATGCGGGTGAAATCGAAGCCGTTATAGCTGGAATTACTGACGCTGAACAGGCCCTGCCCGCTCACGCCGGACATCTCGCTGTCCGACAGCGGGCGCATCTGGGCCGCGGCCTGTCCTGCCACCAGCAGGGCGAGCGCGGCCAGCGCCGGGGCAAACCAGCCTGCGCAGGAAGAGAAAAACGGTCTGCCCATGAAGATCCCAACGAGCGTGGAAGTCAAAAAACGGCCCGGGGTTATGCCCGCGGACCGTTTCTTCGTCAAGCTGGGATCAGTGCGCCCAGATGTAGACGGTGGTGCCTTGCAGTTTGATGTCCTTCATTTCGAACTTGCCGAAGGAAGCATCCGAGTTGCCCATCTTGATCGAGTCGACGCTCATTGCCAGGTTCTTGGTCGTGTCGACCAGTGGGATCGCGATCTTGACCACGTCGCCTTTCGGTGCGAAGGCGGCCAGGCCGGTGCTCTTGCCGGTTGCGACAGTACCGGCCGCATCGGCGAATTGCGGGATGACGCCCAAGGTGGTGTTGTCGTTCTTGGTGCCGTCGGCATTGTAAGCGCTGACTTCGCCTTGGAAGGTAGCATTGTTCACGATGTCGATCGTGGCAGCGATCGCACCGGTGATGGCGATGTTGTTGAAGCTCACGGAACCACCGGTCTTGTCGGTATCGGTATAGACGAACGAACCGATGTTGATATGCAGGTCGGCAGCAATCGACACACCGTCACGGCCGGACACCTTGGACAGGTCGCTGTCGGCGATCGGGGTCAGGGCCGACGCGTACGAAGCGATCGAGGACAGGGCGGCGACGACGGCGAGTTGTTTCAGCAGTTTCATGGTATCTCCAGTAATTATTGTGTTCGACGGGTGTCTCGTTTCTTAATCGGAAGTCAATTAAGTGGTAATCATGTTATTACTTTCGTTTCATCGAATGCATTTTTTGTCCTGCCTCGGCGAGCCAAATCGATGGATTCCTGAGCCAGTCGTTTGACGCGGACATAAAAAAACCCGCTGCAGGCAGCGGGTTTTTTCGATCCGGATCAGCGGGAAGCGCGATTACGCAGCTTCGCGGCTGGCCTTCTTGCGCTCGTGCTCTTTCAGGTGGCGCTTGCGCAGGCGGATGCTCTTCGGGGTGATCTCGACCAGTTCGTCGTCCTCGATGAATTCCACGGCGTATTCGAGCGACATCTGGATCGGCGGCACCAGGCGCACGGCTTCGTCGGTACCCGACGAGCGCACGTTGGTCAGCTGCTTGCCCTTGATCGGGTTCACGACCAGGTCGTTGTCGCGCGAGTGGATACCGATGATCATGCCTTCGTACACCGGGGTGTTGTGCTCGACGAACATGCGGCCGCGGTCCTGCAGCTTCCAGATCGCGTAGGCAACGGCAGCGCCGTCATCCTGCGAGATCAGCACGCCGTTGCGGCGGCCGGCGAGTTCGCCTTTGCTGTTGTCGACCGGCGCGTACTCGTGGAACACGTGGCTCATCAGGCCGGTACCGCGGGTCAGGGTCATGAATTCGCCCTGGAAGCCGATCAGGCCACGTGCCGGGATCAGGTATTCAAGACGGACACGGCCCTTGCCGTCCGATTCCATGTTCTGCAGGTCGCCACGGCGGCGGCCCAGTTCTTCCATCACGCCGCCCTGGTTGACTTCTTCCACGTCGACGGTCAGGTTCTCGTACGGCTCGTGGCGCACGCCATCGACCATCTTGTAGACCACGCGCGGACGCGACACGGCCAGTTCGAAACCTTCGCGGCGCATGTTTTCCAGCAGGATCGTCAGGTGCAGTTCGCCGCGGCCCGACACTTCGAACACGGTGTCGTCCGGGGTCGGCAGCACGCGCAGCGCCACGTTGGCCTTCAGTTCGCGCTCGAGACGCTCGCGCAGCTGGCGGCTGGTGACGAACTTGCCTTCGCGGCCGGCCAGCGGAGAATTGTTGACCATGAAGTTCATGGTCAGGGTCGGCTCGTCGACGGTCAGCATCGGCAGCGCTTCCGGGGTGTCCACGGCGCAGACGGTCGAACCGATGCCGATGTCTTCGATACCGTTGATCAGGCAGATGTCGCCGGCGACGGCTTCATCAACCAGCACGCGCTCCAGGCCCTTGAAGTTCAGCACCTGGTTGATGCGGCCCTTGATCGGGGTCGAATCCGGACCGTTCAGGACGATCACATCCTGGCCGGTCTTGACGCGGCCGCGGTTGACACGGCCGATGCCGATCTTGCCCACGTAGGACGAGTAGTCCAGCGAGGTGATCTGCATCTGCAGCGGGCCGTCCGGATTGTCGTCACGCACCGGCACGTATTTCAGGATGGCGTCGAACAGCGGCTTCATGTCGCCGCTACGCACGTCTTCGGTCAGGCCGGCATAGCCGTTCAGGCCCGAGGCATAGACGATCGGGAAGTCCAGCTGCTCGTCGTTGGCGCCGAGCTTGTCGAACAGTTCGAAGGTCTGGTTGATCGCCCAGTCGGCGCGCGCGCCCGGACGGTCGACCTTGTTGACGACCACGATCGGCTTCAGGCCCAGGGCCAGCGCCTTGCGGGTCACGAAACGGGTCTGCGGCATCGGGCCTTCCTGGGCATCGACCAGCAGCAGCACCGAGTCGACCATCGACAGCACGCGCTCGACCTCGCCGCCGAAGTCGGCGTGGCCTGGAGTGTCGACGATGTTGATGTGGGTGCCTTCGTACTCGACCGCGCAGTTCTTCGACAGGATCGTGATGCCACGTTCCTTTTCGAGGTCGTTGGAGTCCATCACGCGGGTGTCGACCGCCTGGTTTTCACGGAAAGTGCCCGATTGGCGCAGCAGCTGGTCCACGAGAGTGGTCTTGCCGTGGTCAACGTGGGCGATGATTGCGATATTACGAATCGCGCGTTTGGTGTCTGACATATGCGTTATTCAACAGTGAATGTTGCGTGATGGAAGGGGTCCCGGCGAGAAGCGGTCGGCATTACCGATTTCCAGAACCCGCTAGTATAGCACGCGGATTCTGCTTGCTGCGTTGCAGCGACGAGAAAGGCCCTGAATTTTCAACGGTTTGCTGCCAACAAGCAGCTTGGCGGCGAAATGTTAAACGATGATGACGTCCCGGACGGGCCGGGACGATTTGGAGGATTCTCCTTATTGTTTCGCGGCGATCAGTCGTTCTGGCGCCAGGATCGCGTATTCCTGCAGGGTGGCGGTGCCCAACAGTTTGCCGTCGTCATACACGCGCACCCTGCCCAGCTCCGAAGGCAGGGCCACCGCTTCCTTGCCGAGCGCCAGGCGCTGGCCGTTCAGGAAGCGCGCCGCCAGCTCGGGCGTCAGGTCGACCCGCGGGAAGCTCGACAGCAATGCATCGACCGGGGCCAGCAGCGACAGCGGATTCTCGTGTGCCTGCAGCTCTTCCAGCGTGACCATGTTCGCGGTTGTCAGGGCGCCGACCTGCACCCGGCGCAGCGCGCTCAGGTGGGCGCCGCAACCGAGCGCCGCGCCGATGTCCTCGCCCAGCACGCGCACATAGGTGCCCTTGCTGCAGGTGACGCGGATCGTCAGGAACGGCGCCGCGTAGGCAATTAGTTCCAGCTCGTGGATGGTGACCGGGCGCGCGTCCCTCTCCAGCACGACGCCTTCGCGCGCATACTCGTACAGCGCCTTGCCGTCGCGCTTGAGGGCCGAATACATGGGCGGCACCTGCAGGATCGGGCCGCGGAAGCGCGCCAGCGCGGCTTCGATCTGCTCGGCCGTCACGTCCACGTCGCGGGTCTCGAGCACCTCGCCTTCGGTGTCGCCGGTGGTCGTGCTGATGCCGAAGTGGACGGTGGCGAGATAGGTCTTATCCGCTTCCAGCAGGTCCTGCGAAAACTTGGTCGCCTCGCCGAAGCACAGCGGCAGCAGGCCGGTGGCGAA
This sequence comes from Massilia sp. LXY-6, assembly GCF_051233485.1. Taxonomy (NCBI): domain Bacteria; kingdom Pseudomonadati; phylum Pseudomonadota; class Betaproteobacteria; order Burkholderiales; family Oxalobacteraceae; genus Massilia; species Massilia sp. LXY-6. The sequence continues at coordinate 209,443 of NZ_JBKFGF010000009.1, forward strand.
CGGATCGAGGGTGCCGGTGTGCCCGGCCTTCTTCGCGTTGACGATGCGTTTTGCCCTGGTCAGCGCGTCATTCGAGGACAGGCCGACCGGCTTGTCGATGAGGAGTACCCCGTCGACCAGGTCGCGGGGCTTTTTCGGCGGCCGTGCGTTCACTCGGAGTCCGCGTCTTCGTCAGTGTCCGCCGCGGCGGGAACCCCGCCACCGGCTTCGGCGTGGCCGCTGTCGGCCAGATCGTCCTTCGCCCGGGTCGCGTTGGCCTGGTCAATCAGGGCCGACATGGCGAGGCCGCGACTGGTCGAGGTGTCGTGCAGGAAATGCAGGGTCGGCAGCGTGTGGATATGCAGGCGCTTGCCGAGCAGGTTGCGCAGGTAGCCAGCCGCCTTGTTCAGGCCTTCCAGGGTCTGCTTGACCTCTTCCGGGCTGTCCTTCAGCAGCGTGAACCAGACCTTCGCGTGCGCGTAGTCCGGGGTCAGCTTGACCTCGCTGATGGTGACCATTCCCACGCGCGGATCCTTCAGCTCGTACGCGATGAGTTCCGACAGGTCCTTCTGGATCTGGTCGGCGACGCGCAGGCCGCGCGACGGAATGCTTTTACTGTGTTTTGGCATAGTTATTCTTAAAAAACTTGGGGCCAGTCCTCCGGCGCCACTGGCGCGGGAGGACTGGCCCCATGGTACTACTTCATGACTCCAAGCTGGCAATTACAGCGTGCGGGCCACTTCCTGGACTTCGAACACTTCCAGGACGTCGCCGACCTGGATTTCGTTGTTGCCCTTCAGCGACAGGCCGCACTCGAGGCCGGCGCGCACTTCTTTTACGTCGTCCTTGAAGCGTTTCAGCGAATCGATCTCGCCGGTCCAGATCACGATGTTGTTGCGCAGCAGGCGAACCGAGGAGGTACGCTTGACCACGCCATCGGTGACCAGGCAGCCCGCGATCGCGCCGACCTTCGACACCAGGATGACCTGGCGGATTTCGACCTGGCCGGTGATGTGCTCGCGCTTCTCCGGCGCCAGCATGCCCGACAGTGCCGTCTTGATCTCGTCGATCGCATCGTAAATGATGCTGTAGTAACGGATGTCGACGCCGTTGGTCTCGGCCAGCTTGCGCGCCTGGGCGTCGGCACGGGCGTTGAAGCCGATGATGACTGCCTTCGACGCGGTCGCCAGGTTGACGTCCGACTCGGTGATGCCGCCCACGGCCGCGTGCACGATCTGCACACGCACTTCCGAGGTCGACAGCTTCTGCAGCGAACCGACCAGCGCTTCCTGCGAACCCTGCACGTCCGTCTTGACGATGAGCGGCAGGTTCTTGACTTCGCCTTCGCCCATCTGGTCGAGAATGTTCTCCAGCTTCGCTGCCTGCTGCTTGGCCAGCTTCACGTCGCGGAACTTACCTTGACGGAACAGTGCGATTTCGCGCGCTTTGCGCTCGTCGGCCATGACCATGACTTCCTCGCCGGCGCTCGGCACTTCGGTCAGGCCCTGGATCTCGACCGGGAAGGACGGACCGGCTTCGCTTACCGACTTGCCGTTCTCGTCCAGCATCGCACGGACGCGGCCGAAGGACGAACCCGCCAGCACGACGTCGCCGCGGCGCAGCGTACCCGACTGCACCAGGATGGTGGCGACCGGGCCGCGGCCCTTGTCCAGGCGGGCTTCGACCACCAGGCCACGGGCCAGCGATTCCACCGGCGCTTTCAGTTCCAGCACTTCGGCCTGCAGCAGCACGTTTTCCAGCAGGTCGTCGATGCCCTGGCCGGTTTTCGCCGACACCTGGACGAACGGCGAATCGCCACCGTATTCTTCCGGCACCACGCCTTCGGCCACCAGCTCCTGGGTCACGCGGTCGGGATTCGCGCCCTGCTTGTCGATCTTGTTGATCGCCACGACCAGGGGAACGCCGGCCGCTTTCGCGTGAGCGATTGCTTCCTTGGTCTGCGGCATCACGCCGTCGTCAGCCGCCACCACCAGGATGACGATGTCGGTCGCCTTGGCACCACGGGCACGCATGGCGGTGAACGCCTCGTGACCCGGGGTATCCAGGAAGGTGACCATGCCACGCGGGGTGTCCACGTGGTAAGCACCGATGTGCTGGGTAATACCGCCGGCTTCGCCCGCGGCGACCTTGGCGCGGCGGATGTAGTCCAGCAGCGAGGTCTTGCCGTGGTCGACGTGGCCCATGACGGTCACGACCGGAGCGCGCGGCTTCGACTCGAACTCGGCATGCTCGCCCTGGTCGGCCAGCAGCGCTTCCGGATCATCCTCGGCGGCGGCGAAGGCCTTGTGGCCCATCTCTTCCACCACGATCATCGCGGTTTCCTGGTCCAGCACCTGGTTGATGGTGCACATCTGACCCAGCTTCATCAGCTGCTTGATGACTTCCGATGCCTTCACGGACATCTTGTGCGCCAGTTCGGCCACGGTGATCGTTTCAGGGACGTGGACGTCCTTGACGATCGCCTCGGTCGGGGCCTGGAAGTTGGTTTCGCGATCGTCGTGGCCACGACGGCCGCCACGTCCACCGCCCGCACGCCAGCCGTCACGGCCGCCGGTCGAGGGGGCGCCACGGCCCTTCATGCCGCCGCCCGGAGCGCCGCGTTTCTTGTCGTCCGACCAGGTCGAGGCCACATTGGCCGACTTGATCGACTTCTTGTCGCCCGGTTTCGGACGTGCGCCATTGGTGGTCGCGTCGGCCGGCTTGGCTTCGCCAGGCTTCTTGTCGGCAGGCTTGTGCAGCGTTGCCGGCTCGGCCGCCTTCGGCTTCGGTGCCGGCACTTCCGGCGCCTTGATCACGCGGCGCGGCTGGGCCATCATGGCCTTGATCTGGGCCACTTCGTCGGCCACGGCCTTGCGCGCACGCTCGGTGGCGGCGGCGCGCTCGGCAGCTTCCTTGGCGGCTTCGTCGGATTTGCGCTTGGCTTCCTCGGCGGCTGCCTTCTTGGCGTCCTCGGCGGCGGTGCGCTTGGCTTCGGCGGCCACATCGGCCGCGCCTGCCGCAGCTTCGGCGGATGCCTGGGCCGCGGCCGCCGCGTCACGCTGGGCGCGCTCTTCGGCATCGCGCTTGGCCTGCTCTTCAGCCGCCTTGGCCTGCTCGGCCTTTTCGGATTCGAGCTTGGCCAGGCGTTCCTGCTTTTCACGCAGTTCCGCTTCCTGGCGCGCCAGCAGTTCCGACTGGCGGCGCGCTTCCTCGTCACGACGTGCCTGCTCGGCGGCGTCGATCACCGGGGCCGGGGTGGCCGGGGTGGTGACCAGGTCGTCGCGCTGCACGAAGGTGCGCTTCTTGCGTACTTCGACCTGGATCGTGCGCGATTTACCGCTCGCGTCAGCCTGCTTGATCTCGGAGGTTTCCTTGCGGGTCACCGTGATCTTCTTCTTTTCGCCCGACTCGCCGGCCCCGTGGGTACGGCGCAGGTGGTTCAGCAGCTTATCCTTATCATCCTTGGACAAGGGATCTGACGTCGAACTTTTCTCGACGCCAGCAGAACGCAGCTGCGTCAGCAGCAAATCTGCAGGCATCTTCAGTTCGGTGGCAAATTGGGCTACGTTGTTACTCGCCATTCAGTCCTCTTTTCTATGTGTCGCGCGATGATAAAGAAATTTGCTTGGGTTGGAAAGACAAAGACCGCGGCACCGCCCCGGTCTTTGCATCTACCCTTATGCCTTGGCCGTTTCCACTTGGCTCCAGGCTTTCGCCTGAAGGGCCTTGGCCCGGTCGTCGTACTTGGCGTCGACCAGTTTCATCTCATCGTCGGTCACATCATTAAATGCGTTCTTGATCAGTTCACGGGCGCGGTCGGTCGGCAACGCCAGGATGGCGCTGAACTCGTCGTAGGCCAGGCCTGCGAATTGCTCGAGGGTCTTGATGCCGGCCAGGCCAAGCTTGCCGGCGGTGGTGCGGTCCATCCCTTCCAGGTTGACCAGCGCCTCTTCCATACCCTCGAGGCCTTCTTCGGAAGCGATCGCTTCAGTCACCAGCGCATCGCGGGCGCGGGTGCGCAGTTCGTTGACGGTGTCTTCGTCGAACGATTCGATTTCGAGCATTTCCGAAATGGGAACGTAAGCGATTTCTTCAAGGCTCGAGAAACCTTCCTCGACCAGGATATTCGCCACTTCCTCGTCCACATCCAGCTTTTCCATGAACAGCGCGCGCACGGCGGCCGTTTCCTGTTCAGCCTTGTTGGCCGATTCCTCGGCCGTCATGATGTTGATTTTCCAGCCGGTCAGCTCGGACGCCAGACGCACGTTCTGGCCCGAACGGCCGATCGCGATCGCCAGGTTTTCCTCGTCGACCACGACGTCCATCGCGTGCTTCTCTTCGTCGACCATGATCGACGACACGTTGGCCGGGGCCAGCGCACCGATCACGAACTGGGCCGGGTCTTCCGACCACAGCACGATGTCCACACGCTCGCCGCCCAGCTCGCCGGTCACGGCCTGCACGCGCGAACCGCGCATGCCGACGCAGGTACCGATCGGGTCGATGCGCTTGTCGGCCGTGAACACGGCGATCTTGGCGCGCACGCCCGGGTCGCGGGCGGCCGACTTGATCTGCAGGAGGCCCTGCTCGATTTCCGGCACTTCCAGCTCGAACAGCTTCATGATGAATTCCGGCGCGGTGCGCGACAGGATCACCTGCGGGCCGCGCATGTTGCGGTCCACGCGCAGAATGTAGGCACGGACGCGGTCGCCGATGCGCAGGTTTTCCTTCGGGATCATCTGGTCGCGCGGCAGGCGCGCTTCGATCTTGCCCGACTCGACGATCGCATCGCCGCGCTCCATGCGCTTGATGGTACCGGTGACGAGGGCGTCGCCGCGCTCCAGGAAGTCCTGCAGGATCTGCTCGCGCTCGGCGTCGCGCACGCGCTGCAGCACGACCTGCTTGGTGTCCTGGGCGAAACGGCGGCCGAACTCGACCGACTCGATCGGCTCTTCGATGTATTCGTCGACTTCGATGTCGGGGATTTGCTCTTTTGCTTCGAAATGCAGGATTTCCTGGTCGGGCAGCTGCAGGCCGGCTTCGTCCGGCACCACGTGCCAGCGGCGGAAGGTTTCGAATTCGCCGCTGTCGCGGTCGATGCTCACGCGGATGTCGACCTCGCCCTCGTAGCGTTTTTTCGTGGCCTGCGCCAGTGCGAACTCGAGCGCGCCGAAGACGACCTCTTTATCGACGTTTTTTTCGCGCGCCAGCGCATCAACCAGTAACAAAATTTCGCGACTCATGCTTTGCGACTCCTAAAATCCACCTTCGGCACCAAACGTGCCTTGTCCAGTTCGGCCAGCGTAAATTCCAATAACGCCGGCCCATCCGTGCTTTCAAATTCCAATCCGACCTTGTCGCCCTGCGGTGCATGCAGGATGCCCGTATAGGTCTTGCGGTTCGCGGTGCCCGGCATCGCGACGCGCAGCTTGACCGTGCATTCGTTGCCGGCAAAGCGCTCGAAGTCGGCCAGGGTGCGCACCGGACGATCCAGTCCGGGCGACGACACTTCCAGGCGCTCGTAGTCGACGTTTTCGACCATCAGCACGTGCGACAGCTGGTGGCTCACCGTGGCGCAATCTTCGACCGAGATCGGTCCCTTTTCGTCCGCCACCGCGGCCGGGAAATCGATGAACACGCGCAGGATGCCTCGCTCGGCCCGTTCGATATCGACGAGGTCGTAGCCCAGTCCACCGACTGTCGTGGCAATCAAATCAAACAGCTGCACTGATTTCTCCAGATCGCCGGCAAGGCGCCGGACGTCTTAAAACGATTCAACAAAAAAAAAATGGGCAACTGCCCATCTTCTTATATTCCTCACCAGACCGACATCCTCGAACCAAACAAAACGCTGGGGAGAACTTGGGTTGGTTTCGAATTATAACCCGATACGGGGCGGCTCGCAATCGCCGCCCTGCAAAATGAACAGGCATGCAACAGTTTACACCTTCGGCTGGCGAAGCGCCGCAGGCGCGCCGTTTTCAGGCTTGCATGCGGCGTCCGAATCGCCCGAAACTCAGCTGCGGCGGCCGCGGCGCGGCATGCCGTTGTCGCTGACCCGCGGTCCCTGGGGACGGCGGCTCTGGCCGGCACCGGCAAAGCCGAAGGTGGTCTGCAGCGGATCCGGCTGGCGCGGGCCCTTGCTGCCGCCACCGCCACCGCTACGCCCTTGGCCGCCGGTGCGCCCCTGGCCGCCCTGCCCGCCGTTGCGGCCTTGGCCACCCTGACCACCGTTGCGGCCCTGGCCGCCGCCGAAGCCGTTCCCGCCGCGCCCCTGCGGACCGCCCAGGATACCGGACTGGCCGCGGCCACCCTGCTGGGCGCCGACACGGACTACCGGCGGGCCGAACGGATCGACATTGCGGTTGGCGTCGGCGCGGTCGATGCGGTTGCCGTTATTCTGGCGATCCTCGTCATCGCGCATCCGGTTGCCGCCGCCCTGCTTCGGCTTCTGGCCCTGGCCTTGTGCCGATCCCTGAGCCGCGCCGCCCTTCTTCTCGATGCCGAAGGCGGTCATGAAGCTGCGCACATCGTTTTCCTCGAGCTCTTCCCAGCGGCCGCGCTTCAGGCCGGTCGGCAGGGTCATCGCGCCGTAGCGGGTACGGATCAGGCGCGAGACGGTCAGGCCGACCGCCTCGAACATGCGGCGCACCTCGCGGTTGCGGCCTTCGCCGATCACCACGCGGTACCAGCGGTTCACGCCTTCGCCGCCGCCGTCGACGATCTTGGTGAAGGACGCCAGGCCGTCTTCCAGCTCGACCCCGGCCAGCAGCTTCTGGCGCATGCCTTCTTCCAGCTCGCCCAGGGTGCGCACGGCATACTCGCGGTCGATGTTGTAGCGCGGGTGCATCAGGCGGTTCGCCAGGTCACCGGAATTCGTGAACAGCAGCAGGCCCTCGGTGTTGAAGTCGAGGCGGCCGACGGCCAGCCATTTGCCGGTCTTCATGGTCGGCAGGCGGTCGAACACCGACGGACGGCCTTCCGGATCGTCCGCGCTGACGATTTCGCCGGCCGGCTTGTGGTACACCAGCACGCGCGGCGGCTTGTTGTTGTTCACGCGGCGCTGCAGCAGCTTGCCGTTGATCCGCACGGCATCGGTCGGCAGGATGCGCTGGCCGATGTGGGCCGGCTCGCCATTCACCGACACGCGGCCGGCGATGATCAGCTCTTCCATGTCGCGGCGCGAGCCGAGGCCGGCCTCGGCCAGCACCTTGTGCAGCTTCGGCGCATCATCGTCGGCGGTCAGGTCGCGGCGCGCTTTGGACGGCTGGGCCTGGCCACGGCCGCCCTCGCTGGCGTCGAACGCATCCGAGGTGACGAACGAGAACACGGCGTCGGCATCGTTCGGCTTGCCGCCCCGGGTGTCCTTGCCGCCACGGGCGTTCTTGCCCTTGGCCTGTTGTCGGGCCTGCTGACCCTGCTGCTGGCCCGGCTGCCCAGGCTGGGCCTGTTGACCCTGCTGACCCTGCTGACGGCCTTGCTGGCCCTGCTGCTGGCCTTTCTTGGCCTTCTTCTGGCCATCCTGCTTGCCGGTGCGCGCGTCACGGCGCTGCTCGCCGCGTTGTTCGGCACGCTGGTCGCGGCGTTCGCCCTGCTCCGCATCGGGCTGGGCCGGCGGGGCCGCCACTGCGGCGCCGTCGTTGCCATCGGCCTGCGCACGCGGCGCAGCCACCGCGGCGGCCGTCGCTTCGCGCACCTGGCGCTGCTCGCGCATCTGGCGCGGGCCGCGCGGCTTGCGCTGGCCGTCACCGGTGGCTTGCGCAGCCTGCTGCGCGGCCGGCGCGGCTTCGACGGCAGGCGCCGGGGCCGGAGCCGGTGCGGCCTGCTCGGCCACATCGACAAGCTTCTTTGCGCGCGGCTTGCGGGCCGGCTTGGCGGCTTCCGCTGCCGGGGCCGCTTCGGCGGCCGGCGCGACTGCCGGGGCCGCAGCCTCGTCGGCCGGCTTGGCGGCGGCCTTGCGGGTGCGTTTCGGTTTGGCTTCAAGGGTCGGCTGCGCGCCGTCGGCTGCCGCCGCCTGGGCGCGCGGTTTGCGCTTCGGCTTGGCTGCCGTCTCCAGCCCTGCGTCGGCAGGGGTCGTCTCGGTGGTGTCGGTAGGATTCATCATTCGTTTCATTGTTTTTTGCTGACCTGGCGCGAGATCAACCGCCGGTTGCGGGCGCAGGGTCTTGCTCGGGTTCGTGCTCGATGTCGCGCACTGGGACTTCAACAGGTGAAGTGTCGTCAAATTGTTGCAAAGCCGCTTCCAGCGCCGCCAGGCTGCGCCCATCGGCCCCATCGGTCACCTGCTGCAGCGGCGGCAGCTGCGACAGCGATGCCAGGCCGAGGTCGTCGAGGAACTGCCGGGTCGTGCCCAGCAGCGCCGGACGTCCCGGCACCTCGCGATGGCCGACCACGTCGATCCAGCCGCGGTCTTCCAGCATCTTGACCGTCTGCGAGTTCACGGCGACCCCGCGGATCTCTTCGATGTCGCCGCGCGTGACCGGCTGGCGGTAGGCGATGATCGCCAGCGTCTCCAGCGTCGCCCGCGAATACTTCGGCGGCTTGTCCGGCGCGACCCGGTCGAGATAGGGCTTCATCTCGGGCCGGCTCTGGAAGCGCCAGCCGGAAGCCAGGCTGACGATCTCGATGCCGCGGTCCCGCCAGTCCTGGCGCAATTCTTCCAGCAGGATCTTGATCGTGTCGGCGCCCACGCCCACGCCGATCTGCCTGCCGTTCGCGTCGACGTCGGCGAACAGTTTCTTCATGCCGTGGATCGTCATCGGCTCGCGTGCGCACAGCAAGGCGGTCTCGAGGACCTTTTTGGCCTCATCAGTGTTCATAACAGCAAAGAAAAAAGCAAACACAAACCGGCTCAGCGGCCACAATGCGCCGTCACGACGTGTCGTTGGAGCGACACAGGCACTTACGCCCGGATGAGACAGCACGCGTTGAAACTGGGTTCCGTGGCCCGGCGGCGGGCACCGGGCGGAATACCGTGGGGGCCAAGGCCGGCCACGCGGCAGCCCGCCGGAAAGCGGACTGCAATGGTTGAATTTCAGAAGAAACGGGGCTGCTGGCGCAGGAAGAAACCAGGCTGTGGAGGCGAGGCTCCGGGCGTGCCAGGCAAGCGAACGACATCGTTTCTACCAATTGGCGGCCATTGTACCCGATAAAACCCGGAAAGGGACATGCTATGCACATGCGGACGCGCGCGCCCCGCCCGGCGCGGCGCCGGGCTGCGTCCGCTCAAACGCCGAGCCGCTCGGCCAGGATCGCGGAAACTCCCAGGAAGGCCGGGTAGTCGGCCGTGATCACATAAGTCGGCACCGCCGCCAGGTAAGCCGCGAAACGGCCCTTCTGCTCGAAGCGGCGGCGGAAGCACGAGCGCTCGAAACGCTCGCCCAGGCGCGGCACGATGCCGCCGCCGATGTACACCCCGCCCTGGGAGCCGAGCGTGACGGCAAGGTTGCCTGCCACCGTGCCCAGCATGCCGCAGAAGGTTTCGACCACCTCGTCGCACAGCGCGCATTCGCCGGCCAGGGCGCGGCGCGAGATCTCCGGCGCATCCAGCGCCTCACCGCCAAGGCCGCGGACATCCGCCAGCGCGCGGTAGATCAACTCGACGCCTGCGCCCGACAGCAGGCGCTCGGCCGACACGTGCTCGAATTCGCGCCAGGCGTACTGCAGGATCGCGACCTCGGTCTGGTTGGCCGGCGAAAAGCTCACGTGGCCGCCTTCGCTGCGCAGCGCGGTCCAGCTTTTGCCGTCCGGTGCCGGGATCAGCCCGGACACGCCCAGCCCGGTGCCGGCGCCCAGCAGGCCGATCGGCGCACCGGCGACCGCCGCGCCCCCGCCGACCTGGACCTTGTCGCCGTCAAGCAGCCAGGGCAGCGCCATCGCCAGCGCCTCAAAATCGTTGACCACGACAAAGGTATCGAAGCCGCACTCGCGGCGCAGCGCTTCGATCGAGAACTCCCAGTGGTGATTGGTCATCCGCACCATGTCGCCCATCACCGGATTGGCGATCGCGATCGCCGCATGGCGCACCGTGCCCGTGCCGGCCATCGCTTCGGCCACGCCAGGCAGCGCCAGGTAGGCGCGCAGGGCGTCCGCCAGGGTCGGGTAGCCGGCGCAGGCCAGCACTTCGATATGGGCGATCCGGCCCGGCCCCAGCTCCAGCGCGAAGCGCGCGTTGGTGCCGCCGATGTCGGCGAGCAGGCGCGGGCTGGCGTGTTCCGCCGTCGCATTCGAGGAGGCGTAGGTCGGCTGGAGAGCGATGGATGCGGGTGCGACGGTCATGGCATGGAATCGAAAACAGATTCCAGAAGCTTAAGGATTTCTTGGCTTCAGCGCAAGCGTTTATTGTAGTTTAGGTACAGGACCCGTTTTTTATCTAGGAATCTCTCTAAAATTCTCCAAAACAAGCGAGTAGTCGAGCTACCAATTCAGCCAGCCTTGGACCTGAGCCCGGCGTCCGTGCGGCCGTCCGCGCAATGCGCGTTCCAGGCGTCGAGGCCGCCGCGCAGCGGACGGGCGCGGTGGAAACCGTTGGCGATGAAGGTCTGCGCGACCTGGGCCGCGGTGATGTCGTTCGGGCAGGTGCAATAGACCACGATGTTGCGCTCGCGGTCGAGGGTGGCCATCAGGCGTTCCGGCGTGGCGTCGCCATAGATGAGGGCGCCGGGGATGCCGGCTTCCATCTGGCGCGCGGTGAGGCTGCGGGCATCGACGATCAGCGGATCGTGGCCGGCTTCGAGCAAGGATGTCAGCTCATCGGCGCTGATGCGCGGCAACTCGGCGGCGCCGAGGTTACGGCGGCGCTCGATGTACTTGAGCAGGACGAACAGGGCCAGCAGCGCGCCGACCACCATCAGCGCGGTGCTGCCCAGGGCTTCGAACCAGCCGATCACGTCGTCGACGCTGCCGTGGAACCAGGCGCCCAGGCCCATGCCGACGCCGCTCCACAGCAGGCCGCCCGCCACCGACAGCCAGATGAAGCCTTGCGTGCTGGTGCCCATCGCGCCGGCCAGCGGCGGCGCGATGGTATTGAAGCCGGGGATGAACTTGGCGACCACCAGCGACTTGGCGCCCCAGCGGCTGAAGTTGTCCTCGGTCTGGCTGACGCAGGAATCGGGCGACAGTGAAATCCTGCACAGCAGGCGCAGGACGCGCTTGCCGTAGTAGCGGCCGGCGCGGAACCAGAAATAATCGCTGATCAGGCAGGCCACGATGCTGGCCGCCAGATACAAGGGCCAGGGAGCATGCTGGTCGACCGTCAGCGCGCCCGCGATGATCAGCACGGGAAATGCGGGAATCGGCAGGCCGATCTGTTCGAGCAGCACGGTGCCGAACACGATCAGCACGCCGTACGTATGTATCAGGTGGGAGAGCTGGGCCATGCCGGTATGGTATCGGAAACGGCAGACCCGCACGGGCTTGACTAACAACAAACCGGGGTCAGACTCCCGATTTTGGAAAGAGCCAACGGAACATTTCCAAAATTCGGAGTCTGACCCCGGTTTGATGCTGATTCAGCTTAGGCGCCGCGCGGGATGGCGGCCAATAGCGCCTGGGTGTAGGGGTGTTGCGGGTTGCGGTACAGCTCGTCCGAATCCGCCATCTCGACCACGCTGCCATGGTGCATCACCATCACGCGGTCGGAGATGTACTTCACCACCGACAGGTCGTGCGAGATGAAGATGTAGCTCATCTTGTACTCGTCCTGCAGGTCCTGCAGCAGGTTCAGCACCTGGGCCTGGACCGAGACGTCCAGCGCCGACACCGACTCGTCGCAGACCAGAATCTCCGGCTTCATCGTCAGGCAGCGCGCGATCGCGATGCGCTGGCGCTGGCCGCCGGAGAATTCGTGCGGATAGCGGTGGAAGGCCTGCTCCGGCAGCCCGACGCGTTTCAATAAATAGTGCGCATGCTGCGTGCGCTCGGCATCGTTGGCGCCGATGCGGTGGATGCGCATCGGTTCCAGCAAAATCTGGCCGACCGTGAAGCGCGGGTTCAGCGACGCGTACGGGTTCTGGAAGATGATCTGGATGCGCCGTTTATAGGCCTGGTACTCGCGGTCGCTCATCGCCAGCAGGTCGCGGCCCTCGAACATGGCACGGCCGCCGGTGGCGCGGTGCAGGCGCAGCAGGGTCAGGCCGACCGTGGTCTTGCCGGAACCGGATTCGCCCACCACGCCCAGCGTCTTGCCGCGCGGGAGCGTGAACGACACGTCCTTCACGGCCTTGAACTCGCGCTTGCCGAACAGGCCTTCGCGCAGCCAGAAACTCTTCTGCAGGCCTTCGACCACCAGCACCTTGTCGTCGCCGGGCGCATACCCGCGCGAGCGCTGCGGCAGCTCGGCATCCGCGGTAAAACGTCCGCTCAGGTAATCGTCGATGACGGGCAGCCGGACCGGCCGCTGGTCCAGCTTCGGGCGGCAATGCAGCAGCGCGCGCGTATAGGCATCCACCGGCGCGTGCAGGACTTGCGCAGCCGAACCCTCTTCCCTCACCTCGCCGTGGCGCATCACGATCACGCGGTCGGCAATTTCCCCCACCAGGCCGAGGTCGTGGGTGATGAACAGCACCGACATCTGGTGCTTCTTCTGGAGCCGCGCGATCAGCTCCATGATCTGCTTCTGGATCGTCACGTCCAGCGCCGTGGTCGGTTCGTCGGCGATGAGGAGCCTCGGCTCGCAGGCGATCGCCATCGCGATCATCACGCGCTGCTGCTGGCCGCCCGACATCTGGCTCGGGTAGGCGTCGATCTTGTCGGCCGGATCGGGGATGCCGACTTCCTCCAGCAGCGCGAGCGTGCGGGCGCGCGCCTGGCGCTTGTTCATGCCCAGGTGCTGGCGCAGCACTTCGCCGATCTGGAAGCCGACCGTGAACACCGGGTTCAGCGAGGACATCGGCTCCTGGAAGATCATCGCGATGTCCTTGCCGCACAGTTTGCGGCGCTCCTCGACGGACTGCCCGAGCAGCTCGCGGCCGTCGAAGCGGATCGACGAGCCCTCGCGGATGATGGTGGTCTCCCGCGGCAGCAGGCCCATCACCGCCAGCGAGCTGACCGACTTGCCGCTGCCGGATTCGCCCACCAGGGCCACGGTCGCGTTCTTCGGCAGGCTGAAGGAAATCCCCTTGAGCGCTTCGAAAGTGTTCTTTTTATCGATGCGGAAGGAGACCCGCAGATCGCGGACTTCAAGTAAAGGCTGGGTCATATAAAACTCACTTCAGTTTCGGATCCAGCGCATCGCGCAGCGCGTCGGCAAACAGCGAGAACGCCGTCACCAGGATCGCCATGGCGCTGGCCGCCGCCGCCAGCTGCCACCACTTGCCCAGGATGAGTTCATTCTGCGCCTCGTTCAGCATGCTGCCCCAGGACACGACGCCCACCGGCACGCCGAAGCCCAGGAAGGATAGGATGACTTCGGCCTTGATGAAGCCGACCACCAGGATCGACATCTGCACCAGCGCCACGTGCGAGACGTTCGGCAGGATGTGCGAGAACATGCGGCGCCAGCCGGATGCGCCGATGGCGTCGGCCGCCATCACGTATTCGCGTGCCTTGTGCTTGATGTACTCGGCGCGCATCAGGCGGTAGGGCCCGGTCCAGCCGGTCAGGCCCAGGATCAGCACGATGGTCAGCACGCCCCTGGTCTGCAGCACCGCCGCCACCGTCAGGATCATCAGGATCGACGGAATCGAGGTAAAGATGCTGTAGAACCAGTTGAACAGGTCGTCCACCTTGCCGCCGTAGAAGCCGGAGACGGCGCCGAACAGCGTGCCCAGGGCCACCGCCACCAGGGCCGCGACCAGGCCGACCACGATCGAGGTCTGGCCGCCCTTGATGGTCTTCTTGAGGACGTCATGACCCCATTTGTCGGCGCCGAACGGCAGCGTGGCGGCCTTGACGGCCTGCGTCGCCCGCCCTTTGCGGGCCAGTTCGGCCTTCAGCGCATCGATGTCGGCCGCCAGCGGATCGAAGGCGTTCGGCGGCGCCGGCGCTGCGGGGCGCGCCAGCGCCGCCAAGGAAGGATCGGGGCCCATCAAGGTCGGCGGCGCATAGTTCACCGCCACCTCGTCTTCCCAGTCGCCGGCAATCAGGCCGGCGCCGGAGAGCAGCACCGACAGCAGGAACAGCAGCACCACCGCCAGCGATGCCATCGCGACGCGGTCGGCGCGCAGGCGCCGCCAGGCGAGCGCCCACAGGCCGGGCGAGACAGCTTGATTCATTTGCCTCATTTCAGCTGAACCCTCGGGTCCACCGCCTGGTACATCAGGTCGGCCAGCAGGTTGAACACCATGGTGGCGGCGGCCACGTAGACCGTGATCGCCTTGATCACCGGGAAGTCGCTGCGCTCGACCGCCAGGATCACCTCGCGCCCGATGCCCGGGATGCCGAAGAAGCGCTCGAGCAGGAAGGCGCCGATCAGCAGGGCCGGCAGGTTCCCCATGACGTAGGTGATGATCGGGATGGCGGCGTTGCGCAGCACGTGGACCCAGACGATGCGGCGCTCGGACAGGCCCTTGGCGCGCGCGGTGCGCACGTAGTCCTGGCCCACCTCGTCCAGCACGAAGCTGCGGAACAGGCGCAGGGTCGGCGCCACCGAGACCGTCAGGCCGATCAGGATCGGCAGCGTGGCGTAACGTAGCAGGTTTTCCAGGAAATGGTCGCCCCAGCCCTGCACCGGGAACAGCCCGAGCTTGTAGGCCAGCCCGTACTGAAACACGATGATGTAGACCAGGATCGAGATCGACATGCCGACCGTGCAGGCAAGCATCACCAGGCGGTCGGTCAGCGAGCCACGCACGAACGCGATGGCCAGCGCCAGCGCGATCCCGATCAGCGTCTCCAGCACGGTGAGCGGCACCAGCACCGTCAGCGAAGGGCCGAGCCGGGTCGAGAGGATGTGCGAGACCGGCTCGCCGGTGCTCCAGGCGTTACCGAAGTCGAAGCTCAGGATCTGTTTGACGAAGATGCCGAGCTGCACGTACCAGGGCTGGTCCAGCCCGAGCTGGGTGCGGATGCTGGCGATCGCCTGCGCATCCGCCATCTTCCCGGCCAGCAGGTAGGAGGGATCGCCGCCTACCCAGTTGAACAGCACGAAGACCAGCACCACGACGCCCGCCATGGTAGGCAGCATCTGCCAGAGGCGGCGAAGGATATAAGCAAACATCGGATTTCTGGTGATTCTCAGGGGCAAAACGAAACTATAGACCAGTTTCGAAGCCTTGCCTCATGAAATATTCGATGCGGGGGCCGGGCGATCCGCGCTTTCCGCCGGCAGCGGCGTCTTGCCATGAATACGATTTTTTTGCAAGTGCGCGCCGCCACCAAAACCTGCCTTGCTTCGCTCGGCAAGCATTGACACCAATATTCTTCCGGGCAAAAGCGACATGTATGTACATATTTTCCGAAAATACAAAATAATGTTTTACGTATTTTCTAAGCAATAAAACAATCACTCTTTTTATCGAAAAAACGCCAAACAAACCTCATGTCGTTGTATTTACACAAGAATTGTTTTTCCGTATTGACATTACTAATTGTCAATGTTTCCATTGAAAAGCTACCAGCAGGCTTTCCCAAAAAAGTAGCGAAAATCACAACAATCCACCGGGTACGGCCGCACGAGGGGCGTGTCCGGGCAAAGAGGAACGACAACAATGATGGCGGAAAAAGTACTATCTCGATCAGTCCGTTTGATGTTCGCAGGCAGCATGGCGCTGAGTGCGACCGTCGCGACCGCGCAGGACGGCGCGGCCCCGGCCCAGGACACCACGGCCACCGGCACGATGCAGCGCGTCGAAGTGACCGGTTCGCGCATCCCGATGGCCGCACTGGAAGGCACCAGCCCGGTGACGGTGCTGGGCTCGAAGGACATCAAGACCGATGGCGTGCGCAACGTCGAGAGCCTGCTGAACAACCTGCCGCAGGTGTTCGCCGCGCAAACCGGTAACGTGGTCAACGGTGCGACCGGCACCGCGACCGTCGACCTGCGTGGCCTCGGCTCGAACCGCACCCTGGTGCTGGTCAACGGCAAGCGCCTGCCGCAAGGCAGCCCGAGCTCGACCGCAGCCGACCTGAACCAGGTTCCCGCTGCCCTGATCAAGCGCGTCGAAGTGCTGACCGGCGGTGCCGGCGCGGTGTACGGCGCCGACGCGGTCGCGGGCGTAGTCAACTTCATCATGAACGACCAGTTCCAGGGCGTACAGATCGACGCCAACGCCAGCGGCTACAGCCACCACCAGCAGAATTCCGGCGGCGTTGCCGACCTGGTACGCGCGCGCGCGGCCACCAACCCGAACGAATTCAAGCTGCCCGGCGACACCCACTTCGACGGCCGTTCGAAGGACGTCAGCCTGCTGATGGGCGGTAACTTCGACGGCGGCAAGGGCAACGCCACCGTGTTCTTCAGCTACAAGCGCGACGACGCGCTGCTGCAGTCGCAGCGCGATTTCACCGCCTGCTCGCTGTCCTCGAGCGCGACCGGTTTCGCCTGCGGCGGCTCCAGCACCAACGCGACCGGCCGCTTCACCAACACCAAGACCAACAAGATCTACACCGTCACCGATGCCGCCGGCACCCCGCGCGCCTACAGCACCGCCACCGATGCCTACAACTTCGGCCCGCTGAACCACCTGCAGCGTCCGGACGAACGCTACGGCGCCGCCGCTTCCGCGCACTTCGACCTGAGCGACAACGCGCGCCTGTACACCGACATCGCCTTCCACGACGACCGTACCGATGCCCAGATCGCACCGGGCGGCCTGTTCGGCGACGTCTACACCATCCGCGGCGACAACCCGCTGCTCTCGCCGGCCTGGAAGACCGCGCTCGGCCTGGCCAAGCCGACCGACAGCACCGACGTCGTGATCCAGCGCCGCAACGTCGAAGGCGGCGGCCGCGATTCCGTGTTCCAGAACACCTCGTTCCGCTCGATCGTCGGCGTCAAGGGCGAAGTGGGCAAGTGGAACTACGACGTGTTCGCCCAGGTCGCCAAGGTGCGCGGCACCAGCAGCCAGGACAACTACTTCTCGACCGAGCGCGGCAAGCGCGCGATGGACGTGGTGAACCAGAACGGCAAGGCGGTCTGCGCCTCGGTCGTCAACGGCACCGACCCGAACTGCGTCCCGTACAACCCATGGAAAGCCGGCGGCGTGACGCCGGAACAGCTGGCCTACCTGCAGATTCCGGGCACGACCACGGGCTTCACCTCGCAGCAGATCCAGGGCGCCAACATTTCCTCGGACCTGGGCGAATACGGCCTGAAGATGCCGACCGCAAAGAGCGGCGTCGGCGTCTCGTTCGGCGTGGAACGCCGCACCGAGACCCTGCAGCTCGACCCGGACGCGCCGTCGGCCGCCGGCGACCTGTCCGGCACGGGCGGCCCGACCACCCCGGTCAAGGGCTCGTACACCGTCAAGGATGCGTTCGGCGAATTCCGCGCGCCGCTGGTCGAAGGCATGCCTTTCGCCGAACTGCTGTCCGTGAACGGCAGCTTCCGTCACAGCAATATCAATACCGGCACCAGGGCCAACACCTACGGCGTCGGCATCGAATGGTCGCCGGTATCGATGGCCCGCCTGCGCGCCAGCTACCAGAAGGCGGTGCGCGCGCCGAACGTGGTCGAACTGTTCTCGCCGGCCGGCCTGAACCTGTACGACAACGACGCCGACCCATGCGCCGGCACTGCCGCCGAGATCGCGGCCCGCGGCGTGACCCAGGCCATGTGCGCCCGTACCGGCGTCAGCGCAGCCCAGTTCGGCACCATCCAGGACAGCCCGGCCGGCCAGTACAACTACCTGCAAGGCGGTAACCCGAAGCTGAAGCCGGAACAGTCGAAGTCGACCACCTTCGGCCTGGTCCTGACCCCGATGCGCAGCCTGGCCGTGACCATCGACTACTTCAACATCAAGGTCGAAGACACCATCAGCTCGGTCGGCCCCACCACCACGCTCGAGAAATGCCTGAACACCGGCGATGCGCGCTTCTGCTCGCAGATCACGCGTGATGCCCTGGGCACCCTGTGGCTGCTGCCGACCGCCCGCATCGTCGCCACCAACACCAACATCGGCTCGATCAAGACCTCCGGCATCGACCTCGGCGTCAACTACGGTTACAGGCTGGGCGACATGGGCAGCCTCGGCGTGGCGATGAACGGCACCTGGCTGAAGAACTTCAGCGTGGAAGAACTGCCGGGCGAAGGCAGCTACGACTGCGCTGGCCTGTACAACGGTTCGGGCAAGTGCGGCCAGCCGCGTCCGACCTGGCGCCACAAGCTGCGCGTCAACTGGAACACGCCGTGGTCGGTGGACGTGGCCGCGACCTGGCGCTATTTCAAGGACGTGGACATCGAAACCTCGAGCAACCAGGACCTGCTGAAAGGCAGCTTCAACGCCGTGGACCGTCACCTGCCGTCGATGAGCTACCTGGACCTGGCTGCGATCTGGAGCATCACCAAGAAGATCAGCCTGACTGCCGGCATCAACAACCTGCTCGACAAGGACCCGCCGCTGACCTCGAAGTACGGCACCGGTTCGGGTAACGGCAATACCTTCCCGTCGATGTACGACGCACTGGGACGCAAGATGTTCCTGAACCTGACCGCCAAGTTCTAACCGGCAAACAGGTTGATGCAGTACTAACGGCGAGCTTCGGCTCGCCGTTTTTCATGGCGACTACAGCCCGAACCCGCCCTCGCCCTGCGAGAACGCGTCGATGCCCCGGCTCATGGCCGTGATCAGCGCGCGCTCGGCCTGGCTCAGGTGCGGGTGCCAGATATCGAAGATCAGCACGACACGCAACTGCGCGCTGTCGTTCCAGGCCTCGTGCTCGATGGTGTCGTCGAAGACCCAGGCCTTGCCCGGCACCCATTCGCGGGTGTCGTTGCCGACCCGGAAACCGCAGCCCGGCGGCACGATCAGCGGCAGGTGCGTCACCAGGCGCGCGTTGGAGGCCCCCACATGCGGAGGAATCCGGGTGTGCGGCTTGAGTAGGGAAAACATGGCGCTCGGCGTGCGGCCCGGCTGGTCCGGCATGGGCACCCCCGCCAGCGCGGCCATCGTGACGGGGCAGCGCCCGGCGTTGGCCGGCACCGGCACGCCGCCGCGGTACAGGTGCAGGGCGCTCCAGCGCAGGGAGTTGTTCAGCTCGGCCCACTGGTTGAGCGGCTGGTCCGCGCCGTAGGTCAGGTAGGGGGTGAAGCCCTCCTCGCCGGCGAGCACCTGCAGGAACTCGGCACGGATCGCATCGGTCTGCGCTTCGACGGCGTCGAGCCAGGGAAAGTCGGCGCGCTCGAAAAAGCTGAGCGGCGCCAATCCCGGGTAATGGTAGAGCATCGATTGCGAGTCGTAGCGCTTCTTGCGGCCGAACATGATGTCGACCGACTCGCGGAAGCGCCCCACCCCGGCACCTTCGACCTCGCTGAAATAGGGTGCCAGATAGCTGTCGAGGAAGGCGCCGAAGCGGGCGTCGTAGTCTTCCTTGTAGGCGCGTGCGCGCGCCACGCTCGGACGCAGTTCCGGCTTGAGCTGGTCCATCGGCGGGGCCACGCCGGCGGCGGCACCGTAGGCTGCTGCCGCTGCATGGGTCTTGCCCTGGCGCTCGAGCAGGCCGGCGCGCAACAGCAGGCCCAGCAAGTCGCTGGGCGCCACCGTCAGCGCACCCCGGATCGCCCGCTCCTCGCCGGCTTCATCCTGCAGGCCGAGGCACACTACGGCCAGGTTGATCCATTGCTGCTGGTCGCTGCCGTCCACTGCGACCAGCCGCTCGAACAAGCTGCGCGCCTGCACCAGGTCGCCGCTGCGGAATGCGCGCTGCGCCAGCGCCTGCAAGGCGTTCGGATGGTCCGGGGCGCGCTGCAGGACGGCTTCCCACAACTGTCCTGCCCGGCCGTCGTCGCCGCGTCGCAGCGCACCCAGTACTTCGCCTTCGAGCGCGGCGATCTCATCATGGTATGACATGTGCAATGGACCCTTTCGTAAATACGTGTACGGCATTCTGGCCCCAATGCTCATGCGTTGGCAAGTTGCATCCCGGCGACGCCTACCCTCAACACTCCTTATTAGCAAGTCTTAATGTGTTGTATGGACGCAATATCACACGCGTATGCATATTGACTATCGGCTGAGATAGGTGGTTTGATGCACAAGTTTGAAAAAAATTCTCTATTTTTTCAAAACTGCGAATAGCTACATCAAGCAATTCACTTTTCTGGCATGTATGTATGTGAAGTCGGCCAATCTCGCGCATATACATATGGTCACCATCAGATCATTTCTTGGAGTCGAAATGCATAAGAAAAAAGCAATAACCCAGGCAGTTTCCTTCGCCCTCGCCTACGCGGCGCTGGGTGGCGCCGCCATGGCGCAGGACAGCTCGTCCACGCCGATGCAGCGCGTGGAAGTCACGGGCTCGAGCATCAAGCGCGCCACCGCCGAGACCGCCTCGCCGGTGCAAGTGGTCACCCGCGAAGACCTGGCCAAGTCGGGCAAGGGCACCGTCGCCGAATACCTGCAGACCCTGACCGCCGACGGCGCAGGCTCGCTGCCGACCGGCTTCGGCAACGGCTTCGCCGCCGGCTCGACCGCGATCTCGCTGCGCGGCCTGGGTGCGACCTCGACCCTGGTGCTGCTGAACGGCCGCCGCATGGCACCGTTCGCGCGCGCCGACGACGGCCAGAAGAGCTTCACCGACCTGTCGACCGTGCCGATGGAAGCCGTCGAGCGCATCGAGATCCTGAAGGACGGCGCTTCCTCCACCTACGGCGCGGACGCGATCGCCGGCGTGGTCAACATCATCCTGCGCAAGGACTTCACCGGCCTGACCCTCAAGGCCGAAGGCGGCGAATCGCGCTACCGCGATGGCGAAATGGGCAAGGCCTCCATGACCTGGGGCAAGGGCAACCTCGACAATGACGGCTTCAACGTCATGACCAACTTCGAGGTCTACACCAACCACGAGCTGAAGAACAAGGCCCGCGCCGATCGCGAATGGATCGGCCATGGCGACATCCGTCCGTGGGGCTACGCCGCCAACAGCCAGTTCGCCGGCGGCTACATCACCCCGGGCGCAGCCAGCCCGTCTCCGGCCGGCGCCCTGCGCGATCCGAAGACCAACAACTATGTCGGCCTGAGCGGCTGCTCGCAGTTCTCGCCGGTGGTCGCCCAGGATCCGGCCGGCGGCTGCCTGTGGTACCAGGACCAGTTCCGCTCGATGCAGCCGCAGATCGACGGCTACAACCTGTATGCGCGCGGCACCAAGAACCTGGACGGCGGCCTGCAACTGTACGCGGAAGCCGGCTACTCCAGCCGCAACACCTCGTTCACGCTGACCCCGCCGTCGACCAGCTCGACCGTCGCCTTCCCGCCGAACGCCAACAGCCCGACCGGCGTGATCTCGTACGGCAACACGATCCTGATGTCGGCCAAGCACCCGCAGAACCCGTACGGCGCCGACGTGCGCCTGCGCTACTCGATGTTCGACGTCGGCCCCAGCACCCGCTCGGTCGACAACTCGTTCAGCCGCTTCGTGATCGGCATCAAGGGTCAGAAATTCGGCTGGGACTTCGACACCGCCTTGCTGCACTCGAAGTCCGAGCTGGGCCTCAACTACAGCAACATGATCAACATGAAGGTGCTGCAGGCCGCCCTGGGCAACCCGGCCAGCCAGTACTTCCCGTACTACATCGGCACCCAGGCCAGCAAGAACCCGGCCTCGCTGTACGCCGCGATGGTGACCAACGCCACCTCGGAATCGACCACCCAGCTCGACATCGTCGACTTCAAGGCTTCGCGCGAGCTGATGCAGCTGCCGGGCGGCGCCCTGGGCCTGGCGTTCGGCGCCGAACACCGCCGCGAGAAGCTGGACAACCCGTCGCTGTCGGGCACTGCGGACGGCTCGATCAACGCCTCCTACGTGGCCGCCAAAGGTGACCAGAACATCTCGGCAGTCTTCCTCGAAGTCGCGGCGCCGGTGATCAAGACCGTCGAACTGACCGGTGCGGTGCGCTACGACAAGTACAAGAACTTCTCGTCGACCACGCCGAAAGTCGGCGTCAAGTGGACCCCGCTGAAGACCTTCGCCCTGCGCGGCACCTACTCGGAAGGCTTCCGCGCGCCGGGTCCGGCCGAAGCGGGCGTCGAATCGCAGAGCACCGGCAGCTCGTCGGTGCGCGATCCGGTCCGTTGCCCGGGCGGCGTGCCGGCAGCCGGCGGCGCCACTCAGGCCGACTGCGCGATCTCGATCGGCGCGGTCAAGGTCGGCAACCCGAATCTGCAGCCGGAAACCTCGAAGGGCTACACCCTGGGCATGGTCTGGGATCCGCTGGCCAACACCAGCCTCTCGCTGGACGCCTTCAAGATCCGCCGTGAAAACGAGATCAACCCGCTGTCCTACGTCGAAGCAGCCGCCCTGCCGAGCGCGATCCGCAACGACAACAACCTGGTCGTGAACGGCGTCGCGATCCCGAACACCGGCACCCTGCTGCTGTCGAACGCTCCGTACCAGAACTCGAGCTTCACCGAGATCAAGGGCGTGGACCTGGACATCAAGCAGCGCATGCGCCTGGGCGACTACGGCCGCGCCACCGTCGGCCTGACCTGGACCCACATCGCATCGTGGGTTCGCGCCGAGAAGAGCGGTACCCGCTACCAGTACGCCGGCACCCACGGCAACTGCGACACCTCGAACTGCGCCGGCACCCCGAAGGACAAGCTCAGCGCGACCGCTTCGTGGGA
This sequence comes from Massilia sp. LXY-6, assembly GCF_051233485.1. Lineage (NCBI taxonomy): Bacteria > Pseudomonadati > Pseudomonadota > Betaproteobacteria > Burkholderiales > Oxalobacteraceae > Massilia > Massilia sp. LXY-6. The sequence goes on from NZ_JBKFGF010000009.1 coordinate 232,143, forward strand.
TTACAGCAACAAGTTCAACGTGACCGCGACGGCCAACTACCGCGCCGACATGCAGAACGTGTACTTCGCCGGCGACAAGTGCGCCAACAGCTTCGCGAACGGCTCGCCGGCTCCGGGCAACTGCCGCCTGGCCTCGTTCACCACGGTCGACCTGTCGGCACGCTACAACGTGAACAGCCACCTGCAGATCTACGGCTCGATCCAGAACCTGTTCGACAAGGTCGCGCCGCTCGATCCGCTGACCTACGGCGGCATGAGCTTCAACCCGATGGATGGCAGCGGCGCCATCGGCCGCTACTTCAAGGTCGGCCTGCGCTACTCCATGTAAGCGACTGCTCCCGGCTGCTCCGGCGGCCGGGTCCGCAAAGCAAAACGGCGAACCTCGGTTCGCCGTTTTTTTATTACTCTTCCCGCAAACGCCGCTGGCGCACCGCCTGCGCCAGCCCTTCCAGCACGCCGACGCTGGTCTCCCAGTCGATGCAGCCGTCGGTGACCGACTGGCCATAGACCAGCTCCTTGCCCGGCACCAGGTCCTGGCGCCCGCCCACCAGGTGCGATTCGACCATCACGCCGACGATGCGGGTATCCCCTTGCGCGATCTGGCCCCCGATGTCGGCGCACACCGGCACCTGGTTCTGCGGATTCTTGCTGGAATTGGCGTGCGAGGCATCGATCATCAGGCGGCTGGCCAGGCCGTTCGCGGCCAGCTGGCGGCAGGCTTCCTCGACGCTGGCGGCGTCGTAGTTCGGGGCTTTGCCGCCGCGCAGGATGATGTGGCAATCCTCGTTGCCGGCGGTCGACACGATCGCCGAATGCCCGCCCTTGGTCACGGACAGGAAGTGGTGCGGCTGCGAGGATGCCTTGATGGCGTCGGCCGCGATCTTGATGTTGCCGTCGGTGCCGTTCTTGAAACCGACCGGGCACGACAGGCCGGAGGCCAGCTCGCGGTGCACCTGCGATTCGGTGGTCCGCGCACCGATCGCGCCCCAGCTGACCAGGTCGGCGATGTACTGCGGGCTGATCACGTCGAGGAACTCGGTGCCGGCCGGCAGCCCCAGCTCGTTGACGTCGCGCAGCAGCTCGCGCGCCATGCGCAGGCCGTCGTTGATGCGGAAGCTGTTGTCCATGTAGGGGTCGTTGATCAGGCCCTTCCAGCCCACCGTGGTGCGCGGCTTCTCGAAATACACGCGCATCACGATCTCCAGCTCGCCCTTCAGCCGCTCGCGCTGTTCCGCCAGCCGGCGCGCGTACTCCATCGCCGCCTTCGGGTCGTGGATCGAGCACGGTCCGATCACCACCATCAGGCGGTCGTCCTGGCCGTGCAGGATGCGGTGCAGCGCCACGCGCGCCGAAGCCGCGGTGTGCTCGGCCGCCGGGGTCACCGGAAACTCGCGGATCAGGTGCGATGGCGGTGTCAGTTCCTTCATTTCGCGGATGCGTAGATCGTCGGTGCGGGGCATTGCTGTTCTCCGTTTCGTCAATGTAAAAAAAAACCGCCATCGCTGGCGGTTTTTCTGGAATCTTGTGTCGGACTACGTTCTGCTGTCGCGTGAACCTGCCGCTACTCCACCGCCGTCGGGCTGGAATGGCTAAACCAAAAATAAAAGGTAAAGAAGGCAGTGTGGCGCATGTGTCGTCCAGAGGGTTCAACTGACTATAACAACAATATATGAGCATTGGCAAGCTGTTTATCCGTCGCGTGCGGCCCTCATTACTGGCAATCGGTTGCGGGAAGCCGACACCCAGCATGGATGAACCGAGCACGGTTGAGAGATGTCAGTCGCACCGGGAAGTCCAGTGCAAGAGTCGCAACAAGCCCCGGCCGACTTGCGCCCCGTGCGAGCTGGGCAGGGAACCCCTCACTTGCTACCTGGAGTCTGGAAAATGACTGAAACCCCGATATCCCGATCGATCCGCCGCCTGTTCGCAGGCGGTGGCGCCGCCGGCCTGGCGCTGCTGGCGCTGCCGGCCGCGCTGCCGTCGGCCGCGCTGGCCCAGGAAGCCGCGCCCAAGCCGATCCAGCGCGTCGAAATCACGGGCTCGAACATCCGCCGCTCGGAAGCCGAGACCGCGTCATCGGTCATTACCGTGAACCGGGCCGACATCGAACGGTCCGGCAAGAACACCGTGGCCGAGCTGCTGCAGACCCTGGCGGTCGACAACCAGGGCTCGGTGCCGACCACCTTCGGCAACGGCTTCGCCGCGGGCGCTTCCGGCATCTCGCTGCGCGGCCTGGGCGCGGCCTCGACCCTGGTGCTGCTGAACGGCCGCCGCATGGCGCCCTATGGCCTGGCGGACGACGGCCAGAAGCAGTTTTCCGACCTCAACATCATCCCGACCGACGCCGTCGACCGCATCGAGGTGCTGAAGGACGGCGCCTCGGCCATCTACGGTTCCGACGCCATCGCCGGGGTGGTCAACATCATCCTGCGCAAGGACTACCAGGGCAACACGGTACGGTTCTCGCGCGGCGCCACCCAGGACTGGGACGGCAAGCAGACCAACGTCGCCTTCACCAAGGGCATCGGCAACCTCGACACCGACCGCTACAACTTCCTGTTCAGCCTCGAATACAAGAAGCTCGACGAGATCTGGTACCGCGACCGTTCCGACCGCGACTGGATCGGCCGGGTCGACCTGCGGCCCTGGGGTTATTCGTCGCAACAGGCGCTGGGCGGGACCGGCGCCATCATCCCCGGCAGCGGCAGCGCCGGCAGTGCCATCAACGGCAACGTGCGTCCGGTCGGCTCGACCGGCAATTTCGTCAACCGCGGCACCCTGATCCCGGGCGCGGCCTGCTCGAACTTCACCACGCACCCGCAGGGCGACCCCGGCGGCGGCTGCCTGATCGATGCCCCGCAACTCTACAGCCAGGCCATTCCGAAGCAGGAAAACCTGAGCTTCTTTGCGCGCGGCACCTTCCAGCTTACACCCGACATCCAGGCCTACAGCGAACTGAACTACTACACCAGCCAGACCAGCACCTCGACCACGCCGTCCACGGTCAGCGGCTCGGTCGGTTTTCCGGGCGGCCCGGTCAACAACGGCATCGTCCGGCTCGGCCCGACGCATCCGGACAACCCCTTCCCCGGCACCCCGGCCACCCTGCGCTATCTGGCGGCCGACGTCGGGCCGCGGACCGCCCGCCTCGACGGCAACTTCATCCGCTGGGTCGGCGGCGCCAAGGGCAGCAACTACGGCTGGGACTGGGACTCGGCGATCCTGTTCTCGCATAACCACATCAACAACATCCAGAACGGCTTCCTGCAGCGCGACGTCGCCTTCGCCCTGCTCGACCCGAGCGCGGCCAACGTGGCGGCGGCATTGGCCAACCCCGCCTATGCGGCCCTGCCTCCCGGCACGGTGTGGCGCATCGGCGAGAACGCCCGCCTGAATTCGCCGGCGCTGTATGCGGCGCTGTCGCCAACCATCGGCAACCGCGCGAACACCAAGATGGTGCAGGGCGACGTCAAGGCCACGCGCGAATTCGGCGGCATCCCCTACCTTGCAGGCAATCTCGGTCTGGCGCTGGGCGCCGAGTGGCGCCATGAAGCCACCGAACTGCAGCCGACCAGCGGCACCGAGCGCGGCAATATCATCGGCCTGGGCTATTCGGCCTACGAGGGCGCGCGCAACGTCTTCGCGCTGTACGGCGAGGCGCTGGCGCCGCTGCCCTTCAAGCTGGAGGCTTCGGCGGCGCTGCGCTGGGACCACTTCACCGACGTCGGCAACTCCTATACGCCAAAGGCCGGCCTGAAGTGGACGCCGGTGCGCGAGTTCGCCCTGCGCGGGACCTTCGCGCGCGGCTTCCGTGCACCGAGCTTTGCCGAGAACGGCAGGGGCGGCCTGGCCGCATACTCGACCGCGGCGGACCCGGTGCGTTGCGCACTGGGCATCACCAGCGCCTGCAACCCGGCCTCGGTCGCCCTGATCACCTCGCCCAACCCCGGCCTCGCGCCGGAGCGCTCGCGCAACTACTCGCTGGGCGCGATTTGGGATCCGCTGCCGCGCACCAGCATTTCGGTCGACTACTGGAAGATCAAGCGCAAGAACGAGATCAACCAGGAACAGGTCGCCTCCGCCATTGCCGCCGGCAGCGTGGCGCGCGACCCCACCAACGTCAGCGCCATTCCCGGCGATCCGGGTCCGATCACCGCGGTGCTGACGCGTTACGTGAACTCGAACCAGACCAAGGTGCGTGGCCTCGACGTCGATGCGCGCTACGCCCACCTCCTGCCCGATGACTATGGGATGGCGACCGTCGACATCAAGTACACCCGCCTGTTCGAGTGGCTGCGCACCGAACGGGACGGCACCACCACCGAGTTTGCCGGCACCCACGGCAACTGCGACGTGACGAACTGCACCGGCACGCCGGACAACAAGTTCAACCTGCGCTTCGGCTGGGAACGCAAGGACTGGCGGGTATCGCTCAATGCAAATTTCCGCGGAAAGATCGACAACACCCTGTTCCGCGGCGACGCCTGCGCGGTGACCTTCGACAACGGTGCCAACGCGCCGAACGGCAGCTGCGAACTGCCGTCGTTCACCAGCTGGGACCTGGTGGCCCGCTGGAAACCGCTACCCCAGTGGGAAATCTTCGGTTCGATCCAGAACCTGTTCGACAAGGTCGCACCGCTCGACCCGCTGACCTATGGCGCACAGGCCTACAACCCGCTCGACTTCGAAGGCGCACGGGGACGCCTGTTCACCCTGGGGGCGCGCTATACGTTCCAATGAGCGATCGCAGAAACGAAAATGCCCGCTGCGATGCGGGCATTTCTTGTGCAACAGCGGCCTGGTGAATCAGGCCGTACCGCCCACCGTCACGCCATCGATACGCAGGGTCGGCTGGCCCACGCCCACCGGGACGCTCTGGCCTTCCTTGCCGCACACGCCGACGCCGGAATCCAGGCGCATGTCGTTGCCGATCATCGAGATGCGGTTCATCACGTCCGGGCCGTTGCCGATCAGGGTCGCACCCTTCACCGGATAGCTCACCTTGCCGTCCTCGATCATGTAGGCTTCGCTGGCCGAGAACACGAACTTGCCGTTGGTGATATCGACCTGGCCGCCGCCGAAGTTGACCGCGTACAAGCCGTTCTTCACCGAGGCCAGGATCTCCTGTGGATCCTTGTCGCCGGCCAGCATGTAGGTATTGGTCATGCGCGGCATCGGCAGGTGGGCGAAGGATTCGCGGCGCGCGTTGCCGGTGACCGGCATCTTCATCAGGCGCGCGTTCATCGTGTCCTGGATATAGCCCTTCAGGATGCCGTCCTCGATCAGCGTGGTGCACTGGGTCGGGTTGCCTTCGTCGTCCATGTTGAGCGAACCGCGGCGGTCCTGCAGGGTGCCGTCGTCGACCACGGTCACGCCCTTGGCGGCGACGCGCTGGCCGATCATGCCGGAATACGAGGACGAGCCCTTGCGGTTGAAGTCGCCTTCCAGGCCGTGGCCGACCGCTTCGTGCAGCAGCACGCCGGGCCAGCCCGGGCCGAGCACGACGGTCATCGGACCGGCCGGGGCCGGACGCGCTTCCAGGTTGACCAGGGCCGCCTGCACGGCTTCGCTGGCGTACTGGTCCAGCAGCTCGTCGCTGAAGTAGCCGTAGTCGTAGCGGCCGCCGCCGCCGGACGAGCCCATCTCGCGCCGGCCGTTCTGCTCGGCGATGACGGTGACGGACACGCGCACCAGCGGGCGGATGTCGGCCGCCAGCACGCCGTCGCTGCGCACCACCAGCACCACGTCGTATTCGCCGGCCAGGCCGGCCATCACCTGCACCACGCGCGGGTCCTTGGCGCGCGCCATCTTTTCGACGCGCTCGAGCAGCTTGACCTTGGCGGTGGCGTCGAGCGAATTCAGCGGGTCGTGCGGCAGGTACAGCGAACGGCCGCCGCTCGGCTGGATGCCGCTCGCGACCTTGACGCGGCCGCTGCCGGCGCGCGCGATGGTGCGGGTGGCCGCGGCGGCGTCGAGCAGCGCGGCCTGCGAGATCTCGTCGGAATAGGAAAAGGCGGTCTTGTCGCCGGACACGGCGCGCACGCCAACGCCCTGGTCGATCGAGAAGCTGCCGCTCTTGACGATGCCTTCTTCCAGGCTCCAGCCTTCACTCTTGGTGAACTGGAAATACAGGTCGGCATAGTCGACCTTGTGCGTGAACATCGTTCCGAGCGTAGTGATGAGCTTGCCTTCGTCGAGCCCGAACGGCGTCAACAGCACGTCGCGTGCGACTGCGAGGGAGGAAAGATTCGGTTCGAATGGCTTCATGGGTCAGGTCTTTCTGGTAAGGAGAGGGCATTGTGCCATATCCGCTTTTTTCCTACAGTTTCCGGTGCTTCAGGGCAGGCAGGCTCTGGCGCACTTCGGCCAGGACCGCCGTGTCGATCTCGCCGCAGACCACGCCTTCTCCCTCGGGCAACTGGCCGAGCACCTCGCCCCACGGGCCGATCATCATGCTGTGGCCGAAGGTGCGGCGGCCGTTGCGGTGGGTGCCGCCCTGGGCCGAGGCCAGCACGTAGCACTGGTTCTCGATGGCGCGCGCGCGCAGCAGCACCTCCCAGTGCGCCAGGCCGGTGGTGTGGGTGAAGGCGGCCGGCACCACGATCAGGGCTACTTCCCCCATCGCCCGGTACAGTTCCGGAAAGCGCAGGTCGTAGCACACCGACAGGCCGACCCTGCCGAATGGCGCCTCGAAGCTGCCGACCGCCTCGCCCGGCACGATGGTGCGCGCCTCGTCGTAGCTTTCGCTGCCGCGGGTGAAGCCGAACAGGTGGATCTTGTCGTAGCGGCTGGCCGGCTGCCCTTCTGGATCGTAGACCAGGGTGGTGTTGAGCACCCGCCCGGCCTCGCCGGATGCCAGCGGCAGGGTGCCGCCGATCAGCCAGAAGCCGTGCTCGCGCGCCTGCGCCGCCATGAACTCCTGGATCGGCCCGTCGCCCGGCCGTTCGGCATGGCCGACCTTGTCGGTATCCGACATGCCCATGATGGGCCAGTATTCCGGCAGGGTGACCAGCCTGGCGCCCTTGCCTGCCGCTTCCGCCAGCAGGCGGCGCGCGGTGTCCAGGTTTTCCTCGACCTTCGGGGTCGACACCATCTGCACTGCTGCGATTGTCGTCTTGCTCATCATTGGCCTTTCTTCTTGGCGGGTTGCGGCGCCGTTGCGCCATTGCCGGCGGCATTCGCCGCCGCCGTCGCCGCGGCATTCGCCGCCTGGCTGTCCAGCTTGACCACGTTCGGCGACTTCCACGGCCCGGTCACCTGCATGTGGTAGGTCAGCGCCTTCATCACCGGCGCCCGCAGGAACAATTGCGCCAGGTAGCTGCCGATGCCGATGACCGGGTTGACCGCCAGCGCGTACACCAGCGGGCCGGTGCCCAGGTTGAATTCCGGGATCACCACCACGTGCAGGTTGGTCGATTCGTTGGCGATGTCGGCAGTGCCGTCCATCAGCACCGTGGCGGCCACCCCATGCATTTTAAGGTTATCCGTGTGCACCACCCCGCGCGAAATCATGGCGTTGGCGGTGATGCCGTCGAAGGCCAGGCCTTCCGAGAACACGTCGTGGAAGTCGAGCTTGAGCATGCGCGGCAGCATCTGCAGGCTCAGCACGCCCAGCAGCTTGGCCGCGCCCGGGTCCTTCTTGAGGAACTGGCCGTCCTCGACGTTCATCTGCACCTGGCCGGACAGGCTCGGAATGTCGAGCGAATACGGCAGCCCGGCCCAGGAGAGGTCGCCCGACAGCGAACCCTTGCCGCGGCGCAGGGTGCCCGGGAAGCCGAGGCGGTCGAGCAGGCGGCCGGCGTCGCCGATGTCGAGGTTGAAGTTCAGTGCGGTATTGCTCCTGCCGTCGCGCGTGAGCCAGCGCCCGTTCGCCTTCAGCTGGCCGTCCGGGTTGGTGATGGCCAGGCGCTCGATGCGCCATTCGCCGCCCGCCAGCGCCTGGGCATTGCTGGCCACCAGTTCGAGGCGGCCGAACTGCTTGTCGAACAGCTCGAAGCGCTCGGCCACGATGTCCAGGCCGGGAATGCCGGCGCCGGGCGTCTTGCCCGATTCCAGCAGCTCCTTCACTTCCTTGGCCGAGGACTCCGGGATGTCCAGCGAGGCCAGGCGCGCCGTCACCTTGCCCATGCCCTGTCCATTCTGGGCTTCGTTCCAGGTGACCCAGCCGGTAACCTGGCGCGAATCGACGCTGGCCTGCCACACGCCCGGCTGGTGCGACGCGCCCAGCACCACATCGTGCAGGGTGCGCTCGCCGATCACCAGCTCGCCGGCGCGCGCGCCGATCAGGTCCGGCATCACGTACTGGGCCATGCCGCCGCCCTGCCCCGCGTCCGCCGCGGCCGGGGTCGTGCCTTGGACCGTTCCTTCGGCGGGGCCGGCGATCTCGGTGGCGGCCGCCAGCCAGCGGTCGACGTTCACCGACTTCATGTCCACGTTGATCATCATGCCGCTGTCCGGTTCCGGTGCCGGCACGTTCACGCCGATGCCGCCGCGCTTGACGATCCACGGGCCGCGCGGCTGGCGTTCGCGCACGTAGCGCGCCGCCACCCCATTGCCGAGGCCGAGCCGGATCTCGTCGTGCGCCACGCCATCATCCCCGGTCGGCTGGCCGTTCAGGGTGAAGTGCAGCGGCAGCACGTCGGCGGCGGGCTTGTTCAGCGGCGCCGGCAGCTCGACGCCGAGGCCGGCCAGGTTCGAGTCGAGCACGATCTGGGTCTGGCGGTCCTTCACCGTCACCGAGCCGCCGAAGCGTGCTCCGCCGGACAGCTTGCCGGCCAGGCGCTGCAGGGCCGGCAGCGAGCCCGTTGCGCGCATGCCGTCGGCGGTGGCGGTGCCGGCCATGCGGATCACGATGACGCCGTCGCGCTGGGTGCCGCCCGACAGCTGCAGCGGCCCGCCCAGGAAGCTGGCGCCGATGCCGTTCAGGTTCACGCCATGTTCGGAGAACTCGATCTTGCCGAGCGCGGCCTGGATCGGCGGCAGTTCCGGGAACAGCGTCACGTCATTGCTCTGCAGCTGCAGCGCGCCCTGGACCTTGGTCTCGTGCAGGTTCGCCAGCGGCAGGCGCAGCTTCAATCCCAGGCGCGCATTGCCGGTGGCTTTGCTGTCTTCCGTGAAATGGCCGATCCATTCCAGCACCGGGCTGGCCGCCACGTAGCGCAGGAATTCCTGCAGCTGGCCGCTTGCGGCGCCGTCGATGTCGAGGATGGAGTCGCGCGCGCCCAGCTCCGGGATCACGGCGCTCACGTTGTTCAGGCCCAGGCCGAGGGTGCGGGCGGTGTCGGCATGGATTTCCATGCGCGCGCGGTCGAACACGATGGCGCCGTTGATGTTCTCGGCCAACGGCCACAGCGGCGACTTGCCATCCGGCGTGCGGTGCCCCGGGGCATAGTCGAGCTTGCCGTTGTCGATGCGGCCGCTGACGTGGAATTCGCCGCGCGCGCGCTCCGCGGCATTGCCGGCGTGGAAAGGGAAATGCGCCAGCTCGCCGCGCAGGCGAACTCTGGCGTCGCGCAGGGTGCCACCCTGCAGCGCGCCGGTCAGCCACTCGCGCAGGCCTTCGTGCGTGACCAGCGGCAGCCAGCGCCCGATGGTGGCGATGTCGAAACCGTCGATGGTCGCCGTGAAGTCGGCGCTGCCCGGGCCCTTGACCCCGCTTCTACCCTCGCTCAGCGGCAGCAGGTGCTTGCCCGACAGCGTGCCCTTCAAGCGGCCCTGGGTGAACTCGAAGCCGTCGACCTCGACCAGCAACTGGTCGTCCTGCGGATACGACCAGCGCGCGCGCAGGCCCAGCTGGTCGAACGGCAGGTCCGGTTCCGCGAACCAGGCCGGCAGCGCCAGCGCCATGCGTTCCGAGGCGATGTTCAGGCTGCCGCCGCGGTCGCTGGCGTCGATGCTGCCGCTCAGGTTGCGCACGCCCGGCAGCGCCGCCCGGCCCGGCTTGGCCGCCAGCGAATTGATGCCCAAACGGTCGGCCTGGCCACGCACGCGCCAGCTGCCCAGCTCCGGCAGGCGGCCTTCCCACTCGGCGTCGACGTCGAGCAGGCGGCCGCGCGGCGCCAGCTCGGCCAGCAGCTCGCGCTGTTGCGGCGCCAGCGGCATCTGGGCTGCCAGTGCGGCCAGCGCGCCCAGGTCGACCTGCTCGGCGCGCAGCTTGACATGTTCGGGCTTGCCGGCCGCCGCCGGGCGCCAGGTTTCGCTCAGCGTGCTAGGGGGAAGCACCACGCCGTCGTGGGTCACGACCGCGAAGTTTTCGATGCCGATGCTATGGCCGAGCGCGCCGAAGGTCGGCTTGCCTTCGTGGTCCCCCGGCTTGATTTCCTCGCGCGCCGACAGGCGCCCCGACACGCGCGTCAGCAGCAGCGGCGCGGCGTCCGGCGCCAGGCGGGCGCTGACCCCGGCGAGGCCGAGGTCGGCGGTAAAGCCGGCCAGGCGGGCCTGGTCGAAGCTGAGCCAGGCGCGCACGGAACCGCGTCCCGCTTCGACCTTGAACGGATAGTCGATGTACTGCTTCCAGCTGGCCAGGTCGGTATTGCGCAGGTCGGCATACAGCTCGCCCTTCCAGCGGCTGGCATCCGAGGCCCTGGCGCCGAAGGCCGGGTGGCTGAAGCGGGCACGGACGTCGAGCGGGGCCGAGACGCCAAGCGGCGGGCTGGCCTTGAGGGCGAAGCGGTGCGTGGTCCAGCGGTTCTCGAGCGCCATCGTGACGTTCGACAGTTCCAGCACCGGCGCCGCGCGCAGCTGGTCGGTCCAGGACAGCCGGCCTTCGCGGATCACGATCTCGCGCTGGCGCAGCAGCCAGTCGGCGCCGCCGCCGTTGCCCTCTTCCTTGCGGTTCGGATCGATGCGCACCCCGGCCACCCAGAACACGCCATCGGGGGTGCGCCGCACGTCGAGTTCCGGACGGTTGATTTCGAGGCTGTCGAAACGCGGCTCGGCGGCGACGATGGACCACCAGGACAGGGTGGCCGAGACCGACGGCAGGGCCAGCAGCTGGCGCCCATCGCGGTCGCGCAGGCGCACGTCGCCCAGGAACAGGTTCGGATGCAGGCCGCGCCAGGAGGCATACACGCGCGAGATCGTGACCTGGTTGCCGAGCACGCGGCTGGCGGCGCGTTCGATGTCGGGCTTGTACAGGTCGATGTTCGGCAGGACCGCCCAGCGCAGCGCCAGGAACAGCAGCATGAAGATGAAATAGGCGAGCAGGACCGCCTTCAGCGTGAAGCCGAGCACATGGTGCGACGCCAGGTTGGCATAGCGGTAGGCCGCGCGCAGCCGGCGCCAGCGTTCGGCCAGCGGCAGGTGCGCATGGGCGCCGTGCGGCTCGGCCGGCTGTGGCTGCGCAGGGGCAGGCGCGACAGGCGGCGTATCCGCCGCGTGCCGGTCTTGGTCCCCTCGTTCGGCCTGCTGTTCCGGGTTGTGCATCAGGATGCTAATAAATAAAGGCTCGCCGTAATTGTTTATCAATAAGAGAAGCGCTTGCAACAATCGCGGCGTCTACCTTACCATCACGCTGACCCAGGGCAGCATGGCGGGCAATTTTACCGCATAGCACGCCTCCCGGAACGTACAAAACTCGTCTGGATTTGCCCTATGAATTCCCCTGCAAGCGCGTCACGCTTTTATCAACGCTGGCTCGGCGCCGACGCCGCGCGGGCCGGACGGCTTGCCCCCCTGGCTGAATTATCGCTGTCCTCCCTCGATTTCGGCGCAGCACTGGAGGCTGAGGCGCGCCACGGTCCGAATGGAAACAGGCTGCCGCTGGGGCGGGCCATGCGCCGGCTGCGCAATCTCTTGATTTGCGCCATTATCGAGCGCGACCTCGACGGCCGCGCCGATCTCGACGAGGTCGTCACGGCGATGAGCCGCTTCGCCGACTTCGCCGTGCAATCCCACCTTGCCGAATTGATGGCCGAGATGACGGCCATCCACGGCGTCCCGATCGGTGCCGAATCCGGCCGGCCCCAGCAGATGATGGTGCTGGCGATGGGCAAGCACGGCGGCGGCGAGCTGAACGTATCGTCCGACATCGACCTGATCTTCGTGTATCCGGAAGACGGCGAGACCCAGGCCGGGGCCGGCCAGCGCCCGCTGTCGAACCACGAATTCTTTATCCGCCTGGGAAAGAAGCTGATTGCCGCGATCTCGGAAATCACGGAGGATGGCTTCACTTTCCGGGTCGACATGGCGCTGCGCCCAAACGGCAAGTCGGGGCCGCTGGCGGCCAGCCTGAACATGGTCGAGGACTACCTGATCGTCCAGGGCCGCGAATGGGAACGCTATGCCTGGGTCAAGGCGCGCGCGGTCACCGGCGACCCGCTCGACATCGCGGCGCTGGACGCCATCGTGCGGCCGTTCGTGTTCCGGCGCTACCTCGACTTCGGCGTGATCGACGCGATCCGCACCATGCACGCCCAGATCCGCGCCGAGGTCAACCGCCAGGAGCGCCTGCACCCGGAACGCAGCCAGAACGTCAAGCTGGGGCGCGGCGGGATCCGCGAGATCGAGTTCCTGGCCCAGGTATTCCAGCTGATCCGCGGCGGACGCGACCCGGCGCTGCGCGAACGCTCGACCCGCAAGACGCTGCGCCTGCTGGCCGAGCGCGAGCTGCTGCCGCTCGAGGCCGTCGAGCGCCTGCTGCAAGCCTATACCTTCCTGCGCAACCTGGAACACCGGCTGCAATACCTCGAGGACGCGCAGACCCATACCCTGCCCGTCTCGCCCGAGGACCGGCTGACGGTGGCGCGCATGATGGGCCTGCCGGACGAAGCCACGCTGCTGGCGCGCCTGGACGAGCAGCGCAGCTTCGTGGCGGCCCAGTTCGACGCCATCTTTGCCGACAAATCGGCGGACCAGGGGGGCGATGGGGCCGACCCGGCCGCCGCGGCCGGCGCCGCCATGAGCGACCCGGAGAACGTCGGGGCGATCGCCCAGCACCTGGCCACGCTCGGCTTCGACCGGCCGGAAGAAGCCGCCACGCGCCTGGTCGCCACCTGGCAGGCGCCGCGTCTGCAGACCCTGCCGGATGCCAGCCGCAACCGCCTGGCGGCGCTGGTCAACACGGCCTTGCAGCAGATCGCCGCCATCGTGCGCGAAGCTGGCCTGGGCAGCCATGCCGCCACCCTCGGGCGCCTGCTCGACTTCTTCGAGGCGATCGCGCGCCGCTCGGCCTACCTGTCGCTGCTGACCGAATACCCGCACACGCTGGAACGCGTGATCCGCATGATCAACGCCAGCGGCTGGGCCGCCACCTTCCTGACCCAGCACCCGATCCTGCTCGACGAATTGCTGGACGACCGCGGCCGCGGCAACGGCGCCGACGAGCTGCCCGCACTGGCCGCCAGCCTGGCCGGCCAGCTCGACGTCGCCGCTGGCGACACCGAGCGCCAGCTCGACATCCTGCGCGAAGCCCACCACGCCCAGCTGTTCCGCCTGCTGGCGCTGGACCTGGCCGGCGAGCTCTCGGTCGAGCGCCTGGCCGACCACCTGTCGGCCCTGGCCGACCTGATCGTGGCCGAAGTGGTCAAGCGTGCCTGGCTCACCATCGCCAAACGCCACCGCGAAGTGCCGCGCTTTGCCGTGATCGCCTACGGCAAGCTGGGCGGCAAGGAACTGGGCTACGTGTCCGACCTGGACGTCATTTTCCTGTTCGACGACGACGACCAGGATGCACCGGGCAACTATGCCAAGCTGGCCCAGCGCTTCATCACCTGGATGACCACGCATACTCCGGCCGGCATCCTGTTCGACATCGACACCGCCCTGCGCCCGGACGGCGCCAGCGGCATGCTGGTGTCGTCGGTGTCCGCCTTCGAGCGCTACCAGCGCAGCTCGGCCTGGATCTGGGAGCACCAGGCCCTCACGCGGGCCCGCTTCTGCGCCGGCGATGCCGCCATCGGCGCGCGCTTCGAGGCCATCCGCGAGGAGGTGCTGCGCCAGGACAGGAGCTTGCGCGAGGCGGAGCTGCGCGACGAAGTCGTCAAGATGCGCAAGCGCATGCACGCCGCCCACCCCGGCCGCAGCGGCAGTTTCGACCTGAAGCAGGACGATGGCGGCATGATCGACATCGAATTCATCGTCCAGTACCTGGTTCTGCGGCACGCCTTCCGGCATCCGCGCCTCACCGCGAATGCCGGCAACATCGCCCTGCTGCGCCTGTGCGGCGAGCTCGGCCTGATCGATCCCACGCTGGCGAAAGGCGCGGCAGACGCCTACCGGGTCATGCGCCGCCTGCAGCACCAGGTGCGCCTGCAAGGCCAGGAAAATGCCCGCGTCGACCCTGCCCTCGTGGCCGCGCATGCCGACGTGGTGGTGCGCCTGTGGCACGCCTGCTTCGACGATTGAGTCCCTTCGCGGCCGCCGCTCGGCGGCCGTTAACATCCCCGCAAGACAAAAAGACAAGCTAGACCGTTGCGCAAAAGTGACAAGGAGCTAATAAAAACTAGCTTCTTGGTCACTTTTTATTGTGTCTTCTTTGCAAATTGAAACGTCGATGACACACTGCACAGGCTGCTTTTCGCCCATGCAGAAACAATTCCAGGTTGTAATTTACTCAAAAGGCGCATTTACGAAGGTCACCTTGAAACCCTTCGAAAAGAATGTTTGTAATTACGCGTATTAACAACACGCATAGACATTCTTCAGGAAACGTTGACAGCTAGCCATTTTAAGTGATTTTATTGCAATCTTGGAAGATATGTACGGGGTACATTGTTCCTAAATAAGTCGCATCAGCGACGGCGTTTCTCGCGTCCGGATTGTGCCCAGTCCGGCGTGCCCTAACCCTAGGAGTTTTGCAATCATGATGGAAAAAGTCTTATCCCGGTCTATCCGCTTGATCTGCCTGGGCGGCGTTGCCCTCGGCGTGCAGGCGGCTTACGCACAGGAAATGCAGACGCAGCAAGGACAGAATCAGAGTGGCGCTGCCCAGCAACAGGCAGCCGCAGCCACCCAGACCCAGCCGTCGACCACGATCCAGCGTGTGGAAGTGACCGGTTCGCGCATTGCCTCGCCGAACGCAGATTCGCCGTCGCCCCTGCAGGTACTGTCCGCAGCCGACATCGCCGCCTCCGGCGCCACCAACCTGCAGCAGGTGCTGCTGGAAAACCCGACCATGGGCTCGCCGGCGATCAGCCGTACCAACTCGGCATTCCAGACCGCCAGCGTGGGCGTCGCCACCGTCGACCTGCGCAACCTGGGCACCTCGCGTACCCTGGTGCTGGTCAACGGCCGCCGCTTCGTTTCGGGTATCCCGGGCGAATCCGCAGTCGACCTGAACTCCATTCCGACCGACTTCATCGAGCGCGTCGAACTCCTGACCGGCGGCGCATCGGCAGCCTACGGCTCGGACGCCGTGGCCGGTGTGGTTAACATCATCACCAAGCGCAACTTCAACGGCCTGATGCTCGACGCCCAGGCCGGCCAGAGCTACAAGCAGGATGACCAGAAGCGCAAGTTCTCGGCAACTTTCGGCACCAGCAACGACGACGGCTTCCTGATGGGCCACCTGGGCTACTCGCGCCAGGGCCAGGTGTGGTCGCGCGACCGCGAAGCCTCGGCAGTCGACCAGTTCTCGAAAATGGCGGGTGTCACCGGCGACCCAGCCGATGCATTCGTTGCGGTCCGTCCGTTCTACTCGAGCTTTGCGCCGCAGGGCCGTTTCTTCTACAACAACTCCCCGACCGGCGCCAAATCCGGCAGCTACACCTACGACAAGAGCGGCAACCCGATTCCGTTCTCGACCAACGGTAGCGCAACCGTGCCGGCCAGCGGTTTCAACCGTTCGGAGTACCGTTCGATCGCCGTGCCGGTCGAGCGCTACCTGTTCGCCGCCAACGGCGAACTGAAGATCAATGAGAAGACCCGTGCGTTCATGGAAGGCACCTATGCCTCCAGCCACGTCTCGACCAGCATCGAGCCGTATCCGCTGTCTTCGACCGACATTTTCAAGGCAAGCGGCGGCCAGGTGCCGGCCGAGTCGCGCGTCAACGGCGCCATCGTGCGCAACCCGCTGGTCCCGCAGTACCTGTACGACCGCATCACCGACACCGATGGCGACGGCCTGCGTGACTACAACTTCACCCGCCGCTTGGCCGAAGTCGGCTCCCGCGGCAGCACCGCCGACCGCGACACCTTCCGCTTCGTGACCGGCATCAAGGGCGAATTCGACGCCTGGAAAAACTGGAACTACGAAGTGTACGGCGCTTATGGCCAGACCAAGGAAGCCCAGCAGTCGACCGGCCAGGTTAACGTCCTGAACTTCGCCAACGCACTGCAGGCGGTGCCGGGCGCCAACGGCGGCCCCCCGGTCTGCGCCAGCGCCAACGCTGTTGCCCAGGGTTGCGTGCCGATCAACGTGTTCGGCTATAACACGATTTCGCCGGAAGCCCTGAAATATGTGACCGCACCGGGCTCGCTGCTGACCCGCACCACCCAGAAACTGGTGGGCGGCCAGATCAACAGCGAAGTCTGGGATCTGCCGGCCGGCCCCCTCGGCGTGGCGGCAGGCTTCGAATGGCGCAAGGAATTCTCGAGCGCCGTCCCCGACGCCCTCACCCAGTCCGGCCTGAACGCCGGCAACGCGACCCCGCCGACCTCGGGCGAGTTCAGCGTCAAGGAAGTGTTCCTGGAAACCCGCGTGCCGATCCTGAAGGACGTGCCGTTCGCGAAGTCGCTGAGCTTCCTGGGCGCCTTCCGCCATGGCGATTACTCGTCGGTGGGCAGCACCAACAGCTGGAACGCCGGCTTCGAATGGTCGCTGATCGATGACCTGAAGTTCCGCGGCACCCGTTCGCTGTCGACCCGCGCGCCGAACATCAACGAGCTGTACCAGGCGCCGAGCCAGGACTTCCCGTCCGGCTTGAACGACCCCTGCCTGGGCGTGACCGCGACCTCGACCACCGCGTACTCGGCACTGTGCCGTGCCGCACCGGGCGTGAACGCGAACATCGCCGCCAACGGCAAGTTCACCCTGAACCAGGCCGACATCCAGGGCGTCAGCGGCTACAACCGCGGCAACCCGAACCTGGGCGCGGAAAAAGGCCGCTCGAGCACCATCGGCGTGGTCTGGACCCCGCGTTCGATCGCACCGCTGAAGCGTTTCACCTTCACGGCTGACTACTTCAACATCAAGATCGCCGACGCCATCGTCAGCACGCCTCGCCAGTTCACGCTGGAAAGCTGCTACAACGGCACCAACCCGACCTTCTGCCAGTTCATCACCCGCCGTCCGACGGGCAGCGGCCAGAACAGCGCAGGCTCGCTGCAGTACATCGACACCGCCGTGTCGAACAGCGGCGGCCTCGCGACCGAAGGCGTGGACTTGACCGCGTCCTGGAACGACCGCGTCGGTCCCGGCCGTCTGTCGACCAAGCTGGCCTACACCTACGTGAAACAGGGCTACACCGTTCCGCTGCCGGGCGCCGACCGCGATCCGTTCGCGGGCGAGATTGGCGCGCCGAAGAACAAGGCATTGTTCGACATCGGCTACAAGTGGAATCAGCTGAGTGTCAGCGCGACCATGACCTACATCGGCCGTTCGGCGCTGGACGACCAGTTCCTGTCCGGTTTCGACCTGGCCCCGGGCTCGCTGAAAGTCGGTTCGCGTACCTACACCGACCTGCAGGCGACCTACTCGGTGGTGAAGTCGACCGAGCTGTACTTCGGCCTGAACAACGCGTTCAACACCAAGGCGCCGCCGATCATCAGCGGCCTGCCGGGCGACAGCACCGGTACCGAAACCGCCGCCGGCACCTACGACCCGATCGGCCGCCGCTGGTACGCAGGCGTGCGCGTGAAGCTCTGATCGTTCCCTGTCGGGATCTGAAAACGCCGGTTCGCCCGGCGTTTTTTTATTCGCGGTTATCATAGGGGCATGCCGGCGCAAGGTCCGGCGATCACACTATATATACATGGTCATCAAACTCAAGAACGACAAGGACATCGCCAAGATGCGCGTCGCCGGCCGCCTGGCCGCCGAGGTGCTGGAGATGATTTCCGAATACGTGGCGCCCGGCGTCTCCACCGAGGAACTCGACAGGCGCTGCAACGAATACATCCGCAAGGTGCAGAAGGCGACCCCGGCCAACGTCGGCTACCACGGTTTCCCGAAAACCCTGTGCACCTCGGTGAACGGGGTGGTCTGTCACGGCATCCCGAGCGAGAAGGATGTCCTGAAGGACGGCGACATCATCAACATCGACGTCACCGTGATCAAGGACGGCTGGCACGGCGACACCAGCCGCATGTACTTCGCCGGCACGCCGTCGCCGGAAGCGAAGCGCCTGGTCGACATCACCTTCGACGCGATGATGGCCGGGATCCGCGTCGTCAAGCCCGGCGCGCGCCTGGGCGACGTCGGCCATGCGATCCAGACCCTGGCCGAGAAGGCCGGCTATTCGGTGGTGCGCGAATACTGCGGTCACGGCATCGGCCGCGTCTACCACGAAGACCCGCAGGTGCTGCACTACGGCCGCCCGAACACCGGCCTGCTGCTGAAGGAAGGCATGACCTTCACCGTCGAGCCGATGCTGAACGCGGGCGAGGCCGACGTCGACCAGCTCGACGACGGCTGGACCGTGGTCACGGCCGACAACTCCCTGTCGGCGCAGTGGGAACACATGATCGCGGTGACCAGGGATGGCTTCGAGATCCTGACGCCCTGGCCGAAGAAAAAATAGGCCGAAAAAGCCGGCCGAAAAAAAAGCCCACCGGTGCGTGTGAACCGGTGGGCTTTTTAGTCAAGGCAAGTCAAACGCTCAGAACGCGTATTCCGCAGTGGCCTTGATCTGACGCGGACGCAGCGCGTAACCGCCGCGCAGGTCGATCGGCGCAGCATCGTTGAATGCGTTGCGGATGTTCAGCGCCAGGCGCAGGTTGCGGAACCCGGTGTACGAGAAGTTCAGGTCGGTACGCAGCGAAGCGCGCTGGAAGCACGGCAGGTCGTCGGTCGGCTTGATGCGTGCCTGGCAGCCGGCGACGTTCCACGTTGCCTGGTCGGTCTCGTCGAAGTTCAGTGCCATGGCCGAAGTGCGGTTGACCCGGATCGTCGAGGCCCAGTCGCCCTTCTTCCAGGTGGCGCTCAGGACCGACACCAGTTTCGGGGTGCCGCGGTTGCCCACGGTGTTCGGACGATAATCGTTGGCATCGATGTCCCACTGCTTCCAGCTCAGGGCGACGGTGGTCTTCAGGCCCAGGATCAGCGAACCGTTGCTGCCCATGTTGAAGCGCGAGTTGACATCGATGTCCACACCCGAGCTTTCGGTCTTGCCGAAGTTCTCGTAATTCAGCAGCAGCGACTGGATGTTACCGCTGGTGAAGGCCAGGTTGGCGCCAGGCTTGAGCTGGTTCGCGCGGTCGGCCAGGCGGGTATCCTGTTCGCTCACCGCGTTACGTGCGATCAGGTCCTTGTAGCCGGCATTGTCTTCACGCGCCAGCACGTAGTTGATGTCGCGGTAAGCGATCTCGTCGCGGCGCTCGATTTTCCAGTAGTCCACCGAAGCGTTGACGTTCCTGATCGGCTCCAGCACGAAGCCCAGGGTCAGGCTGCGCGAGGTTTCCGGTTTCAGGTTCTTGTTGGACGAGATCATCGCCGGCACCGAGGTCAGGCAGCCCGAGTTGTAGGCCACGGTGGCGTCGGAGACGTCGTTGGCGTTACCGGTCTTCAGGATGTCGCGGATCTTGGTGGCGGTGTCGCAGCGCTTCGGGTCAAGGGTGCTGTTGAAGAAGCCGGTCAGGCCGACCTTGCCCAGGGTTTCCGGAATGTTCGGTGCGCGGAAGCCGCCGGCGAAGGTACCGCGCAGCAGCAGTTGCGGCACCACCTGGTACTTCAGGCCGACTTTCGGCGACACGTGCGAGTCGAAGCCCTGGTTCTTGTCGACGCGTACCGCGGCATCGGCTTCGATCGTCTTGGTGATCGGCGCGATCAGCTCGCCGTACAGGGCGCCCATGTTGCGCTCGCCGTCGATCCACAGCGAGCCGCGGCCGATGATGCGGGCCTCGACCACGTTGTCGGTCGAGCGGATGAACATGCTCTCGTGACGGTATTCGCCGCCCACGGCGAAGCTCAGCGGGCCGCCCGGCAGACGCAGGCCGGTTTCGCCGCTGATCTTGGCGTCGACCCAGTCCTGCGACAGCTTGGCGTTGGTGCCGATTTCCGGGAACATGCGGTCCAGCAGCGCTTGCGGGTTCGGGCCGCCGATCTTGTACTCGCCGCTCGACACCGCCGCCGGCATCGCATCGCGGTCGGCGCCGCGGTCGCGCGACTTGGCGTCGCCACCGACGCGGCCGGCTGCCGCTTGCCAGTCCCAGCCATTGGCCAGAGTGCCTTCCAGGCCCGCCATCACGCGGTACTGGGTCGCCTTGGACGGGCTCTGCCACATGTCCAGGTTATCCATGAAGCGGTAGTCGATACCGACCGGATACGGGAACGGGTTGGCCGGGTTGCCGACTGCCAGCTTGGGCTTCGGCACCGACTGCGAGGTCTTGGTATTGCCGTCGAACCAGTTGCTGGCCGAACCAGCCGCGTTGGCGTACGGCAGTGTCTGGTAGGTGGTCTTTGTGCTCGAGTACGCCACTTCCGCGAAGGCGGTGGTGGTGCTCGACACCTTGAAGCGCCCCTGGCTGAACAGGTTCACGCGCTGGGCCGGGTCGGAATACTGGTTGAGGCCGTTGATGTTACTGGTGCACAGGCCGCCGGCATTCAGCTGGCTCGCCGGGCAGGTCGCGACCGGCTGGCGGATCGCCGGGTGGGTCGAGGACTTTGCTTCGTTCAGGTTGCCCGGGAAGGAATACACGCTCGGGTCGCCGAATGCCGGGCTGACGTACTTGCGGTGCCACGGCGCGTAATACGGCTGCACGTCGGCCAGCATGTAGCCGAAACGGCGGTAGCCTTCGACGGTGGCGTACACATTGTAGCCGTCGCGGTCGAAGTTACCCTTGCCGGCGGTGATCGCGGCGGTGTTCTCGCCGCCCAGGTGCATGCCTTGCGGGCGGGTGACTTCGGCGGTCGCGCGCACGCCTTCGAAGGTGGAACGGGTGATGATGTTGATGACGCCGGCCATGGCGTCGGAACCGTAGACTGCCGATGCGCCGTCCGCCAGGATCTCGATACGCTCGATGGCATCGGCCGGGATCGTGTCGACGTTGACGAAGGTTTCCTTGCCGCCGTCCGCGAACGCATAGTTCGAGACGCGGCGGCCGTTCACCAGCACCAGGGTCGCGGCCTTGCCCAGGCCGTGGATCGAGGCGCCCGATGCGCCGCGTGCGAAACTGGTCGAGCTGCCATTGTCGCGCAGCGTGCCGGTGTCGAAATTGGTCAGGGTGTCGAGGACCCCGCGCACCGTGCTCGCGCCGGTCTGCTTGATCTCTTCACGGCGCAGAATCTGCACCGGCGATGCGGTTTCGCTGTCGGTACGCTTGATGTTGGAGCCCGTGACGACCACGCGCTGCATCTGTGAATTGTCTCCGTTACCGTTACCACCTTCACTGCCACCACTTACAGTCTGGGCGAACGTGATCGACGTTCCCCCGAGTGCAACCGCGACGGCGATCACACTACGTTTCAGCATGAGTTGCTTGTTCAAGATTTCCCTCGGCTTGTAATTGTTATGTGCATTGCATGTACGCACAGCCAGAGTGTCGCCGAGAGGAAAGATTTTTTGTAGTGGTTTTTTTGCCGTTTGTAAAAAACTGTAGCGGTCGTTGTATTTCTGAAACAGCTTCTTGTCAATTCACTTTAGCATTCACAAAAAACAACACCCCTGGACCGGTTTCCCGATCCAGGGGTGTCGTTCAGGCCGAGACGGCGATTACTTCGCGTTCATCAGCGCCACGGTGGTGTCCAGCATGCGGTTGCTGAAGCCCCACTCGTTGTCGTACCACGACGACACCTTCACCAGGCGGCCCGACACCTTCGTCAGGGTTGCGTCGAAGTTCGACGAGGCCGGATTGTGGTTGAAGTCGACCGACACCAGCGGCTCGGTGTTGTAGGTCAGGATGCCCTTCAGCGCGCCTTCGTCGGCGGCTTTCTTCATGATCGCGTTGATCTCTTCCACCGTGGTGTCGCGCTTGGCGATGAAGGACAGGTCGACGATCGAGACGTTGATGGTCGGCACGCGGATCGCGTAGCCGTCCAGCTTGCCGTTCAGCTCCGGCAGTACCAGGCCGACCGCGGCGGCCGCGCCGGTCTTGGTCGGGATCATCGACTGGGTGGCCGAACGGGCGCGGCGCAGGTCTTCGTGCATCACGTCGGTCAGCACCTGGTCGTTGGTGTAGGCGTGCACGGTGGTCATCAGGCCGGTTTCCAGGCCGATCGCGTCGTGCAGCGGCTTGACCAGCGGGGCCAGGCAGTTGGTGGTGCACGAAGCGTTCGAGATCACGGTATCGGTCGACTTCAGCACGTCCTGGTTGACGCCGAAGACGATGGTGGCGTCGACGTCCTTGCCGCCCGGTGCCGAGATGATGACCTTCTTGGCGCCGCCCTTCAGGTGGGCCGATGCCTTTTCCTTGGTGGTGAAGAAGCCGGTGCACTCCAGCACCACGTCCACGCCCAGCTCACCCCACGGGATTTCGGCCGGGTTACGCTGCGCGAACACGCGGATCTGGTCGCCGTTGACGATCATGGTGTCGCCCTCGACCACGACGGTGCCCGGGAACTTGCCGTGGGTGGTGTCGTAGCGGGTCAGGTGGGCGTTGTGCTCGGCGTTGCCGAGGTCGTTGATCGCCACGATCTGGATGTCCTGCTTCTTGCCGCCTTCATAGAAAGCGCGCAGCACGTTGCGGCCGATGCGGCCATAGCCGTTGATTGCTACCTTGATCGTCATTGTCTACTCCTGATTGAAAAAAATCTTATCGTCGAAGCATAGCGCAAAAAGCTTGCCCGAATGATCACGCCAGTACGGACTTGACCTTGCCGACCACGTTCTCCACGGTGAAGCCGAAGTGCTTGAACAGCACCGGCGCCGGCGCCGATTCGCCGAAGCTGTCGATGCCGACCACCGCGCCTTCCAGGCCGACGTACTTGTACCAGAAGTCGGTCACGCCGGCTTCGATCGCCACACGCGGGATACCCTTGCCCAGCACTTGCGCCTTGTAGCCCGCTTCCTGGCGCTCGAACACGTCGGTCGACGGCATCGAGACCACCCGCACGGCGATGCCCTGGCCGGCCAGCGTGGCGGCGGCATTCATCGCCAGTTCGACTTCGGAACCGGTGGCGATCAGCACGGCACGCGGGTTGGCTGCATCGCGCAGGATGTAGCCGCCCTTGGCGATGTTAGCGACGGTGGATGCGTCACGCTCCATGTACGGCAGGTTCTGGCGCGAGAAGATCAGGGTCGACGGACCGTCCTTGCGCTTGACGGCTTCGCCCCAGGCCACGATCGACTCGGTGGTGTCGCACGGACGCCAGTTGTCCAGGCCCGGGATCAGGCGCAGCGAGGACACGTGTTCGACCGACTGGTGGGTCGGGCCGTCTTCGCCCAGGCCGATCGAGTCGTGGGTGAACACGAACAGCGAACGGATCTTCATCAGCGCGGCCATGCGCAATGCATTACGGCTGTAGTCAGAGAAGGTGAGAAAAGTAGCGCCGAACGGGATGTAGCCGCCGTGCAGGGCGATACCGTTCATCATGGCGGCCATGCCGAATTCGCGCACGCCGTAGTTGATGTGGTTACCCGGGGTGCCGGACCGCACCGGGACCGATTCCTTCCAGTTGGTCAGGTTCGAGCCGGTCAGGTCGGCCGAGCCGCCCAGGAATTCCGGCAGCACCGGTGCCAGGGCCTGGATCGCGTTCTGGCTGGCCTTGCGGGTGGCGATGGTCTCTTTCTTGTCCACGGTCGCGGCGATGGCGGCGGCCAGGGTTTCCTCGAACTTGCCCGGCAGCTCGCCCTTCATGCGGCGCTCGAATTCGGCGGCCAGCTCCGGGAATTGCGCGCGGTAGCCGTCGAACAGCTGGTTCCATTGCGCTTCGGTTTCGGCGCCCTTCTGCTTCTGGTCCCAGGCTTCATACACAGGAGCCGGGATGTCGAACGGGATCGCATCCCACAGCAGGTGCTCGCGCACCGCCGCGATTTCCTTGTCGCCCAGCGCGGCGCCGTGCACCTTGTCGCCGCCCTGCAGGTTCGGCGAACCCTTGCCGATGATGGTCTTGCAGCAGATCAGGGTCGGACGGTCCGAGGTCTTCGCCTCGGCGATCGCGGCATCCACCGCTGCGACGCTATGGCCATCAACGGCCGGGATCACGTTCCAGCCGTAGGCTTCGAAACGCTTCGGGGTGTCGTCGGTGAACCAGCCTTCGACCTTGCCGTCGATCGAGATGCCGTTGTCGTCGTACAGCCAGATCAGCTTGTTCAGACGCAGGGTGCCGGCCAGCGACGCCACTTCGTGCGAGATGCCTTCCATCAGGCAGCCGTCGCCGACAAAGGCGTAGGTGTGGTGGTCGACGATGTCGAAGCCCGGACGGTTGAATTCCTGCGACAGCAGCCACTCGGCCAGCGCCATGCCGACCGAGTTGGCGATGCCCTGGCCCAGCGGGCCGGTGGTGGTTTCCACGCCCGGCGTGATGTGGACTTCCGGGTGGCCCGGGGTCTTCGAATGCAGCTGGCGGAAGTTGCGCAGGTCGTCCATCGACAGGTCGTAGCCCGACAGGTGCAGCAGCGCGTAGTGCAGCATCGAACCGTGGCCGTTCGAGAGCAGGAAGCGGTCGCGGTTCATCCAGCCCGGATTGGCCGGATTATGGCGATAGTGACCGTCCCACAGCGCAACGGCGATCTCGGCCATGCCCATCGGCATGCCCGGGTGGCCGGAATTGGCTTTCTGGACGGCGTCCATCGCCAGCGCGCGGATCGCGTTGGCCATCAGGGTGGTGGTTTGCAGAGGTTTCATGGGTGTGGTGAGTCTGAGGATTGAAAGCGGTGGCGCACAAGCTGGTTTTAACCGGGTATTTTACCAGAGCGTTGCGCCGACGCTTTAAAATGCCGGTCTGCCCTATTCACGAATTGCCATCCATGCCACGTTTCTATTGTCCCCAGCCGCTCGTCGCGGGCGCCATCGTCGACCTGCCGGAAGCGGTCGCCCACCACCTGCACGTCGTGCGCCAGCAGGCCGGCGACGAACTGGTGCTGTTCAACGGCGAAGGCGGCCAGGCGCGCGCGCGCCTGCGCGAGATTGCCAAGCGGCGCGCCAGCGCGGAAGTCCTCGCCGTGGAGGACATCGACGTCGAACTCCCCTGGTCCGTCACGCTGGCCCAGGGCCTGCCCGAGGGCAGTAATAAAATGGACTGGATCGTCGAGAAGGCGGTCGAACTGGGCGTCACGGCGATCCAGCCGCTGGCGGCGGCGCGCTCGGTGGTGAAGCTGTCGGGCGAGCGTGCGGACAAGCGCCAGGCGCATTGGGAAGGTGTGATCGTGGCGGCGTCCGAGCAGTGCGGGCGCAACCGGCTGGCGCGCCTCGGGCCCTTGCAGGACTTCGGACGGTATATCGCGCAGCCGGACGACAGCGTGCGTATCCTGCTGTCGCCGCGCGCGACGCAATCGCTGGCCGGCTGGGCGCGCGCCACGCCGGCGCGGGCGGTCACGCTGATGATCGGGCCGGAAGGCGGTTTCAGCGCCGAGGAAGAAGAAACAGCGCTGGCGCGCGGCGCGCTGGCGCTGTCGATGGGGCCGCGCGTGCTGCGTACAGAGACCGCCGGGCTGGCGGCGCTGGCGACCCTGAACGCCGCCTGGGAATAAAAAAACCCACGCCGAAGCGTGGGCCTGGCTGATCCCGCCGCGCTGGCGGCGGGATCAAGCGTCAAGTCCGATTACTTGAACTTGATGTTGTACTCGGCGGTGAACTTCATCGAGCGCGGCGCGGTGAAGTAGGTCGGCATCTCGTACGTGGCGACACGTGCGAGGTCCGAGTTGTACGCCTCGTTGACCTTCTGGATGGTCTGGCTGTTGAACACATTGTAGATGTCCATGCGCAGCGACAGGCCGTCGACCATCTTCGGCTTGTAGACCAGGTTCAGGTCCATGGTCTTTTCCCATCCCAGGCGGCCGACGCTGCCACGCGGCGAGAACACGTTTTCTTCGCCCGTTGCACCGAAGCAGTAGTGCGCCGCCGAATCGTAGTTCGGCCCGCGCGATTCCGGATCGGCGCCGAAGCAGGAACGCGGACGGCCCGACGACAGCAGCAGGTTGGCGCCGACGGTCAGCTCAGGCGTGACGTCGTAGAAACCGAAGGCCTTGATCTGGTGCGTGCGGTCGTTCGGCAGCAGGCCGTTGGCGCCATACATCAGCTCCGG
The DNA here is from genome assembly GCF_051233485.1 of Massilia sp. LXY-6. Classification (NCBI taxonomy): domain Bacteria; kingdom Pseudomonadati; phylum Pseudomonadota; class Betaproteobacteria; order Burkholderiales; family Oxalobacteraceae; genus Massilia; species Massilia sp. LXY-6. The sequence continues at coordinate 258,421 of NZ_JBKFGF010000009.1, forward strand.
ATAGTCCCAGGTCTGGGTTGCCGCCACGTCGCCCTGGGCGCTCGCGGTATCCGACAGCGTCTGGCCTTCGGTGTTGCCCTTGTTGCGCGACAGGGTGTAGTTCACCTTGGCGTACCAGCCGTTGCGGTACGGGTGCTCCAGGAAGAAGTCCAGCGCCGCGTAGGTACGCTTCGGCTGGTCGAAGCCCAGTTCCGCCGCGGTCAGGTGCACCTTGGTGTGGCTGCCGTTGCCGGCGTAGTCGACCATGAAGTCGTTGTCGCGGCCCGGGTTGAAGGTGGCGCAGTTGAAGCCGCCCCAGTTCGTGGTGTCGATGTTGTTACGCTCGGCGTAGGCTTCGAACGGGCGGGAATCGCACAGGTCGTCGATGGTCGACTTCAGCTTGCGGTAGGTGAACTTGGCGCCGAAGTTCAGGTCCCGGCTCCATGCGCGTTCCATGCCGACGGTGAGCTCGTCCTGGTACGCCGGCTTCATGTTCTGCGCGGCGACCGTCAGCGGATCCTTGGCCTGGCCGTATTCGTTGTTGTTCGACATCGGCGCGGTCAGCTGGGTCGTGCCGGTCGGCAGGCCGTTGGCGTCGGTGCCGGTGTAGGTGTAGTACTGGAAGGTGTACTTCGAGCCGTTGGCGCCACGCAGTGCGACCAGGGTCGGGATCTGGATGGTGTAGCGGCCCAGGCTACCGAAGACCTTGAACGACGAATCGCCGTTCACGTCCCACGACGCGTTCAGGCGCGGCGCGAGCTGGTTCTTCATCTCGATGTACTTGGTACCGTCCTGGTTGGCGTTGTAGAAGCCTTCGCGGCGTACGCCCAGGGTCACCAGCACGTCCTTGGTCGCCTGCCAGCGGTCTTCCAGGTATTGGGCATCCTGGCCGGCGAAGGCGTTCGAATAGGTCTGGTAAATGATGTTGCGGACGTAGTAACCCTGCGCAGCGATGCCGCCATAGCTGTTCAGCGGGGCCGGCAGGACGCCGCCCGACACCGTCAGGGGCGTCGTCACGTTCGAGTTACGCTGGTATTGCCAGAGGCTGCCGCCCGCATAACCTTCGCCGGCATTCACCGACTTCGCCGTGTTGTTGTCCAGGCCGGCACGCAGGGTGTGCTTGCCCAGCTTGTATTCCAGGTCCAGGCGCTTCGAGGTGAAGTCGTCGGTCGCGCCGCTCAGCGGAATCGTGCCGCTGACCTTCTGGCCGGCGGTATAGCTGAAGCCGGGGTAGCGGTTGGCCGCCGCGGCCGATACCTGTCCCAGTTTCGGATCGTAGCCGGTCGGCTGGTAGATGTGTTCCGACTTCATCTTGCCGTACAGCGCATTGATCGTCAGGTCGTCGGTGATGTTGCCCACATAGCGCAGGCTGTTCATCTTGCCGCCGTTCGCGTTTGCCGGGCCGAGTTCCTGGTGGATCGACGAGGTGACGGTCGAGCCGACGGCGCCGGTCCCGTAGTTGTACGAGCGGTAGCTGTAGTCGGTCTGCGGCAGGTCGCCGATGGAGGTGAGCTCCAGGCGATGGTTGTCGTTGATGTTCCAGTCCAGCTTGCCGTAGTAGCGCTTGGTCGTGGTTTCGGCATCGCGCCAGCCGCTGTTGGCCAGCGTGGTCGACACGGTGCTGCCGACGACCTGGTGCGCGTCGGACTTGGTCTGCTCCAGCGCGACGAAGCCGAACAGGGTGTCCTTGATCAGCGGACCGCCGACGTAGGCCGAGTACTGCTTCTGCGAAGCTTCGTTTTGCGAGCGGCGCAGATACAGGGTGTTGTCGGTTTCCGGGAACGCGCCGGTGTTTGCATAGTATTCGTCGCGGTACTTGGCGCGGGTCGAGGCCGGGGTAATCGAGGCCATGGCACCGGCTTCCCAGGTGTTGGTGCCTGACTTGGTGGTGATGTTGACCACGCCGCCGGTCGAACGGCCGAATTCGACGCCGAAACCGCCGGTCAGGATCTGCGCCTGGGCGATTGCGCCGAACGGCAGTTCCATCGCGCCCAGCTGGGTCAGCGGGTTGGTCACGACCATGCCGTTGATGTAGTAGGCATTTTCCGATGCGGCGCCGCCGGCGAAACTTGCGCCAGCCGCGTAGCTCGGGTCGCCCCGGGTGGTGTTCGGGGCCAGTTGCACGATCGATTCGACGTTGCGGCCGATCGGCAGTTTTTCCAGTTCGCGTGCGGTGAAGGTGGCGCCGTTGACCGAGCTCGACACGTCAAGGCGGGCACGACGGCCGCTCACCTGCACGGTCTGCACCGCGCCGGTCGAGAAGCCCGCTTCGACGCCCTGGCCTGCCAGGACTTCGAGCTGGGTCGTGCCGACCACGTTACCGCCCTTCACCAGGGTGGCGGTATAGGTGCCGATCGGCATACTGGTGACACGGAAGTTGCCGGCGGCATCGACGGCGGTCGCACGGCTCGCGTTCGTGCCATTGTTCTTCAGTACGACGGTGTCTCCACTGCCAGCCGCAACTTTACCGAACACCGAACCCGACGCGTTCGATTGCGCCATTGCCGGCTCGACCACGCCTATGGTCAGCGCCGCTCCTCCAAATGCCAACGCCAAAGCATGGACTAATACGGTTTTCTTCAACATGTGGTTCCTCTATTTTCGATTCCGGCAGTCTTGTAGACTGCCCTGTTTTAAATCACTTACCCACCCATCTTGTATTGACAGGTGTATTTATCTCATTCATGATTAAGTGCCGATGGCCTCATCAAGAAAAGATAAAGTATTGCGATAAAAACACACCTATTCTTGAGGTGTCAATTTCCCATATGTATCAGCCATGCTCTTGCTGAGACGGATTTTTTGCACCCTTATGGTGCAAATCACACATCAATCTATGTTGCGACGCAATATGCTGTCTGCATAAAATGCTTTGAGCGAATAAAGTTCTTGCCGCATTCCGTCCATATCGCTGGAGTTAGCAAGAATTACACATTTCTTTATCTGCTTGCCTCTTGCTCGCGATGCAACAAATTAGTGCGTCCGCCCTCTTCCTCTAGCCTGTCCGGATAAGGCTCACCGCAAATAAACGAGGCAGGCATGGGAAACTCGCGCCCGAATTATGTTGGTATGGCACAACAGTATTCGAACAAATAAAAAAACCCGCAGGCGAACCTGCGGGTTGTCGATCTGCCGAACCTGAGTTCGATCAGAACTTGTGGTTGTACTCCACCGAGAAGCGGACCGAACGCGGCGCGGTGTAGCTGATCACCTGACCGTAGGTCGGGCTGACGTCCGTGGTGCTGCTGACGTTATAGGTTTCGTCGTAAACCTGGACGGTCTGGCGGTTGGTCACGTTGAACACGTCGATCTTGAATGCCAGGTCCTTCAGCGCTGCCGGGCGGTATGCCAGGTTCATGTCCAGGCGGATATCCCACGGCAGTTTGCCGTAGCTGCCGCGCGGAGCGTCCTTGCCATTGCAGTAGAAGAACACCGAACCGTAGTCGGCTTCCGGCGGAACATTCGGGTTCCAGCCGAAGCAGCTGCGCGGACGGCCCGACGCTGCCAGGAAGTTGCCGCCGAGGGTGAATTCCGGCGTCACGTCATAGAAGCCGAAGGCCTTGACCTGGTGGGTACGATCGTTCGGCAGCAGGCCGTAGGAGTTGACCATCAGCTCCGGGTTATCCCAGGTCGAGGTGGCGGCCACGTCGGTCTGCGCATTGTCCGACTTGGTCTGGCCTTCGGTATTGCCCTTGCTGCGCGACCAGGTGTAGCTCACGCGGCCGTACCAACCGTTGCGGTACGGGTGCTCGGCGAACAGGTCGACCGCGGCATAGGTACGCTTCGGCTTGTCGAAGCCCATCTCCTTGGCGGTGAACGTCACCTTGGTGTAGTTCGAACGCGTACCGGCATAGTCGACCAGGAAGGTCGAGTCCTTGCCCGGGTTGAAGCTGGCGCAGCTGAAACCGCTATAGTTGTCGGTGTTGATGTTATGCGAAGCGGCATAGGCATCGAACAGGCGCGGGTCGCAGTAGTCGTCGATGGTCTGCTTCAGCGTGCGGTAGGTAACGCGCGCACCGACGGTCAGGTCCGGCGTCCAGGCCTTCTCGAAACCGAGGGTTGCCTCGTCCTGGTAGGTCGCCTTGATGTCGCGGGCGGTGACGGTGTTCGGATCCTTTGCCTGGCCCAGCTCGTTGTTCACCGAGTAGACGCCCGAGATCGGGTTCAGGCCGGTAGGCTGGCCGTACTGGTCGGTGCCGGTGTAAGTGAAGGCCTGGCGGGTCAGGGTCGAACGGCTGGCGCCGCGCACTGCCAGGTGGGTCGGGATCTGCAGCGCGTAGCGGCCGGCGGTACCGTAGACCTTCAGCGACGAATCGCCGTTCACGTCCCAGCTGGCGGCGAAGCGCGGCGAAATCAGGCTCTTGACTTCGAGGAAGGTCTCACCATCTCCGTTGATGTTCTTGAAGCCTTCGTTACGCAGGCCCAGGGTCAGCAGCAGGTTCTTGGTGGCCTGCCAGCGGTCTTCGATGTACTGCGCGTCCTGCTTCGAGCCGGCGTCGGTCACCGAATTGAACAGGCGCTTGCTCACGTAGTAGCCCTGGGTACCCAGGCCGCCGCCGCTGGCGGTGGTGGCGCGGGTCGGGCCGAAGGCCAGCGGGTTATTCGGGTTGGAAGTCTTGGCATACACCCAGATACCGCCGCCGCCGTAGGTCTGGCCGATCTTGCTCGATTCCAGTTCGTTGTTGTCCAGGCCGGCACGGATGGTGTGGTCGCCCAGCTTGTACTCCACGTCCAGACGCTTGGACTTGATCTTGCTCAGCGATTCAGGGCTGTCCACGCTGCCCGACAGCACCTGCGGGCTGAAGTAATTCAGGCCCGGCGCCCGTGCATTGCTCGGCGCGCTGACCTGGAAGATGTTGGCCGGAGCGTTGCCGACCTGGTCGTAGCTCGACGATACCGGCGTGCGGCTCTCGCCGGCCAGCGCGGTCAGGGTCAGGTTGTCGGTCAGGTTGCCGGTGTAGCGGAAGATCGATACTTCGGCACCGACGGACGGCGAGAAGTTCTCGTTGTTCTTGTAGTGCTGGGACGCGGTCTGGGCGCCGATGATGCCGGGGCTGGTGGCGGTCGGGTAGGTGTAGCCGTACAGCTGGCGGTTTTCGCGGCCGACGTCGCCGATGAAGGTCGCTTCCAGGCGGTGGTTGTCGTTGATGTTCCAGTCGAACTTGCCGACGTAGCGGTCGGTCTTGTCCTGGGTCTTCTCGAAGCCGGTCGCGGCCAGCGAGGACGAGGTGCGGATGCCGTTCACGCGATCCTGGTAGGCCCTGCGCTGCTCGAGGGCGACGAAGGCGAACAGGGTGTCCTTGATCAGCGGGCCGCCGAGGGTTGCCGAGTACAGGTACTCATTACGGTGCAGATTGTCGCGCTGCAGGTACAGGGTACCGTCGGTTGCCGCGTTCTCTTTTGCGCCGGTGTTCGGGTAGTAGCGGTTCTTCGGGGTCGAACGCAGGCGGTCCGGGGTGAACTGGGCGCTGGCGCCGATTTCCCAGTTGTTGGTACCGCTCTTGGTGGTGATGTTGACCACGCCACCCACGGAACGGCCGAATTCGGCGCCGAAGCCGCCGGTCAGCACCTGCGCCTGGGCGATCGCGCCGAACGGCAGTTCGGAGGCGCCCAGCTGGGTCACCGGGTTGGTGACCGGGAAACCGTTGATGTAGTACGAGTTTTCCGACGGCGCACCGCCGCCGAACGAAGCGCCGCCCGTATAGCGCGGGTCGGCGCGGGTGGTGTTCGGTGCCAGCTGGATGATCGCCGCCACGTTCTGCGTGGTCGGCAGCTTGGCGAGTTCCTTGGCGGTGAACACGGCGCCGTTGTTGGTATTCGACACGTCGATACGATTACGGCGGCCGCTCACCTGCACGGTCTGCACGTTGTTCGAGACGAAAGACGCGTCGACACCCTGGCCGATCAGGACATCGACTTCCATGGTGTTGGCAACCGCACCGTTACGCACGAGCTCGACACGGTAGTGGCCCGGCGGCATCGCGGTAGCGAAGTAGCGGCCGCTCGGTTCCGGGGTGACCGACCGGCGGAAGCCGGTCTCGGTGTTCACCAGGTTCAGCGTTGCGCCCGCCGGCGAGTCGATCCGTCCAACGATGTTACCCGAGGCGTTCGACTGCGCCATTGCGGGCTCCATCACGCCAACGGTCAACGCCGCGCCGGCGAATGCCAGCGTCAAGGCGTGTACTAATACGGTTTTCTTGAGCATGTGATTTCCTATTTTGGTATTTCAGCCGTTCTCTCTACGGCCGCATGACTGCGTGCTGAATCACTTCTTGTTACCAAGACCACTGACTTTCCTTTTCCTGAACAGGCGAAGTCCTATCCTTGTTGCCAAAGGATATGTAGGCACATAAAAACATGGCGATTCTGCAAGTGTCAATCTCCGGGAACCCACCGTGCATGGGGTAAAGGGCAGCGAAAACGCATGCACCATGTTGGGGCGCAGAAATATGCACAATTGTGTGGCGCAGCAATGTCACTGTGCCGAGAATGCACAAGCAAGGAATGCTGAAAAAAAGCAGAGCAAAATCAAGTCAGTATGCATACATATGTGTCAATACTACCCGAATTGCATATATTGCACTGCGTCATATGTATAGGCAACCCAGATGGGCGAGCGAAAAACGCCCATTTATGGTGCATATAAAGAATTTGTCCTGAATTTGTCGAACGTTGGATAAGTGCAACGTCCGGACACATTGAATGCAGTCCGGACACTGCCCGCCATGGGTAAGCAGGCTGCATGGCGGACAGGGCGGACACCAGGCGTTCGAAGGCCGACATTCCCCCGGCAAGCGCCGAGCGGCTTACAATAGAGGGTTGAACCTCTGACGCGTTTGCTAGCGAAGCCCCTACCCATGCTGAGAATTGCCGAATTAAAACTTCCCCTCGACCATACCGAGCCGGCGCTGCGCCAGGCCGTGCTGAGCCGCCTCGGCATCGGTGAAGACGAGCTGATCGACTTCACCGTGTTCAAGCGCAGCTACGACGCCCGCAAGCGCAGCGCCATCGTGCTGATCTACGCGCTGGACGTGCAGGTGAAGAACGAAGCGCAGGTGCTGGCCCGCCTGCGCGACGACCGCCAGGTCATGCCCGCGCCCGACACCGGCTACCAATTCGTCACGACGGCCAGGCCGGCGCCCGGCACCCCGCGCCCGGTGGTGGTCGGCATGGGTCCGTGCGGCCTGTTCGTGGCCCTGATCCTGGCCCAGATGGGCCTGAATCCGCTGGTCCTGGAACGCGGCAAGATCGTGCGCGAGCGCACCGTCGACACCTTCGGCTTCTGGCGCAAGCGCAAGCTCAACACCGAGTCGAACGTCCAGTTCGGCGAAGGCGGCGCCGGCACCTTCTCGGACGGCAAGCTGTACAGCCAGGTCAAGGACCCGAAGCACTACGGCCGCAAGGTCCTGTCGGAATTCGTGAAATCGGGCGCGCCGGAGGAGATCCTGTATGTCAGCAAGCCCCACATCGGCACCTTCCGCCTGGTCAAGATGGTCGAGCAGATGCGCGCCGAAATCCTGTCGCTGGGCGGCGAAATCCGCTTCGAGACGCGCCTGGAAGACGTGCTGGTCGAAGGCGAAGGGAACGGCCGCCAGGTGGTCGGCGTGCGCCTGGCCTCGGGCGAGGAGATCCCCACCCGCCACCTGGTGATGGCGATCGGCCACAGCGCGCGCGACACCTTCGAGATGCTGTACGAGCGCGGCGTCTATATAGAAGCGAAGCCGTTCTCGATCGGCTTCCGGGTCGAGCACCCGCAGTCGCTGATCGACGCCTGCCGCTTCGGCCCGAACGCCGGCAACAAGATCCTCGGCGCGGCCGACTACAAGATCGTGCACCACGCCTCGAACGGCCGCAGCGTCTACAGCTTCTGCATGTGCCCGGGCGGCACCGTGGTCGCCGCATCGAGCGAAGAAGGCCGCGTGGTCACCAACGGCATGAGCCAGTACTCGCGCGCCGAGCGCAACGCCAACAGCGCGATCGTGGTCGGCATCACGCCGGAAGACTACCCGGGCCATCCGCTGGCCGGCATCGCCTTCCAGCGCGAGCTGGAGTCGCGCGCCTTCGTCCTCGGCGGCAGCAACTACGACGCGCCGGGCCAGCTGATGGGCGACTTCGTACGCGGCGTGCCTTCGACGGCATTCGGCTCGGTGGTCCCGTCCTTCAAGCCGGCCGTGCACCTGACCGACCTCGCCACCGCCCTGCCCGACTACGCCACCCTCGCCCTGCGCGAAGCCTTCGTCGCCTTCGACAAGCAGATCAAGGGCTACTATAAAGAAGACGCGGTGCTGACCGGGGTCGAGACCCGCACGTCTTCGCCGATCCGCATCAAGCGCCACGACGACAACCTGCAAAGCCTGAACACGCGCGGCCTGTATCCGGCCGGCGAAGGCGCCGGCTACGCGGGCGGCATCATGTCGGCGGCGATCGACGGCATCAGGATCGCCGAGGCCGTGGCGCTGTCGATGGTCGCCTGACGCGTGGCATCCCACGCCGACGGCAGCGCGGTCGTCCCGGCCAAGGATAGCGCCGTGGTCCCGGCGCTGGCGATTGCCGCGGCCATGGTGTCGCAGTACGCCGGCGCGGCGTTCGCCAAGCATTTGTTCCCGCTGGTCGGGGCCGAAGGCGTGGTCGCGCTGCGCGTGGGCCTGTCGGCCCTGCTGCTGGCGGCCTTCGCCCGGCCCTGGCGCGCCCTGCCCTCGCGCGCGGACATCCCCAACCTGCTCCTCTACGGCCTGACGCTCGGCTGCATGAACCTGCTGATCTACCGCGCGTTCTCGCGCATCCCGATCGGCATCGCGGTCTCGATCGAGGTCATGGGCCCGCTCGCCGTGGTGCTGCTGTCCTCGCGCCGCGCGCGCGACTTCGTGTGGATGGCCTGTGCCGGATTCGGCCTGTGGCTGCTGCTACCGCTGCGCGGGTCGACCTCCGCGCTCGATCCGGCGGGCGTCGCATACGCGGCCGGCGCCGCGTTCTGCTGGGCGCTGTACATCGTATTCGGCAAGCGCGCCTCCCGATCGCAGGGTTCGGGCACGGTCGCCTGGGGCATGCTGGCGGCCAGCGCCTTCATCGTGCCGATCGGGGCTGTCCATGCCGGCAGTGCCCTGCTCTCGCCCTTCGTGCTCGCGGCCGGCCTGGCGGTCGCCGTGCTGTCCTCGGCGGCCCCGTACACGCTGGAGATGATCGCGCTACGCAGGCTGCCGCGGCGGGTGTTCGGCATCCTGGTCAGCGCGTCGCCGGCGGTGGCGGCATTGGCCGGCTTCGCGGTGCTGGGCGAGCGGCTCGCCGGCGCCCAGTGGCTCGGGATCGGCCTGGTCATGCTGGCCTGCGGCGCGACCGCGGCCAGCGCATCGTAGGGTGGGCACGTGACGTTCGCAACCCGTTGACATCCGTGTAGACTAGGCTGGTTGCCATTTCAACCACCGTCTCCATGCGCAAAACCATCCTCGCTTCCTGCCTGGCGCTCGCCGCCACGCCTCTCTTCGCCGCCGAACACACCCTGCTTGCCACCCCGCAGACCGTCGCCTGGGGCTACTACTCGGGCCAGTCCAAGCCGGCCCTGACCGTCCACTCGGGCGACACGGTGCGCATGCAGGCGCTGTCGACCTGCGGCTCGCCCGAGCGCATGATCGCAAACGGCGTCAAGCCGGAACAGATCCCGTCTTATACCGCCCCGATCTACAAGGAAGTGCAGGAAAAGGGTCCCGGCGGCCATATCCTGACCGGCCCGGTGGCGATCGCCGAGGCCGAGCCGGGCGACGTGCTCGAGGTGCAGATTTTGAAGGTCGACCTGGATGCCGATTTCGCCTGCAACGTGTTCGGCGTCGGCTCGGGCTTCCTGCCGACCGAGTATCCCTACGGCCGCTACAAGGTGGTGCCGCTGGACCGCAACAAGATGATCGGCCATTTCGCCCCGGGCATCGAGATCCCGCTGCGCCCCTTCTTCGGCAGCATGGGCGTGGCACCGAGCGGCGGCAAGATCGATACCGCGCCGCCCTTCGTCCACGCCGGCAACCTGGACAACAAGGAGCTGGTGGCCGGCACCACCCTGTACATCCCGGTCGCCGCCAAGGGCGCCCTGTTCCAGGCAGGCGACGGCCACGCGGCCCAGGGCAACGGCGAGGTCGACATCACGGCGCTGGAAACCTATTTGTCCGGCACCTTCCGCTTCGTGGTGCACAAGAACCGCCACCTGGTCTGGCCGCGCGCGGAGACGCCCACCCACTACATCTCGATGGGCTTTTCGAAGGACCTGAAGGAAGCCACCACACTGGCGCTGCGCGACATGATCGCCTTCCTCGTGGACGAGAAAAAACTGTCGCGCGACGATGCCTATATGCTGTCCAGCGTGGCGGTCGACATGGAAATCACCCAGCTGGTCGACGGGAATGTCGGCGTGCATGCGATGCTGCCGAAGAAGGTGTTTACCGCCAAGCGATAACCGCCGCGCGAATAAAAAAACCCGCCGCATGTGCACGCGGCGGGTTTTGTCGTTTACACGGACACCAGGTTTAGAACTGGTAGCTCGCGCTCACGTAGGCCGTCTGGCCGTGCGGATCGAAGTACGACGGATCGTAGCCGGTCTGGAAGTAGGTACCGGCGGTGATGACTTCCGGCGGTTTGCGGTTGAACAGGTTCTTGACGCCTGCGGTCAGGGTCAGGTTCTTGATGCCGCCATAGGTGCCCTGCAGGTCCCAGGTCGAGAGCGCGCCCACGTGCTGGGCGATGAACGGACCCTCGTCCGGCGTATCGGCGCGGTAGGCGTCCCAGTAGCCCGACTGGAAGTTGTTGGTCAGCGCGAGGCCGAACTTCTTGTACTTCCAGTCCAGGGTCAACTGGTCGCGCCAGCGCAGGATGACGCCACCATTGCTGACCGCGTTCAGCACGTTGCCATCGCGGTCGATGGTAGCGGCCACGCTCTTCTGCCTCGTGCCGTCCGGCAGGGTCAGATCGTACTTCGAGGTGTAGGTGCCGTTCATGCGCAGGTTGAAGTTGCCGTAGGTCGGGCTCTTCAGCAGGGCCCAGCGCAGGTCGACGTCCACGCCCTGGGTCTTCACGCCGCCGGCGTTCAGGTTGGTGCCCACGATCGAGGTGATATTACCCTGCGCATCGCGCGTCACCAGGCCGGTGTAGGCCGGGTTGCCGCTTTTCGCCTGGCCCAGCACGAAGGTCGGCGACAGGGTGGTCACCAGGTTGTTGACGTTGATCTTCCACCAGTCCACGGCGATCGACAGGCCCTTGACCGGATCGACCACGAAGCCCAGCGATGCCTGCTCCGACTTCTCCGGCTGCAGCTTCTGATTACCGCCGTAGAGCATATTGAACTGGCCGGTCTGACCGGTCACCGGGTCGGTGATGTTCGCGCTGGTGCCCAGGGTCTGCTGGTTGTTCAGCTCCGGCAGCGACGGCTCGCGGAAGCCCTTGCCGTAGGAACCGCGCAGCAGCAGTTGCTGGACCGGCTGGTAGCGCAGGCTGATCTTCGGGTTGGTCGCGGAGGCGTTCGGGTAGCGGTCGTGGCGCACGGCCAGGTCGGCTTCCAGGTGCTTGGCGATCGGGACGATCGTTTCGGCGAACACGGCCGACGAATTGCGCGAGGCCGACAGCGGCAGCTGGGCGCCGCCGTAGCCGGACACGTCGCCGCTCTGGTAGGCGGCGCTCGGGTTGACCGACAGGTTCTCGTCGACCATCGCGGCGCCGACGGCGAACTTGACCATGCCGGCCGGCAGCTGGAACAGGTCGCCCGAGATGCGTGCGTTCAGGGCGTCGTTGCGCAGCACCGCGTTCATCACCGGACCGACGTAGTTGGTGCCGCGGATCTGGGCAGCCAGTGCCGGCGACTGGTACTGGGCCAGCGGGTTGAAGGCGTTGTTATTGCTCAGCAGGCTCACCAGCGCGGTCTGGTTCTGGTAACCGCTGATGGCGCGCTCGGTGACGTCGCTCGAGTTGTGGGTGTAGGCGACGTCGTAGTCGTAGCCCTTCACGGTGCCGCGGAAGCCCAGCACCAGGTGCGACTGGATCGCGGTGTCGCGGGCTTCGCGGTTGCCGCCGTCGAAGGCGCGGTAGCTGACGCTGACCGGTTTGCCGGCCTGGTCAGGCGCCTTGGCGGCGATGAAGGCGGCCGGGTAGTACGGGCTGCTCGGCGAGACGATGATCGACGGGTAGATGTTCTTCGAGACGAAGGCCGGGTCGGTCGACAGGAAGTAGTTGCTGTACGGCGAAGGCTGGGCAGTCTGGGTGGTCTCCTGGCGCGACACGAAGCCTTCCGTGAAGAACTCGGCGTTGTCGTTCAGCTTGAAGCGGAAGCTGCCGCCCACGTTGGCGCGCTTGGCGGCCGGGACCAGGTTCACTGCCGGCGAGCTGTCGTAGCGGCAGGTGCCGAACACGGCATCGTAGGCGCTGCCGCTGGCGGCGCAGCCGTTCGGCGCCTGCGGGTGGCCGATGGTCGAGCCGACCGAATCCATGCTGTTCGGCACCACGCCCATGGCGTTCCGGGTCGTGGTCGGCTCGAAGGTCGTGAAGTTGCCGCTCGGGGTGGCGCTGGCGTCGCGGAAGCCGTTGTTGTTCCAGCCGTTCTTCGCGTAGCCGCGCTGGCGGCCGAAGATCGCGTCTTCCTTGCTGACGTCGGCCGACAGGGTGAAGTTGTAACGGTCGGCGTCGAAATCGCCGAAGCCGGCCAGGACGCTGGCCTTGTGGGTCTGGCCGCCGCCGTAGCGGCTGGCGCTGGTGTAGCCGTTCAGTTCCACGCCCGAGAAGTTCTGGCGGGTGATGAAGTTGATGACGCCGCCGATCGCGTCGGAGCCGTAGACGCCCGAGGCGCCGTCCTTCAGCACTTCGACGTGGTCGATCGAGGCCAGCGGGATCGAGTTGACGTCGACCGAGGTGCCGTCGGTGGCGTAGTTGCCCAGACGGCGGCCGTTGACCAGCACCAGAGTCTTGCTGGCGCCCAGGCCGCGCAGGCTGGCGCTGGACAGGCCATAGGTCGACTGGCCGGCGCCTTCGGCACCGTTGACCGCGCCGACCATCGAGTTCGAGCTGAGGGTGGTCAGCAATTCGGCGGTGTTGGTGGCGCCGCTGCGCTTGATGTCCGCGGCGCTGACCATCTGCACCGGCAGCGAACCTTCGACGTCCGCGCGCTTGATCGACGAACCGGTCACTTCGACGCGGGCGATCGGTTTGTCCGATTCCTGCGCCAGGGCCTGGCCCAACAGGCCGACGCCCAGGGCGCCGGCGAACATGACGCGCACGGAGCGCGACAGGGTTTTTTCCTTAAACATTCTTGTCCCAAACGAAAATTAATTATTCGCTGGCTTGGGACGACGAGCATCGGCCCAAGGCGGCGGACGGAATAATGATCGCCAACTTGCACCTTGGTCAATATGTACGACGAGAAAACTACATTTGTGCAACATAACATTTCGTAACAAATGTAATGTTGCTGAACAACGTTCAGTTCGATCAATTTGTTGCATGGCAACAAAATAGGCGCCCTCAGGCGCCTATTTTCGGTTTTCTTCACGCTACCATCACACTTTCATCACGCTAGAGCCAGCCGGCCTTGCGAAAGCGCCGATACAAATAGACACATACGCCAATCATGACGCCGAGCGCCATCGGGTAGCCCCACTTCCATTCCAGCTCGGGCATGACCTTGAAATTCATGCCCCATACGCCGGCGAAAGCGGTGAACACGGCGAAGATCGCAGCCCAGGCGGCCAGGCGCTTGTTCACTTCGCTCTCGTCGATCGAGACCATCGACAGGTTGACCTGGATGGCGGTGGCGATCGTGTCGCGGATGGTGTCGAGGCGGCCGGCGATGCGGATCAGGTGGTCTTGCACGTCGCGGAAGTAATCCTGGACCCCGGCCGCCAGGGCCGGCGCACGTCCGCCCAGCAGGTGGCCGATGGCGTCCATCAACGGGATCACGGCATGGCGCAGCTCCAAGCCCTTGCGCTTGAGCTGGTACAGGCGCTCGACGTTCTGGCGCTGGGCGCCGTGGGTGAAGATGCGGTCTTCGATGGTTTCGAGCTCGGACTCGAGCAGGTCGACGATCGGGAAATAGCGGTCGACCACGGCATCCATCAGCGCGTACATCACGAAGGACGAGCCCATGCTCAACAGGTGCGGCTCGCGCTCGGCGCGGGCGCGCACGCCCAGGAAGCCCTTGGCGGCGTCGCGCCGCACCGACAGCACATAGTTGGGGCCGGCGAAGATGGCCAGCTCGCCGGTGGCCAGGGCGTCGTCCTCCAGGTCGATCGTGTGCACGACCGTGAACAGGCAGTCGCCGTATTCCTCGATCTTGGGCCGCTGGTGGCCGCGCGCGGCATCCTCGACCGCCAGTTCGTGCAGGCTGAACTCTTCCTGCATCTGGCGCATCTCGGCGTCGGTGGCGTCGCGCAGCGCCACCCACACGAAGCAGCCGGGGCGTTCGAGATACTCGCTGATGTCCTCGACGGGGATGTCGGAGAGTTTTTTACCTTCTTGGTAGGCGACGCAGTTGATCAGCATGGTGGTTCGATGGAGCAGCGCATGGTGCGCGGATGCAAGAGCTTACACCATGAACTGTCGTTCCCGCGCACCACCCTCGTCGCCCGCGCAGGCGGGGACGCCCGCCGGACCTTTCGAATAAGGTGCCCCGGACCTTATTCGTCCTTTGCCCCGTCGATCCCTAGCTCGGCGATCTTGCGCGTAATCGTATTCCGCCCTATCCCCAGGCGGATCGCCGCATCGTTCTTGCGCCCGTGGGTGTGCTTGAGCGCCGTGCGGATCAGGGCCGTTTCGAACTGCTTGCCCAGCACGTCCATCACCTCGACCTGGCCGTCGGACAGCATGCGCGCGGCCTGCAGTTCGAGCAGGCCGATCCAGCCGTCGGTGCCGGAAGGTAGCGGTGCCGCCATCGCAGGCAGGGCGCCGGCGCCGTCCATGCCGCCGTGCAGCGGACCGGCCGACGGCGCCGGCATTGGCACCGTGGCGCCGGCGCCCGGGATCGCCAGGCCGACCGGCTGGGCCTGGGTCAGGTCGCGCGGCAGGTCCTTGACCTCGACGGTCTGGCCGGGCGCCATCACGGTGATCCAGTTGCACAGGTTTTCGAGCTGGCGCACGTTGCCCGGCAGTTCCAGGCCGGACAGGAAGCGCACCGCTTCCTCGCTCAGGCGCTTGGCCTCGACGCCCAGCTGGCGTGCGCTCTGCACCAGGAAGTGGCGCACCAGGATGGGGATGTCCTCGCGCCGCTCGCGCAAGCTGGGCAGGCGCAGCCGGATCACGTTCAGACGGTGGTACAGGTCTTCGCGGAACAGGCCGTCGCGCACCCGCTGTTCCAGGTTCTGGTGGGTGGCGGCGATCACGCGCACGTTGGCCTTGACCGGCTGGTGCCCGCCGACGCGGTAGAAGTGGCCGTCGGAGAGCACGCGCAGCAGCCTTGTCTGCAGATCGAAGGGCATGTCCCCGATCTCGTCCAGGAACAGGGTGCCGTTCTCGGCCTGCTCGAAGCGGCCGCGCCGCATCGCCTGGGCGCCGGTGAAGGCGCCGCGCTCGTGGCCGAACAGCTCGGACTCCAGCAGGTCCTTCGGGATCGCCGCCGTGTTCAGGGCGATGAAGGGTTGCTGGGCGCGCGGGCTGTGTTTATGGAGCGCCCGCGCGACCAGCTCCTTGCCGGTGCCGCTCTCCCCCGTGATCAGGACCGTTACGTTTGACTGCGATAGGCGGCCGATGGCGCGGAACACTTCCTGCATCGCCGGCGCCTGGCCCAGGATCTCGGGCGTCTCGGTGGGCGCGATCTCGACGCTGGCTTCGCGCAGGCTCTCTTCCAGGGCGCGCCGGATCAGCGCCACCGCCTTGTCGATGTCGAAGGGCTTGGCCAGGTATTCGAAGGCGCCGCCCTGGAACGAGGCGACCGCCGAATCGAGGTCGGAGAAGGCGGTGATGACGATCACCGGCAGGCCGGGATGCTTTTCCTTGACCGCGGCCAGCAGGTCCAGGCCCGACTCGCCCGGCATGCGGATGTCCGAGACCAGCACCTGCGGGGTGTCGTCCTCGAACGCGGCCAGCGCCTCGCGTCCGCTGGCAAAACTCCGGGTTGCGAGGTTCTCGCGCGCCAGGGCTTTTTCCAGCACCCAGCGGATCGATGCATCGTCGTCGACAATCCAGATTGGTTTCATTGGTTCAGTGCTTCCCGCATAAGTACATCCATCGTTGGACCGCGGCCGCACTGCCCCGCCGCTTATGGCAGCGGGATCAGGATGCGGAAATCCGTCAGTCCAGGCCGGCTTTCGCACTCGATCAGTCCCAGGTGCTGTTGCACGAAGGTCTGCGCCAGCGTCAGCCCGAGGCCGCTGCCGCCTTCGCGCCCGGAGACGAGCGGATAGAAGATGCGGTCGCGGATATCGGGGGCGATGCCCGGTCCATTGTCGATGATATGCAAGTCTAATGCCAGCCCGTAACGAACCTTCGCCAAGGTGACCTGGCGCGCCACCCGGGTGCGCAGGACGATCTCGGCGTCGCCCGCGGCGATCCGTTCGCGCAGGGCCTGGGCCGCGTTGTGGACGATGTTCAGCACGGCCTGGATCAGCTGTTCCTTGTCGCCGCGGAATTCGGGAATCGAGGCGTCGTAGTCGCGCCGGATCGTCAGGCCGGACGGGAATTCGGCCAGCACCAGGCTGCGCACGCGCTCGCAGACTTCGTGGATGTTGACGTCGCCGACGATGTGCGGGCGGCGGTGCGGGGCCAGCAGGCGGTCGACCAGGGTCTGCAGCCGGTCGGCTTCCTTGATGATGACCTGGGTGTACTCGCGCAGCGCATTCAAATGCGCGTCCGGCAGCTCGAGCTCCAGCAGTTGCGCCGCGCCGCGGATCCCGCCGAGCGGATTCTTGATCTCGTGCGCCAGGTTGCGGATCAGTTCCTTGTTGGCCTGGCTCTGGTCGAGGAGGCGCTCCTCGCGGTCGAGCTTGAGCTGCTGCACGTTCTCGCGCAGCTCGACCACCACTTCGCCGTCCCCTGCCGCGCTGACGATGCTGTGCACGTGCAGCGGCTCGCGTCCGCCGCGCTGCAGGGTCAGGTCCTGGCGCAGGTCGGCGTACTTGTGCGCCCGCGCCTGCCGGCACAGGGCATCGAGCTCGTCGCCGTTGATGAACAGCCCCGCCAGCGTCTGGCGCGACAGCGACTTCACCGAGATCTCGAGCAGATGTTCGGCGGCCGGGTTCGCATAGCGTACCAGGCCGCCGGCATCGGCCACCAGCACGGCGGATGCCAGCAGCTCCAGGCCGGTGAAGCGGTCGGGGGTGCTCATGGGGGCGTTTGTCAGCGTATGTTCGCGATCTCGCGCCTGATCGCTTCGATGTTCTTCTCGGCGCGGCCGATGTCGTCGCGCATCTGGGCCACGCGTTCCTGGTACTTGGCGTAGTTGCGCTCGTTGCCCTGGCGTTCGGGCTCGCCGTTGTTGAAGTCGCGTTTCAGGTCGGCCAGCTTCTTCTCTTCGGCGCGCAGTTCCTCGTTGAGGATCTCGCGGCGGTCGTCGTCGCGGGCGCGCTGGGTGGCGTTGTCCACGCGCGGGAAGTTGGCCGGGCTGGCTGCTGCCGCGGCGGGACGGCTCGCGCCCTGGCGCATCGTCACAGCAGGCGAGCGAGTGGGCGCCGGCGACGAGATGGCGCCGGAGACGATCGAGTCGACCACCTTGCAGTTGCCGGCATTGGTATCGGTGTACAACACGTGGCCTTCCTTGTCGACGCAGCGGTAAACCATGGATTGGGCATGGGCGACACCCGCCAGCAGCAGCGCCGGCACGACGAACAGGATCCGGGGGACCTTGTTCGGAATAACAAAGCTTGTCATTCGCATCAGGTCAGTCGGCACGGGGTGCCTGAGTGGGAATCCATCGAATATACCGCATCCGACTCCAAACGAAAAAAAACTCGGGGTGCCGGACGGCCTCCCCGAGTTTTTTGTTACTTCATGGATACACTTACGACGAGTAGTACATGTCGAATTCGGCCGGGTGCGGGGTCATGCGCAGACGCTGCACTTCCTGCATCTTCAGCTCGAGGTAGGCGTCGATCATGCTGTCGCTGAACACGCCGCCGCGGGTCAGGAACTCGCGGTCCTTGTCGAGGGCTTCCAGGGCTTCTTCCAGCGACGAGCACACGGTCGGGATCAGCTTGTCCTCTTCCGGCGGCAGGTGGTACAGGTCCTTGGTCGCGGCTTCGCCCGGGTGGATCTTGTTCTGGATGCCGTCCAGGCCGGCCATCAGCAGCGCAGCGAAGCACAGGTAGACGTTGGCCAGCGGGTCCGGGAAGCGGGTCTCGATGCGGCGGCCTTTCGGGTTCGCCACGTGCGGGATGCGGATCGAGGCCGAACGGTTGCGGGCCGAGTAGGCCAGCTTGACCGGGGCTTCGTAGCCCGGCACCAGGCGCTTGTACGAGTTGGTGCCCGGGTTGGTGATCGCGTTCAGGGCGCGCGCGTGCTTGATGATGCCGCCGATGTAGAACAGCGCCGTTTCCGACAGGCCGGCATAGCCGTCGCCCGCGAACAGGTTCTTGCCGTCCTTCCAGATCGACTGGTGCACGTGCATGCCCGAGCCGTTGTCGCCGTTCATCGGCTTCGGCATGAAGGTGGCGGTCTTGCCGTAGCTGTGGGCGACGTTCCAGATCACGTACTTCATGTTCTGGGTCCAGTCGGCGCGCTCGACCAGGGTCGAGAACTTGGTGCCGATTTCGTTCTGGCCGGCGCCGGCCACTTCATGGTGGTGCACTTCGACCGGGATGCCCAGGGCTTCGAGGATCAGGCACATTTCCGAACGCATGTCCTGGAAGCTGTCGACCGGCGGGACCGGGAAATAGCCGCCCTTGACGGTCGGACGGTGGCCGCTGTTGCCGCCTTCGAATTCCTTGTCGGTCGACCAGGAAGCTTCTTCCGAATTGATCTTGACCATCGAGCCCGACATGTCGACTTTCCAGTTGATCGAGTCGAAGATGAAGAATTCCGGTTCCGGGCCGAAGAAGGCGGTATCGCCGATGCCCGAGGACTTCAGGTAGGCTTCGGCGCGCTTGGCGATCGAGCGCGGGTCACGGTCGTAGCCCTTGCCGTCCGACGGTTCGATCACGTCGCACTGCATGAAGACGGTGGTCTCTTCCATGAACGGATCGATGTTGGCGCTGCTCGGGTCCGGGATCAGCAGCATGTCCGATGCTTCGATGCCTTTCCAGCCGGCAATCGACGAGCCGTCGAACGCGTGGCCGGATTCGAACTTGTCTTCGTCAAAATGCGAGATGGGAACGGTCACGTGATGCTCTTTGCCGCGGGTATCGGCGAAACGCAAATCGACGAACTTGACTTCGTTTTCCTTCAGCATCTGCATTACATCTGCGGCGGTCCTTGCCATTCGTATTCTCCTGATTGAAAAAGGGGTGTCGGCGACGCCAACGGGGCGTGCGACAGGCGCATCTCAGTTAAAGCAGAAATTGTGCCAGCACTTGACCATGAGCAAATAAGCAATCTGTCCTTGGACCGCCTGCGTTTTGCCCCTTAAAATCAAGGATCCGGTGCGGTGCACAAAAGTGATGCAGCCTTGGTGCGAGCTCATCCATACGCACCAGATTGGTGCAAGTTCGGCAGTATGCACCAACTTGAAGCAGGTTGCACCATTTGTGCGAGCACGACCATCACTGAGGAAAAGACCATGAGCACAACCGACGAGATCCTGGCCGCCGCCAGGGAGCGCGCCCCCGGCCAGCCCTATGCCGGCGCCGTCACGCCGCAGGAAGCGTTCGCACTGCTGCAGGGCGATGCCCACGTCAAGCTGGTCGACGTCCGCACGAACGCGGAGCGCGACTGGATCGGCCGCCCCGCCATTCCGGAAGCCCAGCACGGCGCGGTGCAGTGGACCCTGTACCCGGGCGGCGCTCCCAACCCCGACTTCGCAACCCAGCTGCAGCGGGCCGCCGACAAGGACGACGTGCTGCTGTTCCTGTGCCGCTCCGGCGTGCGCTCGCGCCACGCGGCGCGCGTCGCGACCGAGCTCGGCTACAAGAATGCCTTCGACATCCTCGAAGGCTTCGAGGGCGACCGCGACGGCGAAGGCCACCGCAAGACCGTGGGCGGCTGGTGCAAGGCCGGCCTGCCCTGGGTCGGGGCCTGAAGATCAGCCTGCCTTGATGCCGGCGCGCACGCGCTGGCGTACGAAGTTGATGTGGCTGCGCAGGCCGTACAGCGCATCGGCATAGGACAGCGGGATCGAGATGTGGTTCACGCGCGTCTCGATGTCGTCGAGGCGGCGCAGCAGCTCGGTGCGGACCTCGTCGAGCCGTTCGGGCGGGGCGCTCATTTCCACCTCTTTCTCCAGGGTCTGCTCGACCGCGCGCAACTGGCCGTACCAGCGGTACACCCGCGAACGGATGCGCCACACGTACAGCGGCGGCACGATCTTCGACAGCGGGATCACCAGTGCCGCCAGCGCCACCACCACGACCCACAGGCGGTCGAACAGGTTCGCCAGCCAGAACGACAGGTAGCGCTGCAGGAAAGGCGGGCCGTCGCGATAGTACTTGGCGGCCTCGCGCGAGACCGGGATCTCGGTATATTTCGGCGACGGGAACTGGCCCTGCTGCTGGAACCAGCCGGCGCCGCCGTGGATCTCGGTGGCGGACTTCACGAACAGGTCGACCAGGGCCGGGTGCAGGTCGTCGCGCGCGACCAGGGTCGCGGTCGGCGCGATCAGGTGGAAGTCCTGGGCCGGGATATCCCTGCCGAGGTCCACGATCCCCCTCGGCAGCACCACATGGGTCAGGAAGGGCAGGCGCCGCGTGTAGGCTTCGGCCTGGCGGAAGTCGAACAGGCGGATGCCCGGGGTCTGCAGCAGCATCTGGATCAGCGGGGCCTCGGGCGCGGAACTGAACACGACGCCGTCGATGCGGCCTGCCAGCAGCTCGACGGTGGCCGGCGTGTTCTCCAGCGAGGAGACGGTCAGCTGGCCGGGCTCCACGCCGTTCACCGCCAGCACCTGGCGGAACAGCCTGGGCACGCCGGTGCCCTCGGGGCCGAGGTTGATGCGCAGGCCCTTCAGCTGGGTCAGGCTGTGGATGTCGGACTTGCGGCCCTTCCCGCGCTCGCGCAGGAACAGCCATACCGGCTCGGTGAACAGGCTGCCCAGCGACATCAGGTTGCGCCGCTCGGCCTGGGCTTCGCTGGTCGAGCCGCTCTGCACGAAGGCGATGTCGGCGCGGCCGTCGATGAGGCGCTGCAGGTTGTCCTCGGAGCCGAGCGAGCGCTGCAGCTCCACCTTGATACCCTCGCGTGCGAGCAGCGCCGCGTACTTGCGGCCGAATTCTTCGTAGGCGCTGTTTTCCTGGCCGGTGGCGAGCACCACGCGGCGCGGCGGCGCCGGATCGACCACGATATAGGCCACCACGCAGGCGGCCAGCACCAGCAGGATGGTGGGCAGGGAGGCGACCAGCAGGTCGCGCAGCGACACCAGGCTGAACTTGCCGAGCTTGGGCCGTTTCACACGGCCCCCGGGCGCTCAGGCCTGCCGTTCAATTCAGCACTTCTTCCACCGCGGCCGGCTTCGGGCGCGGCGCCTGCTCGGGCTTCGGCGCTTCCGCGGCCTCGCTGCGCGGCTTGGCAGGCTTGAGCGGCGCGACCGGCTTCGGATGGGCGCCCTCGGCGGCCTTGGCGCGGACCGCGTCGGCCGCTTTCGGATGGCTGCCCTCGCCTGCCGGCTTGGCGCGGCTTGGCTCGGCCGCCGGCTTGTGGTGCGGCGCCTCGTCCGCCTCGGGCCTGGCGTGCGGCGCCGCTTCCTTGGCCGCTTCCTTGGCCGCTTTGTGGGCAGCCTGCTCGGCGGCAGGCTTGGCCGCTGCGGCCGCCACCGGGACCGCCGGCTTGGCCTGAGCGGCGGCTGCCGGCTTGGCAGGCGCCTCGACCTCTTCCGCCTGGGCGTCTTCGGGCGCCGGCTTGACGCTGGCGACGCCGTCGTTCAACTGCGGCGCGGGCGCGGCGCTCGCCGCGGCCGCCTTCTCGGCCGCCGTCGCCACGTGCAGGCCCGGCACCGTCACCACGTCCTGCTTCTCGATCATCGGCATCAGGCTCGGCGCCAGCGTCACCAGCAGCTGCACCGGCAGCGCGCTGGTGAAGTCGTAGTGGGCCGATTCCGGACCGTGCACATAGGCCGTCATGCTGCCGAAGAAGCGCTCGCCGATGTTGAACACGAACGTCGCCGAACGGTTCACGTAGCGCGACTCGATCAGGCGGTGGCCGGCGCCGAACACGTCGAAGCGCTGGTCGCCGGTGCCGGTCTTGCCACCCATCGCGATCACGCTGCCGTCCTGCTTGTAGAAGGCCTGCTTGACACGCTTGGCCGTCCCCTCCTGCGCCACACCGCGGATGGCGTCGGCCACCGCACGGGCGACCTGCGGGTTCAGCACCTGCTCGCCCTTCTCGGCCTGGCCGCGCTTGACCAGGGTCTCGTACGGCGTGTCCTTGGCAAAGTGCAGCGAATCGATGCGCTGGGTCGGTTTGCGCACGCCGCCGTTGACGATGATGCCCATCAGCTCGGCCAGCGCGATCGGACGATCGGCCGAGGCGCCGAGCGTGGTCGCATAGGACGGCACCAGCGAATCGAAGGGATAACCCATCTTCTTCCACTGCGCGTGGATCTTCAGGAAGGCCTCGACCTCGATCAGGCCGGCGATGCGCTTGTCCTGGGCATGCTTGCGGTGGGTCTTGAACAGCCAGGAATAGACTTCCTGGCGCTCCTTGACGGAAGCCTTGGTCACCTCGTCCCAGCCGGCCTTCGGATGGGTGCGCAGGTAGCCGGCCAGCCACAGCTCGAGCGGGTGGACCGAGGCGACGTAGCCGCGGTCGGCCAGCGACATGTTCGCGGTCGAATACTGGTCGTACATCTTGACGATGCGTTCCTCGTCGACCTCCCTGTCGTCCGGCAGGCGGGTGTGGATGAACTTGCTGAACTCGGCCAGCGAAGCATCCGGCAGGATGGTGCGGTGGACCGCCGCCAGCTTCGACGCGGCCGGGCGCACGCCCTGCATCAGCACGCTCTCGATCTCCGGCCACTCCATGCCGCGGTACTTGTTCCAGAAGCGCGCCAGGAAGTCGCGGCCTTCACGGTCGGCGAAGCGCGACAGGTACTCGGCGCGGCGCGGGTCGTCGGCGTCGGCCAGCAGTTGGGCCGAGGAACCCGGCAGCTGGAACATGTAGTAGCGCACCACGTCGCGCATCAGGCGCACGAACACCAGGTTGGTCGAATTCTGCAGCGCCTGCTGCACGGTCAGGATGCGGCTGTCGTCCAGCTTGCTGAAGTTGCCGAAGATGTGCACGCCGCCGCCGGTAAAGAACGCTTCGCCGGGGTTGCCCGAGTACTTGCGCTCCATTGCCGCATGCAGCATCGGGGGCAGGCTGCGATCGGCACCTTCCGGCAGCGTCATGAAGTACTCGACCGCCCACTGGCTGAGCCGGTCCTTCGGATCGATCTTCACCTTGGCCAGTTCGGCCTTCGACATCGGCTCGTAGCGCTGGTGCAGCTGGTCGACGATGTCGAGGTAGGTCGTCAGGGTGCGCAGCTTGGCGGTCGAGCCCAGGTCGAGCTTGGCGCCTTCGTTGATGTCGAGCGGCTGGTCGTAGTTGTCGGTCTGGACGCGCAGGTAGTTGACCTTGTCGCCGCGCTCCATCAGCGTGAAGCTGTACACGACCTTGGACGGGTCGCCGTTGCCGAGCATGCCCTTGCCGGTCAGGCCTGCGGCCGCCGCGGCTTCGGTGTCGGTCAGGCGGCGCAGGGCCGCGGTGACGGCCTTCTGGGCGTCCGAATTCAGGGTCGTCACCACCGACAGGTCGAGGCGGTCGAGGTTGTACAGGCGCGCGTCGCCCAGCAGATTGGCCAGGTGGTTGCGCACCGCGTTGGCGGCCTTGCGGGTGACGAAGGTGTTGGCCGGCGGCGGCGCCACGCCGGAGCCGAGCGCCGGATGCAGCGGCACGGCCAGCGCGGCGTCGCGCAGGCTTGGCGGGATCACGCCGGCCTGGGCCAGCACCCGCAGGTGGCTGTTGGTGAGCAGCTCGAGGTCCTTCTCGCCGGCGCCCAGGTAGTAGGCCGGGCGGCGCTGCGCGATCATCAGCGACAGCGCTTCCTTGTAGACGAGCGCGAATTCGGGGGTAAGGGCGTTACTGGACAGGATCCGGTTGACGCTGGCGAAGTCGCGCCCGTACCAGACCCACATGCCGTCGCCGATACCGTTCACCTCGCCGTAGCCCAGCTTGGCCGACAGCGGCACCGTGTTCAGGTATTCGAGCACGATGCGGCGCCGGGTCGCGCCGGTGTCCTCGCCGTCCTGGTAGGAGCGCAGCATGGCCGATGCCATCTGGCGCAGCTTGTCCGACAGCGAAGCGGTGCGGCCTTCCGGCGAATGACGGTATTTCTCGATCTGGGTCGCCAGCGTGCTGCCGCCGGCAACGCGGCCGCCGCTGCCCAGGCCGACCGCGTGCAGCGACTTGTCGAACACCGCCTTCGAGAAGCGGTCCCACTCCACCGCCGGGTTGCGCTTCGGGTAGGTGGTGTCGAGCAGCTCGCGGTTCTCGATGAACAGCAGGCTTCGCACCAGCAGCATTGGCGCGGCATCGAACTGCTCGTACAGGCGTTCCGGGAAGCGCGCCGAGAACAGCGGCTCGCCGCTGTAGTCGAGGATGTCGAGGCCGGCGCGGGTCTTCTCGTGGTAGGTCGCGAACAGGCCCATGTCGGCTAGTTCGAGCATCTTCGGCGACATGCGCGCCTGCGACTCGATCACGTAGTCGCGCGTCTTCAGCTTGGCCAGGTAGTTCGGCAGGTTCGAGTAGCCGAGCCGTTCGTCGTAGGGGCTGGCGGCAGGGAAGCGGATCGCGTCGCTCGGGCCTTTCTCGACGCGGTAGCCGATCTTTTTCGCCATGCCGGCGAAGAAGCGCGCCTGCAGTGCAGAGGTGCGGCTTTCGTAGACGGCGAACGCGGAACCGCCGGCCACCATGATCAGCAACAGCACCACGAGGCTGCGCTTGACCATGCGCCAGCGGCGCTTGGGCGGCGCGGGCGGCGGTTCGGTGCCCTGGTCGGACTCCGCGGGCACGGGAACGGCCGCGGGCTCGAAATTGGGCTCCAGGCGGGTCGCCGTGTCGTGCAGGGGGACTTCCTGCACGGCGGCCATCGTGGGCACGCCGGCAAGCGCGGAATGGCCTGGCAGCACGAGATTGCGGATGCGGCGCAAGGCGCGGGAGATACGGGGCCGTCCCGGACGGCGAGTACTTTGCATATGGTTTAACCGGTTTGAATCTAAGTTCTGCAGTTCCCGTCAACCGGCACGCCCACTACTGGGTAGGTGCTTGATCCAGGTCGTCAAGAAGTTCACAAAGCCTCCGCAACCTCACTCTAGATTGCGCTGCCTACAAACATCATTCCACCACATCAATGTGACACAAAGGAGCCGCTGATGCAGTTTTTTGACATCGCCCGAGTATTTTCGCAAAAAAACAACGGCTCAGTTTGGACTACCGTACCAGCGCCGCAACGGCTACTGTAACAGCTGGTATTCGGCGTCCATGCGCGTCAGTTCCGTGCACATTTCTTCGAAGGCGGAACCGACCTGGACAGGGTTGCCTTTCACGCCCAGCTCGATGTGGCGGCGCGTCCGTACATCACCAACGCTGGGCAGGCTGAATACGTTGACGCCCGGGTAGGCCGCCTCCAGCCGCTCCATCAGCGGGGTCAGGACCGACTCGGCCTGCCCGTACACCAGCAGCGCGCGCTCGGCGCGGGCCTCGCGGTGGAACAGCCCGCTGTAATGGGTGTCGAGCACCCAGGCGATCATCGGCCAGGCCATCACCGGGAAGCCGGGCACGAAATGGTGCGGGACGCCCGCGTGCCGGGCCACCGTGAACCCGGGAATACGGTTGTAGGGATTCGGGATGATGTCGCTGCCGGCCGGGAATTCGGCCATTTTCAGGCGATGCAGGTTGTCGGGCGCGTCGAGGTCGGCCTCGACGCCCGCTTCGCGCGCGGTCTCGCGGATGCGCTCCTGTACCAGCAGCTTCCCTTCCGGATGCAGTGCCAAGGGCAGCCCGAGGGCCGCCGCCGCGCACTGGCGCGTGTGGTCATCCGGGGTGGCGCCGATGCCACCGCAGGAAAACACGATGTCGGATCCGCCAAAGGTCCGCTCCAGCAGCGCGGTGATGCGCGCCGGATCGTCGCCGACGATCTCGGCCCAGGCCAGCTGCAGCCCGCGCTCGCCCAGCAGCTCGATCACCTTGGGCAGGTGCTTGTCGCTGCGTTTTCCCGACAGGATTTCGTCGCCGACGATGATCAGACCGAATGCCATGTTGCCTCCTTGGGGTCAGGCCGGCTCCTTGCTCGCCTGCGCAGCGCGCAGGTCGGCCAGCGCCTGCAGGCAGTAGTACTGGAACCACAGCCCGGTGAAAATGAAAATGATCAGGTAGAGCCAGATCGACAGCACCGCCAATACCGGGAACAGCACCACCGAGAACAGCGCTCCGCCGATCCAGGCCACGCCCGGCAAGGCGCCCAGCAGGCCGGAGATGGTGCCGATCAGCAGCAGCTGGCGGCGCCGGCCGGCCACGATGATGCGCCGCTCCTCCAGGCTGGCGTGGATCGACAGCGCGTCGTAGCTCATCACGCGCGCGGTCAGCCAGCCCCACAGCACGGCCTGCACCACCAGCGCCAGCGGCGCCAGCGCGTACAGCGGCAGGGTCACGATCCACAGCAGCGCGAACACCACGATGCCGGACAGGTTGACGCCCAGGCTGCCCAGGAAGCTGCCGCCCTCCTTGCGCTCCAGGCCCGGGAACTGGACCCGGCTGACGTGGCGCGCGATGGCCGGCATGGCGCCCACGCCGATGAACAGCAGCGAGGTGATGATCATCAGCGGCAGCAGCACCAGCATCGCCACCAGCGGCACGACCAGCGTTTTCAGGAAGCCCAGGCCCAGCGTGGACAGGATGCTGCCGCTGGTCTCGAACAAGCCGTAGTCCCTGAACGTGTCCTGCAGCCAGTCGTACAGCGGCTGCATGCCGGCGTACAGCAGGCTGCCCCACAGCGCCAGCGACAGCAGCAGCGGCACCACCGACAACAGCAGCATGCGGCTCGAGAACTGCGAGCGCAGCGCGCGGCCGTAGGCGATGGCGATCGGACGTACCATCAGGCCCTCACTGGCCGGCCCGGCGTGGCCGGCCGACCGATTCGGCCAGGCGCACCAGGCCCAGCCACTGCTGGCGCCAGAAGCCGCGGCCGTAGTCGCGCCCCGGGCGTAGCGTGCCGTCCGGGGCGGTGCGCTCGAACTGGTCGCGCACGCCGGTGCCGTGGAAGCCCTGCGCGAAGTTGGCGGTCCTGAACAGCAGGTCCCAGACCGGCAGCAGGACGCCGAAATTGCAGCCGCCCAGCTCCCTGCCCTTCGATTCGTGGCCGATACCGACCGCATGGTGGGTGCGGTGGAAGCGCGGCGACACCAGCAGGCGCTCGCCGAGCCAGCCGAAGTGGATGCGCACGTTCGCATGCTGCAGGGACTGCAGCGCGCGCGACACCGAGACCAGCAGCACGTACTGGGACGGCGCGACGCCGATCGCCAGCGCGATGAAGGCCAGGTAGACATCGCGCAGCAAGTCATCCAACAAGTGGTTGCGGTCGTCGCTCCACAGGTTCATGTTCTGCTGGCTGTGGTGCAGGCTGTGCAGCGCCCACCACCAGCGGAACTTGTGCTGGCCGCGGTGGAACCAGTAGTCGAAGAAATCGAGCACCACGAGGTACAGCAGGAAGCTGGCCAGCGGACTCATGCCGGAAACCAGGGTCTCCAGGTTAAACGGGCGCACGCCTTCCATGCGCAGCGCACCGGCCACGTGGTCCATGAGCGGGTCGAGCGTGAAGAAGACCGCCATCGTGAAAAAGCCCAGGCGGTGGATCAGGGTGTAGACGAAGTCGTTCCAGCGCGCGTAGCGGTCGCTCATCTTCTGGGCCGGGATCAGGGACTCCAGCGGGCGCAGGATCAGATACAGGGCTGCCACCTCGCAGGCGCCGGCCAGGAACCACTCGACGCCCTCGAAGGCGTCCTCGGCGTATTCGCCCAGGCCGGTGCTGAACAGGAAAGGCTCGACCACGGACTCGAACAGCCAGCCCTGGAGGAATGCGAACCAATCGAGGAAGTGCTGGATCATTGTTTGAAGTAGGAAGCGTATTCGGGATGCTCACGCAGTGTAGCGAAACAGAAGCCTTTCTGCTCGAGCCCGACGATTAACGGTTCCAAATTGGCCGGCGCCCACGGGTCCTTTCTCGACCAGATGCCCATGTGGGCCATGAAGATGTCGCCATCGCGCAAAGCCCCGAGGGCGCGCTTCAGCAGCAGCGCGTTCGGGTAGACCTCGCTGGGCGTCTCGTCGCCGGAAAAGCCGGCCTTGGCCCAGCCCACGTGGCGGTAGCCGCAGCTGTTCGCGGCGGCCAGCACGTTGGGCGAGGTATG
Organism: Massilia sp. LXY-6; assembly: GCF_051233485.1. NCBI lineage: Bacteria > Pseudomonadati > Pseudomonadota > Betaproteobacteria > Burkholderiales > Oxalobacteraceae > Massilia > Massilia sp. LXY-6. The sequence goes on from NZ_JBKFGF010000009.1 coordinate 286,875, forward strand.
CCCGCCCGGCGCGCGGAAGATCGGATCGAGGCGGCGTCCGGTCAGCTCGTGGAAACGGGTGTCGACGCGGCGCAGCTCGTCGCAATACTGCTGCGGCGTCCAGGTCTCCTGCTTGCCGGCGTGGGCGCCGAACTGCGGCTTCACCACCATGCGGCCGCCGGCCTCGTCGCGCTTCCAGTAGACGTGGTCGAAGGTGTGGCTGCCGAAGGCATGCCCTTCCGCCGCGCGCGCCTTCCAGAATCCGGCCCAGGACGGGTCGAGCGACCAGTCGCCGCGCACCGTCTTTTCGTTGGCCAGGAAGAAGGTCGCCTTGATGCGGTGCTTGCGCAGCGTGTCGGCGATCAGCTCGGCCTGCGACTGGCTGCCGGTGTCGAAGGTGAGATAGATGGTGCCCTTGCAAGCGTCGGCGGCTGACGCCGGCTGCATCGCAGGGAAGGTGGTGGCCGCCAGCAGCAGCGCCGCTGCGGCCTGGGAGGACTTCGACCCGGGCCGCGCGCGCATCACATCCTCGGCGCCGAGTTGGCGAAGAATACCCCGTGCGGCGAACGGCCGACCGGGATCATCTTGATCACCTTGCGGCTGGCGACGTCGATCACGGCGACCTTCTTGATCCAGCGCTGGGTCACCCACAGGGTCTTGCCGTCGGCCGACAGTTCCATGCAGTCCGGACCGCCCGGCACCGGGATCATGCCGACGTTTTCCAGCGTGACCTGGTCGATGATGTTGATCGAGTTCTGCACCCGGTTCGACACGAAGACGTGGCGCTTGTCGCCAACGGCGCGGAAGTTGTGCGCGCCGTTGCCGGTCTTGATGCGCTTGACGCTCTTGGCCGTGCGCCAGTCGATCACTTCGACGTAGTCGCTGCCCATGATCCCGACCAGCAGGTATTTGTCGTCCGGGGTCATGGTGATGCCCGCCGGCAGCTTGCCGACCGCGAGGGTCCACTTGACGGCGCCCGTCTTCAGGTCGATCGCGCTGACCTGGTCGCTGCCCTGGCGCGTGATGAAGGCAGTGGTGCTGGCCGCGTCGAACGCGATGTGGCTGGGCATGCGCGGCAGCGGCACGCGGCGGCTCAGCACGAAGTTGCCGTTCACGTACTGGTAGATGTCGACCCGGTCCAGGCGCAGCGCGGTCGAGACGAACCACTTCTGGTCGGGCGAAAAGCCGATCTGGTACGGATCGAGCACGTCGGTCACCTTGCGCTGGACCTTGCCGGTGATCGGATCCAGGAAGATCAGCTCGTTGCCGACCGAGCTGGCGACGATCACGGACTTGTTGTCCGGCGTGGCCATCAGGTGGTGCGGCTCCTTGCCGACGGCGAAGGTGCCGTTGTCGGCGCCGGTGGCCTGGTCGAGCAGCTGGACCGTGGCATCACGCGAGTTCAGGACCACGACCACGTTGGCCTGGGCGGCCTGAACTGCGGTCAACAGACAAATACCAGAGAGAATGAGCTTACGAAAACGACGCAGCATGGGAGGACGAAGTGCCCGGAGGTGGAAGAAGTTCTTATTCTACGGGGAAACGTCTGGCTTCGATGGGTGGTTGACAGGTTTCGTCGAGAATTCGGCGCGCCGTCGCAACACAGTAGAAAAGGCGGCAACAGAACGCGCATGGCAGATTGGGAAGCCATGCACTACAATCGGCGTTTCACACTGAACAAGAGGACAAGAATCATGCCCATCACCACCACGAATTCCGGCCTGCAATACGAAGACACCGTCGAAGGCACCGGCCCGGAAGCCAAGGCCGGCCAGTACGTGACCGTGCATTACACCGGCTGGCTGCGCAACGACGACGGCAGCCAGGGCGCCAAGTTCGATTCCAGTAAAGACCGCAACGACCCGTTCCAGTTCCCGCTGGGCGCCGGCCATGTGATCAAGGGCTGGGACGAAGGCGTGCAGGGCATGAAGGTGGGCGGTGCGCGCCGTCTGATCATCCCGGCCAGCCTGGGCTATGGCGCACGCGGCGCCGGCGGCGTGATTCCGCCGAACGCGACGCTGATCTTCGACGTCGAGCTGCTGGGGCTGTAATCAGCGACCGAGCAAGCCCTCTAAAGTCGCCCCATGTCAGCGGTGATTCCCGGCACGATGCGCTAAGATGAGCGAAGTATTGCCATTTTATCCAAGGAGTGACCATGAGTTTGCAAGAGCAGTTCGCCCAGGCCCAGATCGATTCGAAGAACCTGCCCGAGCGTCCGGACAACATGACCCTGCTGAAGATCTATGCCCTGTACAAGCAGGGTGCGAGCGGCGACGTCAGCGGCGAGCGTCCTGGCTTCACCGACATGGTCGGCCGCGCCAAGTACGACGCCTGGGCGGCACTCAAGGGCACGTCGCAGGACGACGCGATGCAGCAGTACGTCGACCTGATCGACGACCTGAAAGACTAAGCGCCCAAGCGCCTAGGCAAACACCTTGCGCATGCTTTCCGCCACCTTCGCCTCGATGGTGGAGCGGAAAGCGCCCATCAACATGCCCAGCTTGATGCGCAAGGCAGCCTGACGCTCGCCCAGCGTGAGCGTTCCCTCCACGCCGCTGCGCTCGAAACGCAGCACGTCCCCGTCCCACCTGCAGTGCAGGCCATATTCGCCGGCCAGCTTGTCCGCCACTTTCTGGGCCGCCGCACGCGCAGCAATCTGGCTGAGCTGGTGTTGCTGGGTGATGCTGATATCCGCCATCTGGCTCTTCCTTCCTGAATCGACAACGACAAAGTCCGTCATGATGCCAGCTGGGTCGCGCAAAGGCCAGCAGCGTCGAGCCTGTTGACCAGAATCAATGCCCAAATATGATGACGGGCGACCATTTCTCTTGCGGCCTGCCTATCGCAGCCTGCTCCACCGGAGGAAGCCATCATGTCATCAGAAGCCAGCCTGCCCGACCCCGCCCAGCCCCCGATCGGCTACGTGCCGATGCCGACCGCTCCCTATCGCCAGCACCGCAAGGCCGCCCAGCTGCTCGACCAGCCCGGCCGCCCGCGCCTCCCGGGCGGGCCCGGCGCCGGTACGCCGGGCCGCGCCGGCAGCGACGAAGAAGGCTCGCAAGGCGAGCTTCCCCTGCCCTACGCTTTCGGCGCCCGGGTGCTGATGTGGAAGCAGGATCCGTCGGTGTCCGAGATCGGCACCCGCAAGGTGTACCTGCCGGGCGTGGTGCTGGCCGGCCCGCGCGACGCCCGCATCGCCATCGCCGGCAATGCCGACCTCCCGGCGGTCGAGCCGAACGCCTTCGGCGACTTCGTGACCATGCCTGACACCCCGCAGTTCGACGCCGTCCACACCTACGCGGTGGTGCGGCAGACGCTCACCATGTACCAGCGCGCCCTGTCCACCGCAGGCAGCACCATGCCCCTGCCCTGGCAATGGAACAGCAGCGTCGACACCTCCCCGCTGCAGGTCCATCCCTACGGCCTGCCGAACGTGATGAACGCCTATTACAGCCGGACCCAGGGCTGCCTGAAGTTCGGCGACTTCGTCCCGCCCGGCGAGACCGCGCGCGTGTACACCTGCCGCTCCTTCGACATCGTCTCGCACGAGACCGGCCATGCCGTGCTGGACGGCCTCAAGCCGCAATGGCTGATGGCGGACAATCCGCCGCAGACCGGCGGCCTGCACGAATCCTTCGGCGACCTGACCGCGATCTTCTTGGCCCTGTCCCAGCTCGACCAGTGCGAAGCGGTGGTGGCCCAGACCAAGGCGCACCTGCACGATAAAACCTTCCTTGCCGATATCGCCGAGCAGTTCGGCCTGGCGCTGGGCAGTACCAACGGCCTGCGCAACGCCGACAACGACCTCACGCTGTCCCAGGCCGGCACCGAAGTCCATGCGATCTCCCAGGTGTTCACGGGCGCCCTGTACGATATCCTGGCCGACATCTTCGCTTTCGAGCGCAAGCCCGAGCTCGAAGACTGCGCCAGCGTGCTGCACCGGGTCGCGGCCTGGCTGCGCGGGCTGCTGCTGCGCGCCCTGATCGCTTCCCCCGACCTTGCCGCCACCTATGCCGACGTCGCCAACGAGATGCTGCGCCTGACCCTGGAGGACGGCAAGCCGTTTGAATACACCACCTTCATCCGCAACCGCTTTGCCCAGAGGGAAGTCGTCGACGTGCCGGCGACGCTGACCGGCCCGCATCCGGCCGGGCTGCGCCTGGCGGCCGGCGTGAGCGATGCCCCGGGCGCGAAACAGGACCGGCGCGCCTGCTGCGGCACCATGAACCTGGCCGAGTACTACAACGTGGAACGCATCCTCGATGCCGAAGCGCAGGCGTTGGCGCGCTGGTGCCTTGATCACGGCCGCTTCGGCCCGGCCGGCGAGGGCCTGGCCGAAGCGACAGGCGTGGCAAGCGAAGCCGAAGCCACGCTGACTGCGCTCAAGGTCGGGGCGGACGGGGTCATGGCGACGGTCGCCGGCGCCAGGGCATCCACCACCGAGGTCGCGCCTGGCAAGCTAGCCGCCATTCCCACCGCCTGAGATGAAGATCACGGCCCACGCCAGCGGCGGCTTTGCCGGCCGCGCCGAACGCTTCGAGCTCGACACCGGCCGTCACCGCGACGGCCGGGCGATCGAGTCCCTGCTCGCTCGCCTCGACTTCTTCGGCGCGCTGCCCGCCTGCCCGGTCGGCGCCGACCTGCCGCGCTGGGAAATCACGGCCGACGACGGCCAACGCTGCCGCACGGTCACGCTGGCCGCGGACGAAGTTCCCTCGGCCGGCTGGCAGGCCCTGATCGACCATTTGCGCGCGAGCCGCTGAATATTCGGCCGTTGCTCCGCTTGGCAGCGCGGCCAGGAAGAACATTTGCTTATGTGTATTGTGTATAAGCCTGATTTGTCGTAAAGGCCGAATTGCCCTAAAATACAGTGCTTTGCCGCGTCCGGCGAGCCCTCTCGTCCCCAACACGCCGCCGCTTCCACTGATTAAGGACTGTTATGACCCACGTTGTCACCGAATCGTGCATCCGTTGTCGCTATACCGATTGCGTGGATGTATGCCCGGTAGATTGTTTCCGGGAAGGCCCGAACTTCCTCGCCATTGATCCGGACGAGTGCATCGACTGCGCCGTGTGCGTGGCGGAATGCCCGGTCAACGCGATCTACGCGGAAGAGGACGTGCCGTCTGACCAGCAGCAATTCATCAAGCTGAATGCCGACCTGTCGCGCAACTGGCCGTCGATCACCAAGACCAAGCCTGCCCTGCCCGACGCGGACGAGTGGAAAGACGTCAAGGAAAAGCTGGACCAGCTGGCCCGCTAAACAGCCAGATCAATCATAGATCCACCACAGTTTCGGGATCGGGAAAAACCGTAGCGAGCATCGCAGGCCGCCAATGCAACGTGCAGTAGGTTTTCCCCGCTCCCTTCAGAACAGGAAATCAGCATGACACTTAGTGCCACCCCCGAAGTGGGCACCATCGCTCCCAACAGCTCTTTTGCCGGCGCCATCGAAGCCGACGCCGTGATCATCGGCGCGGGTCCGGTCGGCCTGTTCCAGGTGTTCGAACTCGGCCTGCTGGAAATCAAGGCCCACGTGATCGATTCGCTGCCGGCCGTTGGCGGCCAGTGCGTGGAACTGTACCCGGACAAGCCGATCTACGACATCCCGGCCGTGCCTGTATGCACCGGCCAGGAACTGACCGACAACCTGCTCAAGCAGATCGAGCCGTTCGATCCGACCTTCCACCTGGGCCAGGAGGTGACCACCGTCCAGCGCCGTGAAGACCACCGCTTCAACGTCGAAACCTCGACCGGCACCCGCTTCATCACCAAGACCATCTTCATCGCCGCCGGCGTCGGTTCGTTCCAGGCGCGCACGATCAAGGTGGACGGCATCGAGAAGTTCGACAACAGCCAGCTGTTCTACCGCGTCAAGGATCCGGCGCTGTTCGAAGGCAAGAACCTGGTCATCTGCGGCGGCGGCGACTCCGCCCTGGACTGGGCCCTGAACTTCGTCGGCAAGGCGGAATCCGTCGTGCTGGTGCACCGTCGCGACGACTTCCGCGCCGCGCCGGCCTCGGTCGCCAAGATGAAGCAGCTGTGCGAAGAGTACGAAATGCAGCTGATCACCGGCCAGGTTACCGGCTTCGACGAAAAGGACGGCAAGCTGTCCGAAGTGAAAGTTACCGGTGCCGACGGCGTGACCCGCCGCGTGCCGCTGGACATGCTGATGGTGTTCTTCGGCCTGTCGCCGAAACTGGGCCCGATCGCCGAATGGGGCCTGGACATCGAACGCAAGCAGCTGAAGGTGATGGACACCGAGAAGTTCGAAACCAACGTGCCGGGCATCTTCGCCGTGGGTGACATCAACACCTACCCGGGCAAGAAGAAGCTGATCCTGTCGGGCTTCCACGAAGCCGCGCTGGCCGCCTTCGGCGCCGCGCCGTACATTTTCCCGGACAAGAAGATCCACATGCAGTACACGACGACCTCGCCGAAACTGCACAAGATCCTCGGCGTCGAGAGCCCGGTATTCGACTAAGCGTTCCGTTACCGGCGCGCCACAAAAAAATGCCCCGCCTTTGCGGGGCATTTTTCTTATGTAGGGCACTTAACCGAAGCTTGATACGGAACTGTGATACTAATGTTGCATCGCACTATTTTTTAGATTCAGCGCACCATTTCATGTTGCCCCGCGCCAAACCAATTGGCCTATAATTGACGAATCTGCTGCGCAAAACTTATGTAAGCAGAGCAATGTGAAGGAAATAATATGCTTTATCAACTGCACGAGATGCAACGCTCCTTCCTGAACCCGCTGATGCAGTGGGCCGATGCCTCTGCAAAACTGTTCTCGAATCCCGTTTCACCTTTTGCCCATACCCCGTTCTCCCAGCGTATCGCGGCGGGCTATGAGCTGATGTACCGCCTGGGCAAGGATTACGAAAAACCAGCCTTCGACCTGAACTCCACCACGATCGATGGGCAGACTGTCGGCATCATGGAGCGCATCGTCGTCAGCAAGCCGTTCTGCAAGCTGTTGCACTTCAAGAAAGACATGCCGGACGCGGAATTCGCCGCACTCAAGCAGCCGACCGTGCTCGTGGTCGCTCCATTGTCGGGGCACCATGCCACCCTGCTGCGCGATACCGTGCGCGCCCTGCTGCCGAACCAGGACGTCTACATCACCGATTGGGTCGACGCGCGCATGGTGCCGATGTCGGACGGCCCCTTCCACCTCGACGACTATATTTATTACGTGCAGGACTTCATCCGCCACCTGGGGCCGGACGTGCACGTGATTTCGGTCTGCCAGCCGACCGTGCCCGTGCTGGCCGCGATCTCGCTGATGGCGACCAACAAGGATCCGAAACTGCCGAAATCGATGGTGATGATGGGCGGCCCGATCGACCCCCGCAAATCGCCGACCGCGGTCAACGACCTGGCAACGGAAAAGCCGTTCTCGTGGTTCGAGAACACCGTGATCTATGCGGTGCCGGGCAACTACCCGGGCTTCGGCCGCAAGGTGTATCCGGGCTTCCTGCAGCACGCCGGCTTCATCGCGATGAACCCGGGCCGCCACGCCCAGAGCCACCGCGAGTTCTACCAGCACCTGGTGCGCGGCGACGACGATTCGGCGGAAGCCCACCGCAAGTTCTACGACGAGTACAACGCCGTGCTGGACATGCCGGCCGAGTACTACCTGGAGACGATCAAGACCGTGTTCCAGGACTTCGCCCTGCCGAAGGGAACCTGGAACGTCGGCGGCCAGCTGGTGCGTCCGCAGGACATTGAGAGCGTGGCCCTGTTCACCATCGAAGGCGAACTGGACGACATCTCCGGCGCCGGCCAGACCCAGGCTGCGCACGAGCTGTGCACCAGCATCCCGGCCGAAAAGCAGCAGCACTTCACGGCACCGAAGTGCGGCCACTACGGCATCTTCTCGGGCCGCCGCTGGCGCGAGATCATCTGCCCGATGATCGGCGAGTTCATTCGCAAGAACGCCTGATTTTCGGGCGTCCCATGAAAAATGCCGCGGAATTTCCGCGGCATTTTTTTTGCGGGAGCCGTCAGCGTGTGCCGGCCCGGTAGCGCTCCAGCTCGGCGTTCAGCCATTGCGCGCTGGTGATCGGCTGCTCGCTTCCACAGCGCACCTGGTAGGGCTTGCCGCTCCAGCTGCTCTGCGACGCCGCACGTTCGATGAAGGCGCGGGTAGAGGGCACCAGCTTGCGGCGCTGCAGGTAGTCGTATTTTTCCTGCAGATGCTCGCGTGCGGCCTTGCTGTCGTGCCAGCTGCCGTTGCGCTCGAACTGGCAGCCGGACTGGGCGACAAAGTCGAGCAGGTGGGCGATTTCCCGGGGCGTATGCGGGTCCTGCTGCGCCCACGCGGGCGCGCCCGCGCACAAGGCCAGGACCGTGGACAAGGCAATCAGGGGGTGTCGTCGAGGTCGATGCATGCATCCTCCATCTCGTCAACGGCGCATTGCCGCATCGTGTGCCCGATGCGGCAATGCGGCGGGAATGTCACCTGCCGGGGCCGCCCCATGGGCAGCCCGCGGTGTCAGTGATTGATGATCAGGTCCGCGATCACGCCGGTGGCAATTGCTGCCAGCACGTAGTCGCCGCCCGTTTGCACCCAGTGATAGCCCCTCGGCGGAGGCCGCAAATGGTGTTCTCGATAGTTGTTCACCACGTACTGGTGATTGCGGTAGCGTTCCGGCAGGCGGTCGCCGCGGCGGAAACTGTGTTCGGGTCCGGCACCATTCCAGCGGCGCTCGTCGCCACCCCAGCCTTCGTTGCCGTAGCGGCCGCCGCCGCGGGCCTGGTAGCCGTCGCGGCGCTCGTCGCGGCGCTCGTTCTGGTGCTCGTTCTGGCGGTCGAATTGACGGTTGCGATCGTCGTCGCGGTCGCGCTGGCTGTAGCCGTTGCGGTCGCCGCGGTCGCCGCGGTCACGCTCGCCTTGATAACGGTCCTGGGCGAAACTCGAGGCGCTGGCGCTCAGCAGTGCAGTCACCAGTGCTGGAATGATGAGGTGCTTCTTTTCCATAAGACCCTCCTGTTCGTTCATTGCCTGGGTCCAGTAGACCACTTGGCGGGCTCAGCAATCCGTACGCTGCAGCACCAAGCGCTGTAGGACAAACGGCAGCGTTCCTGACAGCCGAGCGGCCATAAAAGCCCGGCTTCGACGGCGCCGGCCATTTAGCGGATAATGGCGGTTTAGCAAACGCTAGACTTTCATCCAGCCAGCGCCAGACCATCGTGACGAAATCCCTCGCCGACCAGATCGAAGACCTGTTGCCGCAGACCCAGTGCACGAAGTGCGGCTATGCCGCCTGCCGCCCGTACGCGGAAGCGATCGCCAGCGGCGAGGCCGACATCAACCGCTGCCCGCCGGGCGGATTGGCCGGCGTCGAGCGGCTGTCGCGGGTGACGGGCCGTCCCGTCATCCCGATCAATCCCGCCAACGGCCTGGAGCGTCCGCGCCCGGTCGCCTTCATCGACGAGAACCTGTGCATCGGCTGCACCCTGTGCATCCAGGCCTGCCCGGTGGACGCCATCCTCGGCGCGCCCAAGCAGATGCACACCATCCTGCCCAGCCTGTGCACCGGCTGCGACCTGTGCGTGGCGCCCTGCCCGGTCGACTGCATCAGCATGATCCCGGTGACGGGAGACCGTACCGGCTGGGACGCCTGGTCGCAGGAACAGGCCGACGCCGCGCGTGCGCGCCACGACTTCCGCACCGAGCGCCTGCAGCGCGAGAAGGACGAGAACGATGCGCGCCTGGCCGCCAAGGCCCTGGAAAAGATGCGTGCGCTGACTGCCGAAGAAACGAATACCGCCGAGGAACTGGCCGAGAAGGAGCGCAAGCGCGCCATCATCGCCGCCGCCATCGAGCGCGCCCGCCTCAAGGCCGCCGGGAAACCTGAATGAACGCAAGCACATGAACGCAACCAAGCGCTACGAGATCTTCACGCGCTTTCGCGCCGCCAATCCGCATCCGACCACCGAACTCGAATACAGCACGCCTTTCGAACTGCTGATTGCGGTGCTGCTGTCGGCCCAGTCGACCGATGTCGGCGTCAACAAGGCCACGCGCAGGCTGTACCCGGTGGCGAACACGCCGCAGGCCATCCTCGACCTCGGCCTGGACGAGCTGAAGACCTATATCTCGACCATCGGCCTGTACAACAACAAGGCGAAGAACGTCATCGCCACCTGCGAGATCCTGGTGAACCAGTACGGCGGCGAAGTGCCGCGCGAGCGCGAGGCGCTGGAAGCCCTGCCGGGCGTGGGCCGCAAGACCGCCAACGTGGTGCTGAACACGGCCTTCGGCGAGCCGGCGATGGCGGTCGACACGCATATCTTCCGCGTCTCGAACCGCACCAGGATCGCGCCGGGCAAGAACGTCGACGAGGTCGAGCAGAAGCTGCTGAAGTTCGTGCCCAGGGAATTCCTGCACGACGCCCACCACTGGCTGATCCTGCACGGCCGCTACACCTGCGTGGCGCGCAAGCCCAAGTGCTGGAACTGCATCATCAAGGACCTGTGCGAGTTCAAGGACAAGACCCCGGCGCCTGCCGACGTCTTGCCGCCGTCCCTGCCTTCGCTTACGGATTGAGCAGCGTGGTGGCGCCCGGCGCGAACGAGGCGCGCCGGATGCGCCCCTCCACGACTTCGTAAATGCACAGCATCTCGAGCGTGCCCACGCCTTCGGCGAAGTTGCGCGTGATGAGTTCGAGATCGGTCACGACATTCCCCATCACGGTGCGCGCCAGCAGGCGCGCATGCAGGTCCGGCTCCGTGAAGCGCGCCAGGTAGCGCGGGCGGATCTCATCGTGCCCCCTGGCCAGGCGCTCGCCATGCAGTGCGAACTGCTCGGCATCCGCTGCGTAGGCGCGCATCAGCGCATCGATGTCTTTGGCGTTGAAGGCGTCGAGCTGGGCCTGGACGACGGCGAGGGGCGAGGTGTTTTCCATGATGCTCCTGATCTTTTCGGTGACGGGCATCGATTCTAATCCGCCGGCGTCAGCACGACCGAGAAAAACATCAGGTTCATGCCGTTGTACAGCTTGAACAGGATGGTGTTGCGTCCCTTGTGGAAGTGCAGCTTGCGCTGGCCTTCCGTCAGGTTGCGCCCGGCCAGTTCGGTGTGCAGGCTGTAAAAGGGCGCGCGGTACCAGGGCTTGTCGTCGTCGGCGCCGCTGATCCACACAAGACGATCGTTGAACCACAGCTTGGAGTCGTCGTCCGCGCCGATCGACATCCACATATCCATGTCCCGCTCGACCGCGACTTCGGTGTACGCGTAATACACCGCGTTCTCGGCGCGCGGCTGCGGCACGAAGGGATAGCTCGGTTCCTGCTGCCAGTTCCAGCGCACCGGCGCGTCGTTCTTGCCATAGTAGACGGCATCCAGGTCGACGCCGCGCTCGGGCGGATAGACGGCGTCGACGCTGCCGCGGCCGTGGCCGGTGAAAGGGCCGATCACGTACCAGGTGTCGAGGAAGATCCGGTTGGCGAATGGCCCGCCCGGCCCCAGCTTGCGCCCGGCGCCCGCCCGCACCGCATTCGCGTCGACCGGCGGCGGCG
>NZ_JBKFGF010000090.1:0-10546 GCF_051233485.1 Massilia sp. LXY-6
AGCATGCCGCCAGCGTTCAATCTGAGCCAGGATCAAACTCTTCAGTTTAATCTCTGTTTGTTGGCATTGCTGCCACCTTGATTTCTCAAGGGTCGCTCACTCAAAATACTGACCGCTACTCATTGCTGAGCAACGTTATACTTTTTGTGAACATTTGATAATTTAAGCATTCAGCACCACCGAAGCGATACTGGCACCTCATCAAACGCCCACACTTATCGACTGTTGATTGTTAAAGAACTTATTCGGTACTGCCTTGCTGCGCTTGCGAATCGTTGTGTTCGTCAGCAGCAGAGAAGTGAGATTATGCCGTGTTTCGCTTAACTCGTCAACTCATCCGTTTCTACGTTGCGCACTCATTTTTGTAAGCAATTTGTGCGCTGCAGAAGCAGGACGCGAACTATAGCAAAGCCGCCCGCAGTCTGCAACGCTTGCCCGTATGCTATCTTTGCCGCCTTTATTACTTTCCGGAACACGCATGCGCCTGCCTTCCATCGCCGCCGTCGCGAATCCCGAGCTCGCCCTTCGGCTCGACGCAGCAATCAATAACAAGACCAAACCGCTCGGCAGCCTCGGCGCATTGGAATCCCTGGCCAAGCAGCTCGGCCTGATCCAGCAGACCACCGCGATCTCGATCGACCGGCCGGCCATCATCGTGTTCGCGGGCGATCATGGCGTGGTCGCCGAAGGCATCTCCGCGTTTCCGCAGGACGTGACCTGGCAGATGGTCGAGAACTTCCTCGCCAATGGCGCTGCCATCAATGTGTTCGCCCGTCAGAACGGTGCCGCGCTGCATATCGTCGATGCGGGCGTCAACCACGACTTCGGTCCGCGTGCCGGCCTCGTCGATCGTAAGGTCGCCCGCGGCACCCGTAACTTCGCGCTCGAACCGGCGATGACGGCCCGGCAGTGTGCCACCGCGCTGGAACATGGCGCCGCCCTGGCCGCGGACTTGCCGGGCAACGTGGTCGGTTTCGGCGAGATGGGCATCGGGAACACGACCGCCGCCGCGGCGCTGATGCACAAGCTGGCCGGCATTTCCGTCGCCGACTGCGTGGGCGCCGGCACCGGCCTGTCGCCGCAGGGCGTGCTGCGCAAGCAGCAGGTGATCGAAGCCGCGGTCGAGCGCCACGCCGGCGTGACCGATCCGCTCGACGTGCTCGCCACCTTCGGCGGTTTCGAGATCGCAATGATGGCCGGCGCCATGCTGCAGGCCGCCGCGCTGCGCAAGACCCTGCTGATCGACGGCTTTATCGTCACCTCCGCCCTGCTGGTCGCCTGCCGCCTGGCGCCCGCGATCCTCGACTACTGCGTGTTTGCCCACTGCTCGGACGAAGCCGGCCACCGCCGCATGCTCGAGCAACTCGATGCGAGACCTCTGCTGCAGCTGGGCATGCGCCTCGGCGAGGGCACCGGCGCTGCACTCGCGCTGCCGCTGCTGCATGCGGCCGTCAACTTCCTGAACGAGATGGCGACCTTCTCTTCCGCTAGCGTCAGCGAAAAGTCCGTCGGCGAATAAGAACAAGATGCAGCAAGTCCGCCTCTTCTTCATCGCACTGCAGTTCTTCACGCGCCTGCCGATTCCGACCTGGGTGGGCTTCGAGGCCAGCTGGCTGCAGCATGCCTCGCGCTACTTCCCGCTGGTCGGCTGCGTGGTCGGGGCGATCGCCGCTGCCGTCTACTTCGCGGCCGCGCTCGTACTGCCGGCGCCGGTGGCCGCCGTGCTGTCGACCGCCGCCTCGATCTACCTGACCGGCGCCTTCCATGAAGACGGCTTCGCCGACGCCTGCGATGGCCTGGGCGGGGGCGTGACGCCTGAGCGCGCGCTCGAGATCATGAAAGACTCGCGTGTCGGCGCCTATGGTGCGATCGGCATCGCCTGCATGCTGGCGGCCAAGCTGTCGGCACTGGCGATGCTGCCCCCGCGCCTGGCCGTCGGTGCGCTGTTCCTGGCCCATCCGTTGTCGCGCCTGGCCGCGGCCTCGCTCATCTGGAAACTGGACTACGTACGCGGCGAAGGCAAGGCCAAGCCGCTCGCCCAGCAGATGACGGGAACCGAATTCGCGATTGCGGCCGTGACGGCGCTGTTGCCGGTACCGATCCTGCTCGCCGTCGGCTGGATTGCGCCCGATGCCGTGCTGGCTGCGCTGCTGGCCGCCCTGCTGGCCGCGGTCTGGCTCGGCCGCAAGCTGGAACAGCGCCTCGGCGGCTATACGGGCGACTGCCTGGGCGCGGTGCAGCAGGTGGCCGAGGTGCTCGTCTACGTGTGCGTACTGGCCACGCTGGGCCATGGCGCCTGGTCCTGAGCAGTGAAGCTCTACCTGGTCCGCCATCCGCAGCCCGAGATCGGCCAGGGCCTGTGCTACGGCGCCACCGACGTGCCGGTCACTGAACCCGAACTCGCGCGCGCGCATGCACGCCTGCACGCGGCCGGTCTGCCGGGCGATCTTCCGGTCTATGCCAGCCCGCTTCAACGTTGCTCCCGCCTCGCCCGGCGCCTGACCCCGGCCCCGCCGACACTCGATGCGCGCCTGGCCGAGATGGATTTCGGCCGCTGGGAAATGCAAGCTTGGGATGCGATTCCGCGCCATGAAGTCGACGCCTGGGCCGCCGACCTGCTCCGCTACCGCCCCGGCGGCGGCGAATGCGTGCTCGACGTGGCGCGCCGCGTCGCCGCCTTCATTGATGACCTGCGCGCTGACTTGAGCAATGAGCTGCGCCAGGCCGGCCATGCGGAAGCGCTGCTCATCTGCCATGCCGGCACCATCCGCCTCCTCGGCGCCATGCGCGGCGGCCTGCCCCTCGAAGAAGCCGCGTTGAATGCCGCCAGTACGCCGCATCGCATCGGCTACGGCGAAATGGTCGTGCTGGAAGTATAATATCCACGTTTTGGTGCTCGCGCCTGTGTTCTCAGGCGCAGTTAAACGGGAAACACGAAGCTCTTCGAACGAGCCAACGTGTGCTGCCCCCGCAACGGTAAGCAAGTACCGCATCGCGTCATCGCCGATGCGGCAACCGTCTTTTCATACCACTGTGCGCAAGCATGGGAAGGTCAGACGGCCACACTTGCCAGCCCGGATACCGGCCAAAAGGTGGGAGCGACGGCTTGCCGGCGCTTCCGTTCAATCTGGCCTACGGGGACGTCGGCCGGTTGTCTACGAGAGAAAAACATCGTCATGCGCTTTCCCGTTTCACGGCATGCGGCCGCGCCGCTGCTCGCCTTTACCCTTGCTTCGCCTTCGATTTCCGCCCTGGCCGATCCCGCCATCGAGTCCGTGGTCGTCACCGCTGCCCGCACGCCCCAGCGCGCCGACGAAGTGATCCCCGATACAACCGTCATCGGCAGCGAAGAGATCGCGCGCGCCGGCGCCGGCTCGGTCGCCGACCTGCTGCGCCGCCAGCGCGGCATCGAGATCGCCCGCAATGGCGGTCCGGGCGCCAGCACCAGCGTCTACCTGCGCGGCGCCAACAGCAACCAGATCGTGGTCCTGATCGACGGCGTGCGTATCGGCTCCTCGACCACCGGCGCGGCCAGCTGGAATGCGATCCCGCTCTCGACCATCGACCATATCGAGATCGTCTACGGTCCGCTCAGCTCACTGTACGGTGCCGACGCGATCGGCGGCGTGGTGCAGATCTTCACGAAGAAGAGTGCGGGCAAACCGGCCTTCAGCGCCGGCGCTGGCGCCGGCAGCTACGGTACCAGCGCATACGACGCCGGCGTGCACGGCGCCACCGGCGGCGATCACAGCGTCAGCTATGCATTGAGCGGCGCGCATGAAGAGGCAAGCGGTTTCTCGGCCACCCGCCCTGGCGCGTTCGGCTACAACCCGGACGACGACGGCTACACCCGTAACAGTGTGAACGGACGCCTGACCGTGCAGCTCGCGCCGGGCATTGACGTGGGCGCACAATTCCTGAAGAGCCGCCTGCGCGCACAGTACGACAGCGGCGCCTCCAGCTACGACACGCATAACGAGCAGGACATCGACAGCTATGCCGTGTTCCTGAACGGCCGCATCCTCCCCAACTGGCGCAGCAGCCTGCAGGCCGCCCGCTCGAACGACAAACTGGGCAGCTTCACCAGCACGGCGGCCAGCGGCACCAGCCAGATCGACACGCGCCAGGACGAACTCACCTGGCAGAACACCATCGACCTCGGCAGCGACACCCTGCAGGTCCTGTTCGGCCACCGCAAGGAACAGGTGCTGTCCAGTTCCAGCGCTGCCTTGAACCGTTCGCGCGTCACCAACTCGGTGGCCGCGGCGTACGATCTGCGGCGCGGCAGCCACCTGCTCGACCTCAGCCTGCGCAACGACCATTCCATCTACGGCGCCAAAACCACCGGCGCGGCCGGCTATGGCTACGAATTCAGCAGGGATCTGCGCGCCACCGCCAGCGTCGGTACCAGCTTCCGCGCCCCGACCTACAACGAGCTGTACTACCCGGGCTACGGCCTGGTCACGAACAAGCCGGAACAGGGGCGCAATGCCGAGGTGGGCATCCGCTACCGGATCGCCGGCGCCGAGCTGCAGGCGAATTACTACCGCAACCGCCTGACCGACATGATCGTGACCGTCAATCCCTGCCCGAGCCGCACCGGCAGCTGCGCCTACAACGTCAACCATGCCCTGCTCGAGGGCTTGACGATGTCGGCCGACACCCATGTCCGCGACCTCGACCTGCGCGCCAGCGTCGACCTGCAGGATCCGCGCGACGAGTCCACCGGCAAGCAGCTGGCCCGCCGTTCGCGCCGCCATGCCAGCCTCGCCGCCGACTACACCGTCGACCGCCTCGGCCTGGGCGCCGAACTGCAGGCGTCAAGCAGCCGCTTCGACGATGCGGCGAATGCCAACCGCCTCGGTGGCTACGGCTTGCTGAACCTGTACACTACATGGCGATTCATGCCCGACTGGTCGCTGCTGCTACGCCTCGACAATACGCTCGACAAACGCCACGACCTGGCGCGCAACTACGGCACGGCCGGACGCAGCTGGTTCGCCGCGCTGCGCTATGGGACCCGTTAATTCACTCTTCATTCAGCATGCATCCAGTCCACCCAAGCGCGCGCCGGCGCGCCACCATGATCGTCGGCACGCTCCTGCTCGCCGCCCTTGCCTGCATGCTGTTCGCCGGCGTCACCGGGTCGGTCACGGTCGCGCTGCCGGAGCTGCCGCGGGCGGTCATGGAGTTGATGCGCGGCCGGCAGGATTCGCTGGCCGCCTCGCTGCTTGCGCTGCGTGCCGGACGGGCCCTGACCGCCTTCGTCACCGGCGGCGCGCTGGCGCTGGCGGGCGTCATGATGCAGGCCTTGCTGCGCAACCCGCTGGCCGACCCGTATGTGCTGGGGATCTCGGCCGGCGCCTCGGTGGGTGCCCTGTTCGCGCTGCTGATGATGTCCGCGGCGATGGTGGTCGACGGCGCCGCGCTGCTCGGCGCGGTCGCGGTCTCGATGCTGCTGTATTTGCTGGCGCGGCGCGACATCCGCGGCGGCGTGGCGGCCGAAGGCGGCACCTCGACGCTGCTGCTGACCGGGGTGATCCTGATGTCGGCCTGCATGGCCCTGGTGACGCTGATGCTGTCGATCGCGCCCGAAGGCAGCCTGCGCAACATGGTGTTCTGGATGATCGGCGACCTGGCCGGCACGCCGCTGCGCGTGCTGCCCTGGATCGTGCTGGGCGGCGCGCTCGCCTTCGCCCTGCGCAATGCGCGCGCGATGAACGTGCTGGCCCTGCATGCGGATACCGCGCGCACGCTCGGCATCGAAGTCGGCCGGCTTCGAAAAGGGCTGTTCTTCGTGTCCGGCGTGCTGACCGCCAGCGCGGTGACGAATGCCGGCTCGATCGGATTCGTCGGCCTGATCGTGCCGCACGCCTGCCGCTTCGCCTTCGGCCCGGACCACCGGGTGCTGATTCCCTCGGCGGTACTGCTGGGCGGCAGCTTCCTGGTCCTGTGCGACACCCTGGCGCGCACCGTGGTCGCCCCGACCCAGCTGCCGGTGGGCGCGATCACGGCCCTGATCGGCGCGCCGGTCTTCCTGTATCAACTGCACCAACTGCGCAAATAAGATGATCGCTACTCAAGGACTCACGCTGCAGCTTGCCGGCCGTACGCTGGTGCGGGATCTCGACTGGACCATCCAGGCCGGCGAGTGCTGGAGCATCATCGGCCGCAACGGCGCCGGCAAGAGCACCCTACTGCGCACCCTGGCCGGACTGCGCGGCGCGGATGAGGGCGCGGTCCGGCTCGACGGCAAAAAGCTCGACGACTGGCCGCTGGAAGAGCTGGCACGCAAGCGCGCCTACCTGGCACAGTCGCGCAACGACGCCTTCGCCTACAGCGCGATCGATACCGTGCTGTCGGCGCGCCATCCCTACCATGCGAACCGCTACTGGGAAGGCAGCGACGACCACCGGGCGGCACTGCAGGCACTGGCGGCGATGGAGGTCGACCACCTGGCGGCGCGCGATGTGCGTACCCTGTCCGGCGGCGAGCGCCAGCGGGTTGCGATCGCCGCCCTGCTGGCCCAGGACACGCCGCTGCTGCTGCTGGACGAGCCGGCCAACGCGCTCGACCTGGCGCATCAGGTCAGCGTGACCGGCCTGCTCGCGCGCCTGTGCCGGCGCGAGCGCAAGACGGTCGTGATGATCGGCCACGACCTCAACCTGGCGCACGGCATCTCCACGCACGCCCTGCTGTTGCGCGGCGACGGCGGCTGGCTGGCCGGCCCGGTCGCACAGGTGATGCAGCCGGCGCTGCTGGGCGATTACCTCGGCCACCCGATCGAGATGATCGAGCACGGCGGCCGCCGCATCTTCATTCCCCAAGAGGACTACCATGAATGACATGACGTTTGAAGACACTGCCGCGCTCAACGAGCGCCACCGCCAGCGCATGGAGCGCAAGAAGGCCGTCATCGATGCAAAAATCGCGGCGGCCGACAAGAAGATCGGCATCATTATCGTCAATACCGGCAACGGCAAGGGCAAGAGCTCGAGCGCCTTCGGGATGGCGGTGCGTGCACTCGGCCACGGCATGAAGGTCGGCGTGGTCCAGTTCATCAAGGGTGCGATGTCGACCGGCGAAGAACGTTTTCTCTCGCGCTTCCCCGACGAGGTGAGCTTCCATGCGATGGGCGAAGGCTATACCTGGGAAACGCAGGACCGCGAGCGCGACATCGCCAGGGCCGGCGAAGCGTGGGAACAGGCGAAGCGCTTCCTCGCCGATCCGGCCTATGGGCTGGTGGTGCTCGACGAGCTGAATATCGCCCTGAAGTACCGCTACCTGGACGTGCACGCGGTGATCGCCGACCTGCTCGACCGTCCGCCGATGCAGCACGTGGTGGTGACGGGCCGCGCGGCGCCGCCCGAGCTGATCGAGGTGGCGGACACCGTCACCGAAATGAACGTGGTCAAGCACGCCTTCAAGGCGGGCATCGCGGCGCAAGCCGGCACGGAGTGGTGATGGCACATCCCGGCGCACGCATGCTGCTGGTGGCGGCAACCGCTTCCGGCCAGGGCAAGACCACCGTCACCGCCGCCCTCGCACGCGGCCTGGTCCGCCAGGGCCAGCGGGTGCGGGTGTTCAAATGCGGTCCCGACTTCATCGACCCGCTGCTGCTGGAGCGTGCCTGCGGCGCAGCGGTGCACACGCTCGACCTGTGGATAGTCGGCTTGCAGGAGTGCCGGCGCCGCCTGGCGGAAGCTGCGCGCGACGCCGACGTGGTGCTGATCGAGGGCGTGATGGGCCTGTATGACGGCACCCCCTCCGCGGCCGACCTGTCTCGCGCTTTCGACATCCCGGTGCTGGCCGTGATCGACGCCTCCAGCATGGCGCAGACCGCCGGCGCCGTGGTGCAGGGCCTGCGCGACTACGGCCCGGTACAGATGGCCGGTGTGGTTGCCAATCGCATCGCGAGCGAGGGCCATCGCCAGATGGTGGCGGCCTCGCTGCGCGATATTCCTCTGCTGGCGACGCTGCCGACACAGGCGCGCCAGCTGCCCGAGCGTCACCTGGGCCTGGTGCTGCCGGGAGAAGTCGACGACATCGACGCGATCCTGGACGAGCTGGCCGACCGGCTGCACCTCGACACCCAGGCCTGGCAAGCGCTGACGCCGCGCCTGCCCGAACACGCCGACCCGGATGAGCCGATTCCGCCGCTGCTGGCCGGGAAGACGGTGGCGATCGCGCGCGATGCCGCGTTCTGCTTCATCTATCCGGCCAACCTGGACGTGCTGCGGCAGCTCGGCGCCCGGCTGCGTTTTTTCTCGCCGCTGGCCGGTGAGCCCGTGCCGGCGGATGCGGATGCGGTCTGGCTGCCGGGCGGCTATCCGGAGCTGCACATGGAGGCGTTGTCCGGGGCGGTGCGCTGGCATGAGTCGATCCGCGCCGCACACGCCGCCGGCCTGCCGATCCTGGCCGAATGCGGTGGCATGATGGCGGTGTCGGAATCGATCACCGATACCGAAGGTCGCTGCTGGACCATGCCGGCCCTGCTGCCGGGCCGGGTGCTCATGCAGCAACGCCTGGCCGGATTGGGCTCGCAGGGGATGCCGACCGCGGCCGGCGAGCTGCGCGGCCATACCTTCCATTATTCGCACCTGGACACCGGGCTGGCACCGGTCGCCTACACGGTCAAGCATCCGTCCGGCGCCCAGGGCGAAGCGGTGTACCGGCTCGGGTCCCTGACAGCGTCCTACTTCCACGGCTTCTTCGCCTCGAACCCGCTGGCCGCGGCCGGCCTGTTCGCGAAGGCGGCGCCATGAGCCGTACCCTGGTGTTCGGCGGCGCCCGTTCCGGCAAGAGCCTTCTTGCCGAGCGCCTGGCGCGGGAGTCCGGCAAGAAGGTCGTGTATGTCGCCACCTCGCACGCCGGCGACGCCGAGATGGCGGAGCGCATCGTCCACCATCGCGCACGCCGGCCGCCCGAATGGCAGACGGTGGAGGAAGCGACCGCGCTCGCCGCCACCCTGCGCCGTCTGTGCGCGCCGGAGCGCATCGTGCTGGTCGATTGCCTGACCCTGTGGCTCAGCAACCTGATGTTTTCGTCGCAGCGGGACTACCCGGACGTCGGCGCCATCGCGCTGCCACCCCTGTTCTCCCGGGAGCGCGCCGACCTGCTCGCGTGGCTGGACGAACCGTCGCCCGGCGAAGTCGTGTTCGTGTCGAACGAAGTCGGCATGGGGATCGTGCCGGTCGGCGCGGTCTCGCGTGCGTTCGTCGACGAAGCGGGCCGCCTGAACCAGGAGCTGGCGGCGCGCTGCGAGCGGGTGCTATTCGTGGCCGCCGGGCTGCCGCTGGCCCTGAAGGGTGGTCCATGCTGAGCGGGCTGCCGCCGCTCGCCATCGCGCTGCTGCTGGCGGCGGGGATTGCGCTCGACCTGCTGCTGGGAGAGGCGCGGCGCTGCCATCCATTGGTGGGTTTCGGCCGGATGGCGCAGTGGCTGGAGCGGCACCTGAATCTCGGCGGCTGGCGCATCGCGCGCGGCGCCACCGGCTGGGTGCTGGCGGTGCTGCCGCTGACGGCGATGGCCGCCTGGCTGTGCGCCAACTCAGGAATCGCCGGCCTGGCGCTCCACGCGCTGCTGCTCTACCTGTGCCTCGGGCTGCGCAGCCTGCGCGACCATGCTTTGCCCATCCATGCGGCGCTGGCGCAAGACGACCTGCCGCATGCGCGCCGGCTGACTGCGCGCATCGTCAGCCGCGACACCACGCAGGCCAGCGCGGCCGACCTGGCGAAAGCCGGCGCCGAGTCGCTGCTCGAAAACGGCAACGACGCCGTGTTCGGCACCCTGTTCTGGTTCCTGGTGGGTGGCGGTGCCGGCGCCCTGCTGTTCCGGCTGGCGAACACACTGGATGCGATGTGGGGCTACCGGAATACGCGCTTCAATCTGTTCGGCCGCGTGGCCGCACGCGTCGACGACCTGCTGAACTATGCGCCGGCACGCCTGACCGCACTGTCGTATGCGCTGCTGGCGCCGGGCGGCAGGCTGCGCGCGCTGCGCTGCTGGCGCGCGCAGGCGAAGGCCTGGAGCAGCCCGAACGCGGGTCCGGTAATGGCCAGCGGCGCCGGCGCGCTCGGCATCAGCCTGGGCGGCGCCGCCACCTATGACGGCGAAGTCGAGCTGCGGCCGGTGCTGGGTGCCGGCCGCGCCGCCACCGCCGCAGACATCCCGCGTGCCTGGCGCCTGGTCTTCCGCACAGCCCTGCTGTGGACAGCCATCGCCCTCGCCCTCGGCACATTCCTGCACCTGAGCGGAGCCCCACATGCTTGAACATGGTGGCAAGCTGCGCGAGGCGCAACGGCGCTACGGCGGCGAGGATTGGATCGACCTGTCGACCGGCCTCCACCCGATCGGCTATCCGGCGCCGCCGGTGCCTCCTGATGCCTGGCACCGGCTGCCGGAAGCGGACCCCGCGCTGGTCGATGCCGCGTGCGCCTATTACGGCGCGCCTGCGCTGCTGCCGGTCGCCGGCACCCAGGCGGCGATCCAGGCCCTGCCGCGGCTGCGGGCGCCCTCGCGGGTGACGGTGGCCGCGCCCTCGTAT
>NZ_JBKFGF010000091.1:0-3473 GCF_051233485.1 Massilia sp. LXY-6
TGCCGCGTGCGCCTATTACGGCGCGCCTGCGCTGCTGCCGGTCGCCGGCACCCAGGCGGCGATCCAGGCCCTGCCGCGGCTGCGGGCGCCCTCGCGGGTGACGGTGGCCGCGCCCTCGTATGCCGAACACGCCCATCACTGGTCGCTGCATGGGCATTCGCTACGCCAGGCCGGCTATTCCATGCTCGACGATGCGGTGCAGGACAGCGACGTCGTCGTGGTCTGCAATCCGAACAACCCGACCGGAGACGTCGTCCCGCCCGCAGTCCTGCTACGCTGGGCGCTTGCACTGGCGGCACGCGGCGGCTGGCTGGTGGTCGACGAAGCTTTCGGCGACACCGCGCCGGCGCTGAGCGTCGCCGCGCATGCCGGGCAGCCAGGGCTGGTCGTGCTGCGCTCGGTCGGCAAGTTCTTCGGCCTGGCCGGACTGCGGCTGGGCTTCGTGGCGGCCGAGGCGCCGCTGCTGGCGGCATTGGCCGACCTGCTCGGCCCATGGGCGGTCAGCGGTCCGGCCCAGCACATTGCACTGGCGGCACTGCGCGACGCACGCTGGCAGCACGCTGCCCGGGAACGCCTGGCGCGCGACGGCGCGCGGCTGCGCGACCTGCTCGCGGACCACGGCATCCAGGCCTCCGGCACGCCGCTGTTTCACTGGTGGCCGGAAGACCGACCCGAAGATTTTCATGACCACATGGCGGGCCACGCAATCTGGGTGCGCCTGTTCCGCCAAGGAGCCCGCGGGATCCGCCTCGGCCTGCCGTCCCGGGAACGCGACTGGGACCGCGTCGAACACGCACTTCAAGAATGGACCAAGCGATGAAACCATCGACAGCACTGATTTTCCTTGCCGCGCTGGCGGCGACCCAGGCTCACGCAACCATCACCGTCAAGGACGACGACGGCAATCTCGTGAGCTTGCAAAAACCGGCGCAGCGCGTAATTTCGCTGGCCCCGCACGTCACCGAAATGCTGTTTGCGGCCGGCGGCGGCAGCCATGTGGTCGGGGTCGTCGCCTACAGCGATTTTCCGGAAGAGGCGAAGAAGATTCCGCAGATCGGCAGCAACCGCGAGGTCGACCTGGAACGCATCATGGCGCTCAAGCCGGACCTGATCGTCGTCTGGCGGCACGGCAGCTCGGAGCGCCAGATCGAGATGGTGCGCAAGCTCGGGGTGCCATTGTTCCACAGCGAGCCGCAAAAGCTCGACGATATCCCGGAAAGCGTCGCCAGGCTCGGGCAGCTGATGGGCACCGACAAGGTGGCCGGCCCGGCGGCGGCCGGACTGCGCGGCCAGCTGGCCAAGCTGCGCGGACGTTATGCAAACCGCCCGACAGTGCGCGTCTTCTACCAGGTGTGGGACAAGCCGCTGTACACCCTCAACGGCAAGCACATCGTCAGCGACGCGTTGCGCCTGTGCGGCGGCGAGAACATCTTCGCGAAGTTGCCGGTGACGGCGCCGGTGGTCGGCGTCGAGGGCGTGCTGCAGGAGAATCCAGAAGCGATCTTCGCCACGGCCGAGAAGAACTACGGCGGCGTCAGTATGTGGAAGCCCTACGGCACGCTGCTGGCGGTGCGCAACGATAACCTGTTCACCATCGACGGCAACCTCGTGAACCGCTCCGGTCCGCGCATGATCGCGGGTGCGACGATGCTGTGCGAGAAACTGGAGCTGGCGCGCCAGCACCGCAGCAAATGACAGGCTTCCCTTACTCCACCCTGATGATTCAGGGGACCACGTCCGATGCCGGCAAGAGCACGGTGGTCGCCGCACTGTGCCGGCTCTTGAGGCGCGCCGGCGTGAAGGTCGCGCCGTTCAAGCCGCAGAACATGGCACTCAACAGCGCGGTCACGCAGGATGGCGGCGAGATCGGACGCGCCCAGGCCCTGCAGGCGATCGCCGCCGGCGTCGAACCGCATACCGATTTCAATCCGGTGTTGTTGAAACCGTCGAGCGACACCGGCGCCCAGGTCATCATCCATGGCCGCGTACGCGCGGAGATGAATGCGCGCGACTACCACCAGTACAAGACGGTGGCGATGGCCGCGGTCCTGGAATCGCATGCGCGGCTGCGGGCGCAGTACGAGGCCATCGTGGTCGAAGGCGCCGGCAGCCCGGCGGAAATCAATCTGCGCGACCGCGACATCGCCAACATGGGCTTTGCCGAGGCGGTCGATTGTCCGGTCGTGCTGGTGGCCGACATCGACCGCGGCGGCGTGTTCGCCCACTTCGTCGGCACCCTCGCCTGTCTGTCGGAGAGCGAACGCCAACGCATCGTCGGCTTCGTGATCAACCGCTTCCGCGGCGACATCAAGCTGCTCGAGCCCGGACTGGAGTGGCTGGAGCGCGAGACCGGCAAACCCGTGCTGGCGGTGCTGCCCTACCTGCACGGGCTCTACCTCGATGCAGAGGACGCCGTGCAGGGCGTGACGCGGC
This sequence comes from Massilia sp. LXY-6, assembly GCF_051233485.1. Taxonomy (NCBI): domain Bacteria; kingdom Pseudomonadati; phylum Pseudomonadota; class Betaproteobacteria; order Burkholderiales; family Oxalobacteraceae; genus Massilia; species Massilia sp. LXY-6. The sequence continues at coordinate 2,434 of NZ_JBKFGF010000091.1, forward strand.
GCGAGGGGAAGTTCCGCGTGGTCGTGCCAAGCACGCCGCGGATGAGCAACCACACCGACTTCGACCCGCTGCGCTTTCACCCCGACGTCGACCTTCGCTTCGTGCGCGAGGGCGAACCGCGAGTTGGCCTCGGCATCGGCGCCGACCTGATCATCCTCCCTGGCAGCAAGAACACGCGTGCCGACCTGGCCTGGCTGAAGCAACAGGGCTGGTCGGACGCCATCCGTCGCCACCTGCGCTATGGCGGCAAGGTGATCGGCATCTGCGGCGGCTTCCAGATGCTGGGGCGCTTCGTCGACGATCCGCTGGGTGTGGAGGGCGCGGCCGGGCGATCCGAGGCGCTCGGCCTGCTCGACCTGCAGACGACGCTCACCGGAGAAAAACGCCTGGTGCAGGTCTGCGGCTGCTGCGTCTTCGATCCGGCGTCCGAGGGCGCTGCCGTGGGCGGATACGAAATCCACATGGGCGTATCGAACGGCGCCGCACTATCCCGTCCGGCATTCGAGATCGACGGCCGCGCCGAGGGCGCATGCTCGGACGACGGCCAGGTCCTGGGCAGCTATCTGCACGGGATGTTCGACAATGCATCCGCTTGCGCCGCGCTGCTGCGCTGGGCCGGACTGGACAGCGAACACGCGGTGGACGCGGCGGCCCTGCGCGAAGCGAGCCTGGACCGGATCGCGGATGTGAGCGCTCCCTTGCTGGAGCGTCTGATGGACCTGAAGAGGCAATAAAGTACTTCTATCGTTCTGCTAAAACTTATCGATTTTGCCGAGTAGAGAACGACAGGAGTTTGCCTCAGCTTGACGGCCATGCACATGCCTGTCGCTTTCGCCATGCCGTATCTCCATATGCCGCCGAGAGAAAAGATGTGGATGGGAGGCGGCCACGCTATTTCCGGGCGAGCCGGTGTTGACTATAGCAGTCGGCCGCCCAAAAGCAAAAAGCCCGCCCAGACTTAACTGGGCGGGCTCTGCTGAATAATTAGCCTGACGATAACCTACTTTCACACTGGTTGCAGCACTATCATCGGCGCAAAG
>NZ_JBKFGF010000092.1:0-9687 GCF_051233485.1 Massilia sp. LXY-6
CTTTGCGCCGATGATAGTGCTGCAACCAGTGTGAAAGTAGGTTATCGTCAGGCTAATTATTCAGCAGAGCCCGCCCAGTTAAGTCTGGGCGGGCTTTTTGCTTTTGGGCGGCCGAAAGCGGCATCCCGCTCCTGTCTGATCGTGCTATCCGTCACCCCATGACGATTTGCGGCACAATGCGGCTGTTGTCTAACCATTAAGGCCAACAGCATGAAAGAACAGGTTGCGAGAAAAGTGACCCTGGTCCGCGCCATCGAGACGTCGGACATCAAACATGAGGTCCTGAGCGACGACGACCGTCTGTATGCCAGCCGCAGCGCGCGCGAACTCGCGCAGTGGGCCGCGGCCGACAGCAAATCCGCGCTCACGCTCGACCACTTCCTGGAACAGCGCTCCGAGCAGATCCTCAAGCGCCTCGCCGAACGCACGCCCGCCTTTCGCGCCTTCCTGCATCGGCGCCCTTTGCTGCCGATGCTGTCCGTTCTGCTGCCGCTGTTCGCCCTGATTCTAGGTGCCGCCATCGACCACATCGCCGACCCGCACCGCGTCGACCTGCTGTCGGCGCCACTCCTGCTGATCATCGGCTGGAACCTGCTGGTCTACGTGATCCTGCTCGTCTGGATGTTCTTCCCATCGAAACGCACGGGCTGGGCCGGCCCGGAACTGATGCGCAGGCTCAGCGTCGGAAAGGCCAGGCTGCCGCGCAAGCTGCCGGCGCCGCTGGCGGCCGCCCTCGGCCAATACACCGTCGAATGGACCCAGCTCTCCTGGAAGCTGACCCATGCGCGACTGAGCCGCGCGGTTCACCTGTCCGCCGCCGCGTTCGCACTCGGCGCCATCATTTCCTTGTATGGGCGCGGCCTGCTGACGCAGTACGCCGCCGGCTGGGAAAGCACTTTCCTCGATGCGAGCCAGGTCCATACGCTGCTCTCCTGGCTGTTCGCGCCCGCCCTGTTCCTGTTCCCGATCGAAGGCTTCAGCGTCGCCGACGTGCAGGCCCTGCGTTTCGTGCAGGAGCCATCAAGCGCCGGCGGCGCACGCTGGGTGCACCTGTACGCCGCGACCCTGCTGCTGCTGGTGATCCTGCCGCGCCTGCTCCTGTCGCTGTTCGCCGGCTGGCGTGCGGCGCGGCTCGCGCGGCGCTTCCCGATCGACCTGCAGCAGCCGTACTACCTCAAACTCGCCGACCACATCGGCGCAGGTCCCGCACCCGTGACGCTTCGTGTGCTGCCCTACAGCTTCACGCTCGACGAACGCCGCGACCGCGGCCTGTCCGAGATCGCGGCCGCGATGTTCGGCGAGCAGACGCGCGTCATGCTGCGGCCCTCGCTGCCATACGGTGAAGATCCCAAGGCCCTTCTGCAGGACCTGCACCCGGAGACCGGCGATACAAGAACCGTGAGCGTGGTGCTGTTCAACCTGGCCGCCACGCCCGAACAGGAAAACCAGGGCGCGCTGCTGTCCGCGATCGCGCGCCAGCTGCCCGGCGGCGTCGGCGTGCTGCTCGACGAATCCGCGCTGACCGAACGCGCGGTCGGGCAAGCCGGGGCGGATGCGCGCCTGGCCGAACGGATTGCCCTGTGGCGCCAGTTCTGCACGTATCACCAGGTCCCGGTAACGGTGGTGAACCTGCTGCAACCGGCCAAATACGCGGCCGGTACCGATGGTGGCTTTGCCGCGGCGGGGACACGATGAGCGAGCCGGCCAAGGTCCAGTTTGCGCTCGTCTCGCACACGAACAACGGCAAGACCACGCTTGCGCGCACCCTGGTCGGGATGGACGTCGGCGAAGTGCGCGACGCCGCCCACGTGACTACCTTCTCCGAAGCGCACCTGCTGCAGTCCACGGAGCAGGGCGACAGCCTGCTGTTGTGGGACACCCCGGGTTTCGGCGATTCGGTGCGCCTGTTCAAGCGCCTGGCGATGTCGGGCAATCCGATCGGCTGGTTTCTGCGCGAAGTCTTGGACCGCTACCGCGACCGCCCGTTCTGGCTCAGCCAGCAGGCCTTGCGCGCCGCACGCGACGAGGCCGATGTCGTCCTTTACCTGGTGAATTCGAGTGAGCACCCGCGCGACGCCGGCTACCTGCCGGCCGAGATGCGCATTCTGGAGTGGCTCGGCAAGCCGGTGGCGGTCTTGCTCAACCAACTGGGACCGCCGCGCCCGGCGGGCGAGGAACACGCCGAACAAAGCTTGTGGAAGCAGCACCTCGACCAGTATCCCATCGTGCGCGAGGTGCTCGCACTCGACGCTTTCGCGCGCTGCTGGGTGCACGAACACGTGTTCTACGAAGCCGTCGGCAAGCTGGTACCGGAACCGAAGCGCGCCGGCTATGCGCGCCTGCTTGCGGCCTGGGAAGCGAACAGCCTGGCCCGCTACCACGCCTCGCTGCGCATCACTGCGGAACAGCTGGCGGCGGCGGTGCGCGACAGCGAAGCCATTCCCGAAGAGAGCGGCGGCCTGCTGCAGTCGGCGCTGAAGGCGGTCAAGCTGGGCAAGTCGGATGCGCGCCGCCAGGAAGCGGCGATGGCGCGCCTCGTCGAGCGGCTTGAGGAGCGGATCGCCCAGGCCACCACACGCCTGCTGACCCTGCACCGGCTCGATCCCGGCGATGCGGCGCGCATCAATGCCCGCGTGCGCGACAATTTCAAGGTCCGCGCTCCGCTCGACAAGACCCAGGCCGGTCTGCTCGGCGCAGTCGTCTCGGGTGCGGCGACGGGGCTGTCGGCCGACCTGATGGCCGGCGGATTGACGCTGGGTGGCGGCGCACTGTTGGGCGCGATCGTCGGTGCGCTGACGATGGCCGGTGCCGCCTGGGGCTTCAATACGACGACCGACCGCAACCATCCGACCGTGCAGTTCGCGCCGCCTTTCCTGCGCACGCTGATGGTCGGCAGCATCCTGCGCTACCTGGCCGTCGCCCACTTCGGGCGCGGCCGCGGCAATTTCGTCGAAGGGGAGGCGCCGCCGTTCTGGCAGGCGGCGGTGGAGGAGGCGCTGCAGGCGCATTGCCCGGACCTCGATCGCCTCTGGCAGGAGTTGCGCACGCAGGGTGGCAAGGACGACGGACGGCTCTACAGTTTGCTGACGACGGTTGTCGGTGACGTGTTGAACCGCCTGTATCCCGACGTGCGCATTCCCGCGCAGGCGCTCTAGAAGCGATACTGCATGCTCGCGCCGACCACCCAGTTGCGGCCCGGCGCGGCTTCGTAGTAGCGGCGGTTGCTGTCGCCGACGATCACCGAGCCGATGTAATTGCGGTCGAACAGGTTGTTCACGCGCGCATATTCCTTCACCCGCCAGGCGCCGAGCTGCTGCTGCGCCTGCACGCGCAGGTTGGCGATCATGTAGCCCGGCGCCGGATTGGCCTGGTTGGCATCGTCCGGATACAGCTTCGTGTTCGCGATGGTCTCGAGCGCGGCGCCATAGCGGTCGGCGCTGTCCTTCCAGCCAAGTTCGCCGTACAGGCTGGCGTTCGGCACGCCCGGCAGGCGGCTGCCGGCGAGCACGGTGCCGAAGCCTTCGTGGTACACGGCGCGCAGCACGCTCAGGGCCAGCCGGCCGCTCCAGTCGTGCCGCCACTCGGCATCGAGCGACAGTTCTCCGCCCTGGCGCAGGGTCGCGCTGGCGTTGCGGTAGCTGGTCCGCCCGCCGGCAGAGCTATCGACCACCAGCTCGTCGCTGGTTTTCACCTGGAACACGGCGGCATTGATGCGCACGCCCTCGAGCGGCACGGCCTTCACGCCGAACTCCAGGTGCGTGCTTTCGGCCGGCGCCAGCGAGAAATTGAAGCCGCCGCCGACGCCGGAATAAAACACCTCGTTCAGGGTCGGGGTCTCGAAGCCGCGCGCCGCGCTGGCGTAGACGTTCAGGCCCGGAGCCACCTTGTAGAGCACGCCGAGCAGCGGCGTCGTGTGGCGGTAGCTGACGCTGCCGCTGTCGTTGCCGTTGGCGAGGTAGCGGTCCTCGACGTCGAAATCGACCCGGCTGTGGCGCAGGCCGGCGCTCAGCACCCAGCGCTCGCGCTCCCATTCGAACTGGGCATACGGATCCAGGTTCTTGACGTCGTCCTGCTCGTCGCGGCGCAGGCGGCCCTGGACGCCGAGCTGGCTGCCGACGAAGTTCTCGTAGCCCTTGCGGTTGTCGCTCGACGCGCCGGCCTCGATGCCGAAGGTCGAGCGCAGCGTGCCGCCGAGGAGGTCGCGCGACATGTTCCAGTTGGCGTCGATGCCGTGGAAGTCGCGATCGAAATCGACCACGCCGCCCGAATGGCTGGGCGGCGCCTGGAAGCCTTGCGAGAAGGCCTGGTACTGGATCACGCGGCGGTTGCCGACGTAAGCGGTCACACGCAGCCGGTCGCTGCCGAAGCGCTGCTCCCAGGTGGCGCCCAGCTGCTGGTGGTCGATGCTCTTGCGGGTGTTGTAGCGTTCCGCGAAGGTGCGCTGCGGACTGCGAGGGTCGCTGGTGTCGATCTCGCCCGCGCGCGGGTCGCGCTGCCAGGTGGCCCAGCTGACACCGAGCGGATCCTGGGTGTCATCCTGGCGCAGCCCGCCGGCGACGAGGACCAGCCGGCTGGTGGCGCTCGGCGCGAAGCTCAGCTTGGCATAGGCCTGGTCGCGACGCGCGGCGCTGTGGCTGCGGTAGCCGTCGGTATCGAAGCGGGAGGCGTCCAGCAGGTAGCCGACGCCGCCCGCGCTGCCGCTCGCGTTCAGGTCGGTCTTGTGGCTGCCGTAGCTGCCGGCGCTGACGTTCATTTCCACTTGCGGCGCGCCTTTCGGGTCGCGCGTGAACATCTGGATCACGCCGCCCGAATGGTTGCCGTACAGGGCCGAGAAGGGACCGCGCAGCACTTCGATGCGTTCGGCCAGGTCGAGGTCGAAGGTGGCGGCCTGGCCCTGGCCGTCGGGCATGGTGGCCGGGATGCCGTCGGCGATCAGGCGTACGCCGCGCACGCCGAAGGCCGAGCGGGCGCCGAAGCCGCGCGACGAGATCTGCAAGTCCTGCGCATAGTTCTGGCGGTTCTGCGCCACCAGGCCCGGCACCGCGGCCAGGGCTTCGGACGCATTCACGCGCGGCTCGGCCGCCCCGATCTGTTCGGCGCCGATCACGTCGATCGAGGCCGGCAGGTCGAAACTCAGCCGTTCGGTACGGCTGGCCGTCACCACCACGACCGGGATGCTTGTGCTTGCGCCTTCGTCCGCAACGGCAAGCGGCGAATACCAGGTGGACAGTGCAGCGACGATGCTTGCAGCGAGTACGTGACGTTTCATCTTTTCTCCGTGATCCCGTTCCGAACTATACCTGCGGGGCCGGAAATCCGTTGTCCCCTTGCTCCACCAGGCTGTGTCAATCTGGAGCAGGTGCTCCGGAGCGTGACGCATTCCTGGCGGGCAGCGGCGGCCCGCCACTCGGCGCCACAGATAACGCCGGGCTGGCACGGCGCTTGCGAGAGTGCGGCGGTGTCGCACACACCGGCCAGCGGGCCGCACAACCAACGAGAAAAGAGGATGACATGAACCTGGCAGACATCGGCAAACTCGGCGTCGCAAATCCCTTCCGTCAGCGCTACGACAACTTCATCGGCGGACGCTTCGTCGCTCCCGTCAAGGGCGAGTACTTCGCCAACGTGACGCCGATTACCGGCCAGCCCTTCTGCGAAGTGGCACGCTCGACTGCCGAAGACATCGAGGCCGCGCTCGATGCCGCCCATGCGGCCAAGGACGCCTGGGGCAAGACCTCGCCCGCCGAGCGCGCCAACATCCTGAATAAAATCGCCGACCGCATGGAGCAGAACCTCAAGATGCTCGCAACCGCCGAGACCATCGACAACGGCAAGCCGATCCGCGAGACCATGGCGGCCGACCTGCCGCTGGCGATCGATCACTTCCGTTATTTTGCCGGCTGTATCCGCACCCAGGAAGGCGCGATCTCGACCATCGACCACGAGACCTATGCCTACCACTTCCATGAGCCGCTGGGCGTGGTCGGCCAGATCATCCCGTGGAACTTCCCGATCCTGATGGCGGTGTGGAAGCTGGCGCCTGCGCTCGCCGCCGGCAACTGCGTCGTGCTCAAGCCGGCGGAACAGACGCCCGCCTCGATCATGGTGCTGATGGAACTGATCGCCGACCTGCTGCCGGCCGGCGTGATCAACATCGTCAACGGCTTCGGCCTCGAAGCCGGCAAGCCGCTCGCCTCCAGCAAGCGCATCGCCAAGATCGCCTTCACCGGCGAGACCGGCACCGGCCGCCTGATCATGCAGTACGCGGCGCAGAACCTGATTCCGGTGACGCTGGAGCTGGGCGGGAAGTCGCCCAACATCTTCTTCGAGGACGTGATGGCGCTTGATGACGAGTTCTTCGACAAGTGCCTGGAAGGTTTCGCCATGTTCGCGCTGAACCAGGGCGAGGTCTGCACCTGCCCGTCGCGCGTGCTGGTACAGGAATCGATCTACGAGAAGTTCATGGAGCGCGCGCTGGCGCGGGTCGCGCAGATCAAGGCCGGCAATCCGCTCGACGAAAGCACCATGATCGGCGCCCAGGCCTCGCAGGAGCAGCTCGAGAAGATCCTGTCCTACCTCGACATCGGCCGCCAGGAAGGCGCCGAGGTACTGGCCGGCGGCGAGCGCGCCACCCACGAGGGCGAGCTGTCCGGCGGCTATTACGTGCGCCCGACCGTGTTCAAGGGCGACAACCGGATGCGCATCTTCCAGGAAGAGATCTTCGGCCCGGTGGTGTCGGTGACGACTTTCAAGGACGAAGCCGACGCCCTGCGGATCGCCAACGACACCCTGTACGGCCTCGGCGCCGGCCTGTGGACGCGCGACGGCAGCCGTGCCTTCCGCGTCGGCCGCGCGATCCAGGCCGGACGGGTGTGGACCAACTGCTACCACCTGTATCCGGCGCACGCCGCGTTCGGCGGCTACAAGCAGTCGGGCATCGGCCGCGAGAACCACAAGATGATGCTCGAGCACTACCAGCAGACCAAGAACCTGCTGGTGAGTTACAGCCCCAAGGCGCTCGGCTTCTTCTGAGGACGCGATGAGCACGCCGATCGCGCGCGTGACCGCGACGCCCGCCGCGCTGGCCTTCATCGGCGAGCTGCGCGGGCGCCACGGACCGCTGATGTTCTTCCAGTCCGGCGGCTGCTGCGACGGCAGCGCGCCGATGTGTTATCCGGCGGGAGAGTTCAACGTCAGCGACACCGACGTCTGCCTGGGCAGCCTGGACGGAACGCCCTTCTACATGGGACGGGAGCAGTTCGGCTATTGGCAGCACACCCAGCTGATCATCGATGTGGTGGCCGGTAACGGCGGTATGTTCTCGCTCGATAACGGCACGGGCAGGCGCTTCCTGACCCGCTCGCGCCTGTTCTCGGACGAGGAGTGCGCACTGCTGCGCGCGCAGTCGGCTACTTAGCCTGCGGCAGCTTGCGGTAGATGGTGTTACGCGATACACCCAGGGCGCGCGCGGCGGCCGACACATTGCCGCCGTGCGCGTCGAGGGTGCGCAGGATGGCGCTCAGTTCCAGCGCGTCGAGCCGGGCGCCGGCCGCGCCGTGCACCGGCGCCGCCGCTGGAGATGAATCCCCGGCGTCGTCCAGGAAATCGTCCGGCAGGTGATGCAGGCCGATCTCGTCTTCGTCGCCGGCCATCAGGGCCGCAGTGCGCAACAGGCTGGCGAGCTGGCGCAGGTTGCCCGGCCAGGCGTGGCGCCGGAACAGCCGCAGGACGTCGTCGGCCACGCGCCGCCCTTCGCTGGCCAGCATCTGCGCGACGATGGCATCGAGGTCGCTGCGTTCGCGCAGCGGCGGCAGCTTCACCACCAGCCCGTTCAGGCGGTAGTACAGGTCTTCGCGGAATAGGCCGTCGGCGATGCGCTTGCGCAGGTCGTGGTTGGTGGCGCAGACCAGCTCGACGTCGACCGCCACCGGCCCGGCGCCACCCAGCGGCATGACCTTGCGTTCCTCGAGCACGCGCAGCAGGCGCGCCTGCAGGGCAAGCGGCATGTCGCCGATCTCGTCGAGGAACAGGGTGCCGCGATGCGCCTGCACGATCCTGCCGCTGGCGCCTTTCCTGCGTGCGCCCGTGAAAGCGCCTTCCTCGTAGCCGAACAGCTCCGATTCGATCAGGGCTTCCGGAATCGCGGCGCAGTTGACCGCGACGAAGGGGCCATGCGCGCGCGGCGAATCCTGGTGGATGGCCTGGGCCAGCCATTCCTTGCCGGTGCCGGTTTCGCCCATGATCAGGATCGGCACGCCCCGGCCGAGGACTTTGTCGACCCTGGCGATCGCTTGCGCGAGACGGGCGTCGCCCGTGTTCAGGGCCTGCAGCCGGGAACTCGGCTGGGGTGCCGCGGGCCTTTCCCGGGACGGCGCTGCGGGCGCGGGCAGGGCGGGCGTGTCGGCCGGCAGCTCATCGTGCAGCAACTGCGCACCATGCGTCAGGCGCAGTTCGGCGCGGCCGCGCACGCGCACGCCGTTGTGCATGCACAGGTCGAGCAGGCCCGGCGCCGCGCTCCGGTAGTGATCGTAGAGCGAGGATACCGGCTGGCCGAACAGGGAGCTGAAGGACTGCGCCTGCAGCGCCGGGTAGGCCAGGGCGAGCTGGAACAGGCCGTTGCGGTTGGCCGCCAGGAAGCGTCCGCCCGGCGTGAAGGAAGCGATGCCTTCCATGAGCGTGCCGATGAATTCCGGGCGCGTGTGGAAGTGCAGGGTGATCGCGTTTTCGAAAGCGGCCGCGAACAGCTGGTTCTCGATCATCAGCGCCGACATGCGCACCAGGGCCATGGTGTGCTTGTGGAAGCTGCGCCGGTCGCCGCTGACGTCGAGCACGCCGACCACCTTGCCGCGATGGTCGAGGATCGGGGCCGCGGAGCAGGTAAGGAAGTGGTTCGATCTCAGGTAGTGCTGGTCGGCGTGCACGGTGGTCGGGGCCTGTTCGGCGATCGCGGTGCCGATCGCATTCGTCCCCTTGCTCTCTTCGGACCAGTCGACGCCCGGAGTGAGCGCAACGCGGTTGGCTTTTTCCAGAAAGTCGGCGTCGCCAAGGGAGTGCAGGATCACACCGCGGGCGTCGGTCAGCAGCACCGAGTTGTGGGTGTTGGCGATCTGCTGGTACAGGGTTTCCATCGCCGGCAGCGCGTGGTTGTAGAGCAGGCGGTTCTGCTCGACCAGGGCCGAAAGAGCGGAAACGGACAGGGGATCGAAGTCCGGAGGGGCGTCGGCGCGCAGGCCGTAACATTGTGAGCGGCGGTGCGAACTGGCGATAAGCGCCGGCAACTGGTAAGTCATTCCATGTCTCCTGGTTGGCCCTGTACCGCGGCTCTATCGGTGGAACTCGACTACCGATTAATGTAGCACGCAACAGCCCACTTGCATTCTCCCGCCTTGGTTTGCTATAGTTCGCCTCCTGCTTCTGCAGCGCACGAAAAGTTTAATAGAATCAACTATTTAAACTTGTATAAACGGCCATGCCGAGTGCGCTGAAGAAAAACGAGGGGTTGACGAGTTAAGCGAAATACGGCATAATCTCACTTCTCTGCTGCTGACGAACACAACGATTCGCAGAATGCGGCAAGGCAGTACCGAATAAGTTCTTTAACAATCAACAGTCGATAAGTGTGGGCGTTTGATGAAGTGCCAGTATCGCTTCGGTGATACTGAATGCTTAAATTATCAAATGTTCACA
>NZ_JBKFGF010000093.1:0-8560 GCF_051233485.1 Massilia sp. LXY-6
AACCCCTCGTTTTTCTTCAACGCCAGCGGTGTTATCAAAACACCTAGCTCAACTACTTGATTTCGTTCAGCTTTTCTCGCGCTGCAGAAGCAGGAGGCGAACTATAGCAAACCGGTATGGGAATGCGCAAGGGCCTGACCTCGCTTTTTTTGCACACGAACGAGACAGCTATGTGTGCGGTCTAACGGAACTGATTTCACCGCGGCAGATAATGAATTGCTCAGCCTCCTGCGATGCGTCCGCCGCATCCCTTTCGAAAGCCTGTGATGTCAGACCAACCCAGCCATCCTGTCGCAGACGTGAATACGCTCGCCGACGTGGACACCTCACGCCGCGGCTTCATGCAATCCGCCCTGCTCGTCGCGGGTGCCAGCCAGCTGCCTTTGGCGCCAGCCGGCGCAGCGCCAGCAAAAAACGCCACCCCGGCCGCACCATTCGTCCCACCCCGTCCGGTCACGCTGAACATCAACGGCGCCGAGCACCAGCTGTCGCTCGAACCGCGCGTCACCCTGCTGGATGCCCTGCGCGAAGTGCTGCACCTGACCGGCACCAAGAAAGGTTGCGACCGCGGCCAGTGCGGCGCCTGCACCGTCCTCGTCGATGGGCGCCGCATCAACTCCTGCCTGACCCTGGCGGTCATGCACCAGGGTGCGAAGATCACGACCATCGAAGGCATCGCCAGCGGCGAGGAACTGGCGCCGATCCAGGCCGCCTTCATCGAGCACGATGCCTTCCAGTGCGGCTACTGCACCCCAGGCCAGATCTGCTCGGCCGTCGCCTGCATCGCCGAAATGAAAGCCGGCACGGCCAGCGCGGTCACGCCCGACGTGCGCCAGCAGACGGTCGCGTTCACCGATCCGGAGATCCGTGAACGCATGAGCGGCAACCTGTGCCGCTGCGGCGCCTACAACAACATCGTCACCGCCATCCGGGCGGCGGCGCGGGCCAAGGCATAGGGAGGGCAGCATGCGCGCCATCGACTTCGACCAGGCCAGCGACCCTGCCAGCGCGATCCGCCTGATCCAGCAGCCGAACGCCAAGTTCATCGGCGGCGGCACCAACCTGCTCGACCTGATGAAGGGCGACGTCGAACGGCCTGCGCGGCTCATCGACATCAACCACATCGGCTTGGACCGGATCGCCGAGCTGCCGAACGGCGGCCTACGCATCGGCGCCCTGGCCCGCAACAGCGATACCGCCAACCACCCGCTGGTGCGCAGCCGCTATCCGCTGCTGACCCAGGCCCTGCTGGCCGGCGCGTCCGCCCAGCTGCGCAATATGGCGACCATCGGCGGCAACCTGCTGCAGCGCACCCGCTGCCCCTACTTCATGGATACTGCGTTCGCGATGTGTAACAAGCGTGCCCCCGGGAGCGGCTGCGGCGCGCGCGAAGGCGTCAACCGCATGCATGCGATCCTCGGCGCCAGCAGCGCCTGCATCGCGGTGAACCCGTCCGACATGAACGTCGCGCTGGCCGCCCTCGATGCGGTGATCCAGGTCAGCGGCCCGAAGGGCGAACGCAGCATCCCGATCGGCGAGTTCCACCGCCTGCCGGGCACCATGCCGCAAGTCGACACGCTGCTGCATGCGGACGAACTGATCACCGCGGTGGATCTGCCGCCCCCGGCTTTTACGCGCCATACCCACTACCTCAAGGTGAGGGAGCGGAACAGCTACGCCTTCGCGCTGGTCTCGGCGGCGGCGGCACTGGAGATGGATGGAGAGATAGTGCGCCAGGCCCGCATCGCCCTCGGCGGCGTCGCGCACAAGCCGTGGCGCGTGCCGGCGGCGGAAGCGCTGCTGGCCGGCCAGCCGCTGGACGAGGCGCGCTGCACGCAGGCGGCCAAGCTGCTGCTCGACGGCGCCCAGGCTTTCAAGGACAACGGCTACAAGATCAAGCTCGCCGAGCGCGCCGTCGTGCGTGCCTTGCGAGAAGCGCAGGAAAACCAGGGGGAAAGCGCATGAGTGTGATCGGACAGGGCATCGACCGCCTGGATGGGCCGCTCAAGGTCACCGGCCGGGCCACCTACTCGGCCGAACACCAGATCCCGCGGCTGGCCCACGGGATGATGGTGCTGTCGACCGTGCCCAAGGGCCGCATCGTCGCCATCGACGTGGCCAGCGTCAAACGCATGCCCGGCGTGATGCTGGTGATGACGCACCAGAACGCGCCGCGCCTGCAGAGTCAGGGCAAGTCCGAAGGCAGCTCGGGCGGCAAGGAACAATCGAAACCGGACCAGAAAAAGCAGCCGCCGAATCCCGCGCTCTCGCTGCTGCAGGACGACCGCGTCCTGTACAACGCGCAACCGGTCGCCGTCATCGTGGCCGACACCTTCGAGCACGCGCGCGACGCCGCCCGCCGCCTGAACGTGCGCTATGCGGCGGAGCCGGCCCAACTCGACTTCCGCAAGGCCAAGATGAAGCTGCGCCGTCCCGAAGCCCAGCCCGACCGCCCGCCCGACACCGGACGCGGCAACGTCGCGCGCAGCATGGAGCGCGCCGCACAGAAACTGGACCTGGTGTACACGACGCCGATGGAGAACCACAACCCGCTCGAACCGCACGCGACGATCGCCGACTGGGAAGGCGACCGGCTGACCCTGTACGACGCGACCCAGAACATCTCGGGCGTGCGCCGCACCGCCGCCCAGACCTTCGGCATGGACCCGGAAAAGATCCGCGTGGTCTGCCCTTTCGTGGGCGGCGGCTTCGGCTGCAAGGGCTCGACCTGGTCGCACGTGATGCTGGCGGCGATGGCCTCGCGCATGGCCGGCGTGCCGGTCAAGATCGTACTCGAGCGCACGCAGATGTATGGCCCGGTCGGCGCGCGTCCGCTGACCGAGCAACGCCTGCGGCTGGGCGCCACGAATGAGGGCAAGCTGCTGGCGGTGACGCACCACACGGTGTCGAGCACCTCCTTCGTCGACGACTTCGTCGAGCCCTGCACGGCCGTGACACGCAAGGCCTATGCGAGCGAGAGCCTGCAGACCTCGCAGCGCCTGGCGACCCTGAACGTGGGCGTGCCGACCTATATGCGGGCGCCGGGTGAATCGAGCGGCAGCTTCGCGCTCGAGTCGGCGATGGACGAGCTGGCGTATGCGCTGAAGGTCGACCCGGTCCAGCTGCGCCTGCTGAACTATGCGGAGAAGGATCCCGAGAAGGACATTCCATGGTCGAGCAAGTCGCTGCGCGAGTGCTACCGGATCGGCGCCGAGCGCTTCGGCTGGGCGCGCCGCACGCCCGAACCCGGGTCGATGCGCGCGGGCCGCACCCAGGTGGGCTGGGGGATGGCGACCGCTTCCTATCCGGCCAACCGCAAGGGCTCCAAGGCCTCAGCAAGGATCGATGCGGACGGTTCGCTGCTGGTGCGCAGCGGCACCCACGATCTCGGCACCGGCACCTATACCGTCATGGCGCAGGTCGCCGCCGATGCGCTCGGCGTGGACGTCTCGCGCGTGCGCGTCGAGCTGGGCGACACGCGCTTTCCGGAAGCCCCGGTATCGGGCGGTTCGCAGACCGTCGCGAGCGTCGGCCCGGCGGTGCACCAGGCCGTGCGCGCGGCGCGCGACAAGCTGATCGCGACGGCGCTGGGCGATACCGCATCCAGCCTGCACGGCCTGAACGCGAACGAGGTCGACACCGCCGGCGGCTGGCTGTTCGCGAGAGCCGATCCGGCGCGGCGCGATGCGATCGCGGCCGTGGTGTCGCGCAACGGCGGGCAGCCGGTGACCGCCGAAGCGAACGCCGACCAGGGCGACGAGAAGAAGCGCTACGCCATGCAGGCTTTCGGCGCCGTGTTCGCCGAGGTGCACGTGGATCCGGACCTCGGCACAATCCGGGTGCCGCGCATCGTCGCCGCCTACGGCGTGGGACGCGTCGTCAACCGCAAGACCACGCACAGCCAGCTGATGGGCGGGATCGTGTGGGGCCTGGGTATGGGATTGATGGAGAAGACGGAAATGGACTGGCGCGTGGGACGGGCAGTGAACGCCAACCTGGCCGACTACCACTTGCCCGTCAATGCCGATATCGGCAGCATCGACATCACCATGGTCGACGAACACGACGCCTACATCAACGAGCTGGGTACCAAGGGCGTCGGCGAGATCGGCATCACCGGGGTGGCGGCGGCGATCGCCAACGCGGTCTACCACGCGACCGGCAAGCGCATCCGCGACCTGCCGATTACGCCCGACAAGCTTATTTGATCAGCTGCTCGAGGATGGCGTGGGCCGCCTCGACCCGCGCCGCATTCGGGTAGTTTTTATTCGCCAGCATGACGATGCCGACCCGGTATTCGGGCACGAACAGCACGTACGCGCCGAAACCGCGGGTGGCGCCGGTCTTGTTGAACAGTGTTCCGCGCGCCGGGGCCTGCGGCGGCCGGAGCCTGGTCGCCGGATTCGCTTCGCGGCTCATCTTGTCGCCGTTCCCGGCTTGCAGGTCCGCCAGGCTCACGGGTAGGCGGTATTGCTCCCACCCGAGACCCTGCACGGTGTCGCCGACCTGGAAGTAGCCGGTGTGGGTGCAGTCCACCGCGCGCCGCATCGGCTCCGGCAGCTGGCCTGGGTCGATATTCTGCCGCACGAAGCGGATCATGTCGGCGGCGCTCGACTTGACGCCGTACGCTTCCGCATCGAAGACGCCGGGGCTGACCCGCACCGGCCTGTTCTTGCTGTCATAGCCCCAGGCGTAATCGGCCATCGCCGCCGCCGGTATCCGGATATGGCTGTGCGTCAGGCCGAGCGCAGGGAACAGTTGGCCCTCGACGGCATCGGCAAAATTCGACCGCAGCGCGAGCGCCGCCGCATGTCCGAACAGGCCGATGCTCGGGTTCGAATAGCGGCGCTGCGTGCCGGGCGGCGCGTCCGGGGTCCAGCCGCGGAAGTACGCCAGCATCTGCGTCTCGTCCGTGACCTCGTCCGGCATCTGCAGGGGCAGGCCGCCGGCCGTGTAGGTGCCGAGTTCGAGCAGGCTGGCGCGGTCGATCGCGCTCCCTTTCAACGCTGGCATGGTCTTGCCGGGATGGTCGTCGAAAGACAGCTTGCCCAGGTCCCATGCATGGCATCCCAAGGTTGCGGTGAAGGTCTTGCTGACGGAGCCCAGTTCGAACAGCGTGTTCTCGCTGACGGCGATATGCTGTTCTTTCGACGCCAGGCCATAGTTGAAGAACATCGTCTGGCCGTCCACGGTCACGGCGACCGCCATCCCGGGCAGGTCGTACCGGGCCATCAGGGGCCGGATCGCACGGTCGACGGCGGCGCGGACAACGGCGGTATCGGTGCCATTGACGGCGGCGCGGCTTGCGGGCGGCAATAGGAAGACGCAGAGACAGGCAAGGGGGAGGTGCCGGACGGGTTGCAGCCGGATGGTCAAAGTGTTCTCCAGTTCTTGGTGACACGCCAGTATAGGCAGGGTGTCGATGGCGAAACCAGCATGGCCGTCCCGGTGCGCCGGCAATTCGTCACATCGCCGATTTCAACGAGCCCAGGTAGCGTTCGCTGACCGCCACCGTGGCAGCGCAGCGCAGCGCGAGCCGGTAGCTGCCGTCGCCGACGGTCTCCAGGCGCGCGATCTGGCTGCGCCGGACGATCGCGCTGCGGTGCACGCGCAAAAAGTCTCCAGGGGCGAGCAGCGCTTCCAGCCGGTTCAGGGTGATGCGATGCAGTACCGTGCGCCCCTCCAGGTGCAGCTCGACGTAGTTGCCGGCCGATTCCACCCACAGGATGTCGTCCACGCGCACCTGCTCGATGCGGCCGACTGAGCGCACGTTGATGCGCTCCAGTCCTTCCACGGCACGACCCGCATCGGCAGCGACATAATCGCGCAGGGCCGCGCCATAGGCCTCGCGCTGCCGCTGTCCCAGCATGGCGCCGATGCGCTCGACGGTCTGGGCCAGGCGCGCATCGTTCACGGGCTTGAGCAGGTAGTCGAGCGCGTGCACCTCGAAGGCGTCGACCGCATGCTCGCTATAGGCGGTCGCGAACACGATCAGCGGCGGCTCGCGCAGGCGACTGACCTCGCGCGCGAGCACGAGGCCGGATTCGACCGGCATCTGGATGTCGAGGAAGATCACGTCGACGTCCTGCGCGGCCAGGGCCGCACGCGCGGCAGCGGCGCCGTCGCACTCGGCGACCAGCAGCCAGTCGGGATGTGCAGCCAGGGCCAGGCGCAGATTGGCGCGGCTGGGCGCTTCATCGTCGACGATCAGGTAGCGTACCGTCATCGTTCACTCCCGTTCGAGCGGCAGGCGGACCTCGGCCACGAAGCGACCGTCCGCCAGGGAGGTGGACAGCGACGCGGTCGGATGCATCAGCTTCAAGCGCTCCCGCGTATTCGCCAGCCCGAGTCCTGCGCCGGGATTCGGCGAAGCCTGTGCGCTGACGGGATTGGTAACGCGGATGACGAGAACCTCGCCATCCTGCACGAAGCCCAGGCGGATGTCGCTCGGCGCGCCACTGTGCCGGCAATCGAGGTCATGGCGCAGGGCGTTCTCGATCAAGGGCTGCAGCAGCAGCGGCGGACACTCCACTTCGTGCAGCAGCCTGCCCTCCCCGTCGATGTGGACCTGCAGCCGGTCGCCGTAGCGCAGGCGCTGCAAATCGAGGTAGTCACGCACGAACTGCAGCTCGGCGGCGACGGTTGCGGTGCTGCGCACGCTGGCCGACAGCGCATAGCGCAGCAGGTCGCTCAGGCGGCCGATCCCGCCGAGGGCCAGGGTCCGGTCGCCGTCGCGTACCAGGGCGCTGATCGCATTCAGCGCATTGAACAGGAAGTGCGGCTCGAACTGCGCGCGCAGGGCCAGCATGCGCTGCTCTTCCAAGGCCAGGCGCAGGTTGAGCATGTCGGTCTGGCTGCGCTGCCAGGCCAGTTCGCGTTCGCGGACCTGGCGCCAGTAGTGGACCGCGAGGATGGCGGCGAAGGTGCCGGTGGTCGAGAACCAGCCGACCAGCAGCATCTTCATGAACAGCTGGCGGACGTCGTCCAGGCTGGCGATGTGCAGATAGCCGCGCAGCCAGGCCATGTAGGTCCACTGGGCGGGCTGGAACACCAGCACGAGCCCGACGAACAGTGCGAACACGTTGGATGGCCGCGCGATCAGGGCAGGTCGGCGCGCCAGCAGCATGCTCAAACCGGCGCTCAGGACGATCAGCGGCACCGCGTACTCGACGAACCAGGTCGCCAGCAGGGCCGGATAATGGCTGTCGATGCCGACGCGCAGGTTGTCGCTGTAGGTCTGCAGCGCGCCCAGCACGCTGATGGCTGCCCACAGCAGCACGGTCGACACGAGGGTGCGCGGAGCCGAAGGGGGCGCGGAGAAAAAGCCGGGGTGATCGACGCGTTGATTCATCGGGAAAAGTATAGCAGCGCGCATGCCCGTGGGCCGGATTGGCCGGCCGCCGCTATCACGCCAAACCGGGGTTTCGTCACCCGGCTGCTGCCGGGCCATCGACCGCAGCGCAGAATGAAGGTGGCTTCAATCGCTTTTTCGCCATCACATTCTTACTTTGAACATGAGAAAACCGATCAGCTTCGCCGTGGCCATTACGCTCGCTACCTCCCTTGCCTCCGCCAGTGCGGCGGACTGGCACGCACCCCAAGATCCTTTTGCCGTGTATGGCAATACCTATTATGTCGGGACCGGCGGCATCAGTGCGGTGCTGATCACCTCGCCCGCCGGCCATGTTCTCATCGATGGCGGGCCGACAGGATCGTCGGCACAAATCGCCGGGCATGTGCGCAAGCTCGGCTTCAAGGTCGAGGACATCCGCTATATCCTGAGTGGGCACGAACATGTCGATCACGCCGGTGGCATCGCCGAACTGCAAAAGATGAGCGGCGCGATGGTAATGGGCAGCCCACCCTCCGTAGGCGTGCTGCGTACCGGCCAGCCGGACAGGCGCGACCCGCAATATCCGAATCTGGCAGCAATGGCGCCGGTTGCCAACACGCGCGCGGTGCACGATGGCGAAGTGGTGAGGCTCGGGCCTCTGGCCATTACCGCGCACTTTACTCCGGGGCATACGGCGGGTGCGACCAGTTGGAGCTGGCGCTCGAGCGAGGGCGGACGGACGATGAACATGGTGTACGCGGACAGCGTGACTGCGGTTGCTGCGGACGGCAGGAGTTTCAGCAAGAATCCGCTTTATCCGAAGGCGCGGGCAGACGTCGTGCGCTCGATCGCGACGGTGGAATCGCTGGACTGCGATGTGCTGGTGAGTGCGCATCCGGAAGCCAGTGGTTTGTGGGAGAAGAAGGCAAAGCAGGCGGAGCTCGGAAATGCGGCCTTCATCGACCGCGACGGCTGCCGCAAGTATGCGGAGAAGGCGCGTGCGACGCTGGCGACGACGCTGACTGCGGAAGCTGCCGCGGCGCCGGCGAAATAAAGAAAGTATCCGGCTGAGTCATCAAGCCTGTCCGCTGCGCAGCCGGACGGCATTTGTCGCCGCCCAAAAGCAAAAAGCCCGCCCAGACTTAACTGGGCGGGCTCTGCTGAATAATTAGCCTGACGATAACCTACTTTCACACTGGTTGCAGCACTATCATCGGCGCAAAGTCG
>NZ_JBKFGF010000094.1:0-370 GCF_051233485.1 Massilia sp. LXY-6
CGTTCGAGACCAGGACGTTGATAGGTCGGGTGTGGAAGTGCAGTAATGCATTAAGCTAACCGATACTAATTGCCCGTACGGCTTGTCCCTATAACCTTGGCAGTCAATGCCGGGTCAATGACAGCTGTTTGTTGATACCAGAATACAAAACTACTTCTTCCGGATTCAGCGTGACGCTTCAACAAGCGACACGCGTACAAGTCATGCCTGATGACCATAGCAAGTCGGTACCACCCCTTCCCATCCCGAACAGGACCGTGAAACGACTTTGCGCCGATGATAGTGCTGCAACCAGTGTGAAAGTAGGTTATCGTCAGGCTAATTATTCAGCAGAGCCCGCCCAGTTAAGTCTGGGCGGGCTTTTTGCTTT
>NZ_JBKFGF010000095.1:0-2612 GCF_051233485.1 Massilia sp. LXY-6
CTTTGCGCCGATGATAGTGCTGCAACCAGTGTGAAAGTAGGTTATCGTCAGGCTAATTATTCAGCAGAGCCCGCCCAGTTAAGTCTGGGCGGGCTTTTTGCTTTTGGGCGGCCGGAAAGGTCGCCTTCCACTCATCCTGCATTTGCTTCTTACATGCCTACCGAAACGTTGTTGAGCGCATACATAACGATTTTTTTATGAAGCATGATTTACAGTAAATACATAATAGACCTGCAACAGAGCAAGAGGTTACACTGTCCGCAGGACACGCATTCAGCCAGGAGCAGGCGGTTTAACCTGTCGAAGTGACCGGCTCGGCGATTAAACGTATCGCAGCCGAGGGAGCGTTGCCGATTCAGATCCTGAGCCAGGAAACGATCGCAAAAACCGGCGCGACCAACGTCGCCGAGCTGATCCAGGTACTGTCCGCCACGCAGGGTTTCACGATTTCCGCGATTTCAGCAGGCACCGATTCCGGCGGCGCGTGACCGCCTCGATTCACAATAGCGGCGAAAGCTATACCCTGGTTCTGCTGAACGGCCGCCGCCTGGCCCCACAGGGTTCGGGCAGCACGGTCAATCTGCAGGCGATTCCGATGAGTGCAATCGAGCGCGTCGAAGTCCTGAACGACGGCGCCTCCGCACTGTACGGATCGGATGCTATCGCCGGCGTGGTCAACTTCATCCTCAAGCGCAATCAGTAAGGCGGCATATCGAGGCTAATTACAATACGCCGACCGAAAGCCGCTCCGGCGACTCGAGTATGTGAGCGCCAGCTACGGTTTCGGCAACCTTGAAACCAAGGGATTCAACGTCCTTGCCGCTTACCGCCATGACCAGCAAAGCCAGATCAAGTCGACCGAACGCGAATTCGCAAAGACGTCCTATATTCCCTTCGACTTCTGCGGCAACCACTATATCTACGACCGCACCAGTACCGCGACCATCCCGGCAAACGTTACCGCAACCTTCAACAACATTCCATCAGTCGGGTTTTCGCCGTACCTGAAAAAGAATGGTAGCTGCCTGCAGATGAACTACGTCAGCCTGAACAATACGGCAACGACTCAGAACTGCGCCTTCGATTTCGTCCAGACCGTCGAAGTGGTCGCGGAAAACAAGCGCGACAGCCTGTTTCTGAAGGCCGCCTTGAACGTCAGCGACAAGCTGCAGCTGTTCGCCGATTTCGCGTTCTCGCGCTTCGACATCACCGCGCGCATCGCGCCGAGTACTGCACCGTTCACCATCGCGGCCAATTCGGCCATGTCCAGCCAATATGTCGCGCCTTATCTGACCGCGCAGCAGCTGGCCAACGTCAAGTCGGTGTCGGGTAAATGCGGGACCTACGATTGGGTGAAACCTCGAAGCAGTTCAGCGTCGGTATTCGCCTGGAGCCGTCGCCATCGCTGTCGATGGGCCTGGACTTGTGGGACGTGACCATCCGCAACGCTGTTTCCGGTATTTCACAACGGCACGCCTTCGGCGATCCGGTCAAATTCCGCGATCTCTTCACCACCTATACCGAGCCCTCGACCGGCAACACCTACTGGGCTTTCAAGTCGCTGTCGGTGAATATCGGCCGCCAGCATAATCGCGGCATCGACTGGGACGCCATGTCGCGCTACAAGTTCGACTGGGCTACGTTCACCGCCACCGTCAACGGCACCCATATGCTCAGGTCGGACTACAGGCTGCCGGGCACGGATAACCAGCGGACCAACAGCATGGATTTCTTCGATGTAAACAATTCCGTCACCTTCCGGAACCTGGCACGCCTCAGCGGCACGCTCGACACCGGCAAGCTGTCGAACACCCTCATGCTGAATTACCGGAACGGCTATACCGATGCGTCGGTGAGGGTGCGCAATACTCCGACCAATGTGAATGAGACGATCCGCCTCGACGTGCCGTCGTATATCACCCTGGATTGGCAAGGTCGCTACCGCGTCAATAAGGCCATCACCCTGCGTCTGGGTGTAAAACCTGCTGGACAAGCAGTCGCCGCTGCCGCTGCGTGCATCGGCGGGCCACCAGGTCGGCTACGACCCGCGCTATGCGGATCCGCCGGGCCGCCAGCTCTATGTCGCGGGCAATTACAAGTTCCAAACTGGAAACAGCCGTGCCGTTGGACAGAAGTTTGGCGGCGCGACCGATTTGTTGTCGTTTTATTCCCTCATTCATTGGCGCCCTCTTGGGATGTAGTCGCTCGACGGCGGCGATCCTTTTTGCAAGGTAGGATGCGATCGAGCGTGTCGAGAGACATGTTGTGTTCTCGTCGCAGTTTCGCGCAGAAAGGACTTGTGCGTTCGCACCATGGTTTGCTATAGTTCGCCTCCTGCTTCTGCAGCACGAGAAAAGCTGAACGAAATCAAGTAGTTGAGCTAGGTGTTTTGATAACACCGCTGGTGCTGAAGAAAAACGAGGGGTTGACGAGTTAAGCGAAACACGGCATAATCTCACTTCTCTGCTGCTGACGAACAAAACGATTCGCAAGTGCAGCAAGGCAGTACCGAATAAGTTCTTTAACAATCAACAGTCGATAAGTGTGGGCGTTTGATGAAGTGCCAGTATCGCTTCGGTGATACTGAATGCTTAAATTATCAAATGTTCACA
>NZ_JBKFGF010000096.1:0-1016 GCF_051233485.1 Massilia sp. LXY-6
GTGATAGTCGATCGGATAGTGGAAGCCTCTGGAAATAGGCGCCATAGCGGGTGATAGCCCCGTACACGAAATCCGAACGGTGGTACTAAGCGTACGACAAGTAGGGCGGGACACGAGAAATCCTGTCTGAAGATGGGGGGACCATCCTCCAAGGCTAAATACTCGTAATCGACCGATAGTGAACCAGTACCGTGAGGGAAAGGCGAAAAGAACCCCGGGAGGGGAGTGAAATAGATCCTGAAACCGTGTGCATACAAACAGTCGGAGCCTCTTCGTGGGGTGACGGCGTACCTTTTGTATAATGGGTCAGCGACTTACATTCAGTGGCGAGGTTAACCAGATCGGGGAGCCGTAGAGAAATCGAGTCCGAACAGGGCGACAGTCGCTGGGTGTAGACCCGAAACCAGGTGATCTACCCATGGCCAGGATGAAGGTGCGGTAACACGCCCTGGAGGTCCGAACCCACTAATGTTGAAAAATTAGGGGATGAGCTGTGGGTAGGGGTGAAAGGCTAAACAAACCTGGAAATAGCTGGTTCTCTCCGAAAACTATTTAGGTAGTGCCTCAAGTATCACCATCGGGGGTAGAGCACTGTTATGGCTAGGGGGTCATTGCGACTTACCAAACCATTGCAAACTCCGAATACCGATGAGTGCGAGCTTGGGAGACAGACGTCGGGTGCTAACGTCCGGCGTCAAGAGGGAAACAACCCAGACCGCCAGCTAAGGTCCCAAAGATTGGCTAAGTGGAAAACGAAGTGGGAAGGCTAAAACAGTCAGGATGTTGGCTTAGAAGCAGCCATCATTTAAAGAAAGCGTAATAGCTCACTGATCGAGTCGTCCTGCGCGGAAGATGTAACGGGGCTAAGCCAGTCACCGAAGCTGCGGATATCTTTTTGACATATGGTAGGAGAGCGTTCTGTAAGCCTGCGAAGGTGTCTTGTAAAGGATGCTGGAGGTATCAGAAGTGCGAATGCTGACATGAGTAGCGATAAAGAGGGTGAAAAGCCCTCTCGC
>NZ_JBKFGF010000097.1:0-502 GCF_051233485.1 Massilia sp. LXY-6
TTTCTGATGCTTGCATCAAGATCGATATGGTAGGAGAGCGTTCTGTAAGCCTGCGAAGGTGTCTTGTAAAGGATGCTGGAGGTATCAGAAGTGCGAATGCTGACATGAGTAGCGATAAAGGGGGTGAAAAGCCCCCTCGCCGAAAGCCCAAGGTTTCCTGTTCAACGTTCATCGGAGCAGGGTGAGTCGGCCCCTAAGGCGAGGCAGAGATGCGTAGCTGATGGGAAGCAGGTTAATATTCCTGCACCGTCGTATGATGCGATGGGGGGACGGATCGCGGAAGGTTGTCTGACTGTTGGAATAGTCAGTTTCTGGTTCATAGAAGGTGCTTAGGCAAATCCGGGCACGTAATTCAAGGGATCGGGACGAGCGGCTTTATGCTGCGAAGCAATCGGAAGTGGTTCCAAGAAAAGCCTCTAAGCTTCAGTCATACGAGACCGTACCGCAAACCGACACAGGTGGGCGAGATGAGTATTCTAAGGCGCTTGAGAGAACTCGGGAG
>NZ_JBKFGF010000098.1:0-1295 GCF_051233485.1 Massilia sp. LXY-6
GGCGAGATGAGTATTCTAAGGCGCTTGAGAGAACTCGGGAGAAGGAACTCGGCAAATTGGTACCGTAACTTCGGGATAAGGTACGCCCCGGTAGCTTGACCACTTTACTGTGGAAGGGTGAAAGGGTTGCAATAAACTGGTGGCTGCGACTGTTTAATAAAAACACAGCACTCTGCAAACACGAAAGTGGACGTATAGGGTGTGACGCCTGCCCGGTGCTGGAAGATTAAATGATGGGGTGCAAGCTCTTGATTGAAGTCCCAGTAAACGGCGGCCGTAACTATAACGGTCCTAAGGTAGCGAAATTCCTTGTCGGGTAAGTTCCGACCTGCACGAATGGCGTAACGATGGCCACACTGTCTCCTCCCGAGACTCAGCGAAGTTGAAATGTTTGTGATGATGCAATCTACCCGCGGCTAGACGGAAAGACCCCATGAACCTTTACTGTAGCTTTGCATTGGACTTTGAATCAATCTGTGTAGGATAGGTGGGAGGCTTTGAAGCGGGGACGCCAGTTCTCGTGGAGCCATCCTTGAAATACCACCCTGGTTCATTTGAGGTTCTAACCTTGGCCCGTTATCCGGGTCGGGGACAGTGCATGGTAGGCAGTTTGACTGGGGCGGTCTCCTCCTAAAGTGTAACGGAGGAGTTCGAAGGTACGCTAGGTACGGTCGGACATCGTGCTAATAGTGCAATGGCATAAGCGTGCTTAACTGCGAGACCGACAAGTCGAGCAGGTACGAAAGTAGGACATAGTGATCCGGTGGTTCTGTATGGAAGGGCCATCGCTCAACGGATAAAAGGTACTCTGGGGATAACAGGCTGATTCCTCCCAAGAGTTCATATCGACGGGGGAGTTTGGCACCTCGATGTCGGCTCATCACATCCTGGGGCTGTAGCCGGTCCCAAGGGTATGGCTGTTCGCCATTTAAAGTGGTACGTGAGCTGGGTTTAAAACGTCGTGAGACAGTTTGGTCCCTATCTGCCGTGGGCGTTGGAAATTTGAAGGGGGCTGCTCCTAGTACGAGAGGACCGGAGTGGACGAACCTCTGGTGTACCGGTTGTCACGCCAGTGGCATTGCCGGGTAGCTAAGTTCGGAAGAGATAACCGCTGAAAGCATCTAAGCGGGAAACTCGCCTTGAGATGAGATTTCCCGGAGCCTTGAGCTCCTTGAAGGGTCGTTCGAGACCAGGACGTTGATAGGTCGGGTGTGGAAGTGCAGTAATGCATTAAGCTAACCGATACTAATTGCCCGTACGGCTTGTCCCTATAACCTTGGCAGTCAATGCCGGGT
>NZ_JBKFGF010000099.1:0-1705 GCF_051233485.1 Massilia sp. LXY-6
CCGTGAAACGACTTTGCGCCGATGATAGTGCTGCAACCAGTGTGAAAGTAGGTTATCGTCAGGCTAATTATTCAGCAGAGCCCGCCCAGTTAAGTCTGGGCGGGCTTTTTGCTTTCTAGCGTGCGATGCGGCTGCTCGAGCACAATGCAGGCGTCGAGGCTTTGCCAGCGTGAAGGTCGGTGGGATTGTTGAGTGCGATGCCGAGCTGGTGTCGAACGCCCAACGGATTGATTCGCGCAATCGGCAGGTCAATCAGCCGGGCTATCGAAGGGTATCCGCCGGTATCGTGATCTTCTCGGAGTTCGCAAACTCACGACTTGACTGAGCTTGCTTCAGACACGCCCGTCGGCCTCGCGTATGCGCGCCAGCCGGCGGGCGCTGCGATGACGATCCATGCAGCGCGAAGAATATCCGTCGCGATCACATGTACGCGTCATCCAGCCGTGTGCAGAGGGATGGCCGGCGTCGGAGGAACACAGTCCGCTCGCGCATCGCTGCCATGATCGCCGCTGCATGAACGGCTGGGCTTACACTCGCCACCTTCTGTGCTCCCCCCGATATCGGAACTTCGGGTAAGCGAGTGTCGCCCAGTTCTGGAATCCTTCCGGCACTGCATCTGATGCGCCGGCCATGCAGGTATTATCCAGTTGCAAGCGCTCTCATCTGTTCGGCTCCTCACACAACGCCCCGCACTGCCGTAAGTAATCAGGAACGCGGTTCGTTAACCTGGATGGGATCGCTTCGTGGCACGAGATACCAGAGTCCCATAAACAGCAACAGAGTGGCAACCGCGGCAGCGATGCTGAGGGAGAGCCTGTCAGTTGCAAGCGACATCACCGTCAACATATCGAGCGATAGTCCGACAGCTAGCGGTATCAGGCCGCCGCGAATACTCTTGCGGGAAGTGCGCAGCATCCGCGAAGTCGCACGACCATGCTGGGCGCGGTTGTAGACCGCGGGCGTCATCAGCATCGCCATCGCCAGCACCATCAAACCCAGCCCTACCAAGTGACAGGTCTGCGCGTAAGTCTCGAGATCCGTGAACCGTTCATTGAATACCGCAATTGTCTGAAAACCGAACACTGCCTGGAGGCCGGGAAGGATGCAGCGCGCTTCTTCGATAATGTCGCGCATTTCCTGGTCGTTTTTCTGTTGTTGAGAAGATTGATCGTCCATGGGATGACAGTAACGTCAAACACGACCGTATTCAACCGGACGCACGATTGAACCAGCCAAGCTGCCCAGGAGTCATTGCAACACGGCATGTCTTCCAATCTGTCGTTTTTTATAGGGAGTGCGTGAACACCTCTTGCGCGATAGCTGGTCGGTTTGCTATAGTTCGCCTCCTGCTTCTGCAGCGCGAGAAAAGCTGAACGAAATCAAGTAGTTGAGCTAGGTGTTTTGATAACACCGAGTGCGCTGAAGAAAAACGAGGGGTTGACGAGTTAAGCGAAACACGGCATAATCTTCCTCCTATGCTGCTGACGAACAAAACGATTCGCAGAATGCAGCAAGGCAGTACCGAATAAGTTCTTTAACAATCAACAGTCGATAAGTGTGGGCGTTTGATGAAGTGCCAGCAGTCGCGAAGTTTTTTAACTGAGCGCTGCTGAATGCTTAAATTATCAAATGTTCACAAAAAGTATAACGTTGCTCAGCAATGAGTAACGGTCAGTATTTTGAGTGAGCGACCCTTGAGAAATCA